>JBKBTZ010000004.1:0-78143 GCA_046290825.1 Limisphaerales bacterium
ACGAGATCGTTCCGGGTAAGCTGGAGTCATGACAACCACCCTCCGCCTTCAATCCTGTAAAAAACCGAGATGCGCCCGTCCGCCCGCCCCGGCAGGCATGGTCACGCGCCGACCTGTCGCCACGGTTGCCGGGACGCCCCGCTTCCGTTATTCTGGCCGTCCGATTGGCTATGTTCTCGCGCAAAAAAAACACGGATGACCAGACGCCGGCCGCCGCGTCCGACGCGGGGACGCCGCCCGCGGCCCCGGCCAACCCGCCGAATCCCGCACCCGCCACTGCGCCCAACGCCGCGGCCCAGGCGGGCCCGACACCCCACGAACCCGCGTTGACGCCGCAACAGGTCGAGGAACTCCGGGCGCAGGCCGCCAAGGCCGCGGAACACTGGGACCGGCTGCTGCGCGCGACCGCCGAGTTTGACAACTTCAAGAAGCGCGCCGCCCGCGAGCGCCAGGAAGCCGTCAAATTCGCCAACGAGGCGCTGCTGCAGAAGCTCCTGCCCGTGCTCGACAATTTCGACGCCGCCCTCGCCGCTGCGCAAACCGGCAAGCCGGAAAACGCCCAGTCGCTGCTGACCGGCGTCACCATGATCCAGCAGCAACTGCGCGCCGTCCTCACCGAGGCCGGGTTGGAGGAGGTGGACGCCGCCGGCAAGGCCTTTGACCCGAATTTGCACGAGGCGGTTTCGCAAATCGAAACCGCCGACCACCCCGACGGCCACGTTGCCCAGCAACTGCGCAAGGGCTACCGCCTCCGCGAACGCCTGCTCCGGCCCGCCACCGTCGTCGTCGCCAAGGCTCCCGGCAACGGCAACGCCTGACGTCGCCCCACCCACTCATGGCCAAACGCGACTACTACGAGGTGCTCGGGGTCCCGCGCTCCGCGGACGCGGAGGAAATCAAAAAAGCCTACCGCAAGCTCGCCGTGAAGTATCACCCGGACAAAAACCCGGGCGACAAGGCGGCCGAGGAAAAATTCAAGGAGCTGGGCGAGGCCTATGAGGTTTTGAGCGACCCGCAGCGGCGCGCCGCCTATGATCAATACGGCCACGCAGCCTTCGATCCGCGCAGCCGTGCCGGGCGCGGTGGCGGCGGCTTCAGCGGCGGCGGGTTCCACGATCCGTTCGACATCTTCCGCGAAGTGTTCGGCGGCGGGTCGGGCAGCATCTTTGACGAATTCTTCGGCAACCGGAACGACCCCACCGGCCCGCAGCGGGGCGATGACCTGCGCTACGACCTGGAGATCACCCTCGAGGAAGCCGCGCGCGGCTGCGAAAAGGAAATCACCGTCACCAAGAACGAACGCTGCGACGCCTGCCATGGCTCCGGCAGCGAGGAAGGCTCGAAGGTCCGTTCCTGCCCGACCTGCGGTGGCCGCGGTCAGGTGCTCACCTCGCGTGGCATCTTCAGCATCGCCCAAACCTGCCCCGCTTGTCAGGGCGCGGGCCGCGTCATCGAAAAACCCTGCCGCTCGTGCCGGGGCGCGGGGGTGCGCGAAAAAAGTTCCACCATCAAGCTCAACATTCCCGCCGGCGTGGACACCGGCGTCCGCCTCCGCTCCAGCGGCAACGGCGACGCCGGCGTGCGCGGCGGGCCGCCCGGCGACCTTTACGTCGTGCTGCGCGTGAAGCCGCACGACGTGTTTCACCGCGAAGGCGATGACCTGCTGTGCGAGGTGCCGATCTCGTTTCCGCGCGCGGCGCTCGGCGGGGAAATCGAGGTGCCCACGCTCGAGGGCCGGGCCACGGTCAAGGTGCCCGCCGGCACGCAGTCCGGCACCATCTTCCGCCTCAAGGGCCGCGGCCTGAAAAACATCCAGGGCTACGGTCAGGGCGACCTGCACGTCCGCGTGAACGTCGAAGTGCCAACCCATCTCACCGGCGAGCAACGCCGCAAGCTCGAGGAGTTCGCCGCCCTGTGCAACGGCAAGGAAAGCCCGCTCGCGCAGAGCTTCTTCGAGAAGGCCAAGCGGTTCTTCAAATAACCGCCGTCGTCATGCGCCGCTTCTTCGCCCCGCCCGAGGTCTGCCGCGCCGACGTTTTCGACCTGCCCGAGCGCGAGGCCCGCCACGCCGCGCAGGTGCTCCGCCTCGCTCCTGGCGACGCGCTCACCGTGCTCGACGGCGCGGGCGCCGTGCTTGAATGCCGCGTCGCCGCCGCCACCCGCCGCGCCGTGCGCGTCGCCGTGCAATCCCGCGTCCAACGCCCCGCCCCGCCCGTCGCGCTCACCCTCGCGCAGGCCATCCCGAAGGGCGCGGCCTTTGACACCATCGTGCAGAAGGCCACCGAACTCGGGGCTGCGCGGATCGTGCCGGTGTTGAGCGAACGCGTTGTGGTGCAGGTGCGTCCCGCCGAAGCGCCGGCCAAGGTGGAGAAGTGGCGGCAGATCGCCATCGAAAGCGTCAAGCAATGCGGCTCGCCTTGGCTGCCGGAAATCGTGCCGCCCGTTTCCCTGAAGGAACTGCTTACCCGGCCACCCGCGGCGGACCTCGCGCTGGTGGCCTCGCTGGAACGCGACGCGCGCGACCTGCGAACGGTCGTTGCGGACCACGGTCGCGCCACCGGACGACCGCCGCGCTCGGCGCTCGTGTGGATCGGGCCGGAAGGAGATTTCACGCCGGACGAATACGCCGCCATCCGGGCCACCGGCGCACAGCCCATTTCCCTCGGACCACTCGTGCTCCGGGCCGACACCGCCGCGATTTGCGCGCTGGCCCTCGTGCGGCATGAACTGGCCGGCCCGGTGCCCTCAGACTGACAAGACGCCGCTTTCGCGCAGCAACGCGCGCAGGTCATGCCCCGCGTCGCGCAGGCGGACGCAGCCGGGCAACGAACGCCGCACCGTCTCCGCCTCGAGCAACGGATCCTCATCGCCCACAAACGCCTGCCAGTTGCGCGGCAGACCGCGCGTGGCGAAGTCCCGCAACGCGGGCGACGGCTCCTCCGCGAGGCGATCCAGTCCCTCCAGCAAATCGGGCAGGTCGTAGGGCAACGGCGCGTCGGTCGGGCCGGGCGGAGCCGCCATCCACTCGAGGCCCGCCCGCCGGTAAAAATCCGCCAGCGCCGCGGGCGGCTCGCGCAGCAGCCAGCGCCGGAGAAACTTCACCTGCGTGACGCTGCATTTCCCGCCGTAACCCGCCTCGGCCGGGAACGCCACGAAGGGCGCAAACAGCAGCACCATACCGGAAAACTCCCGCCCCCGCGACGCCGCCTCCAGCACACGCCACGCGCCGAGCGACCAGGCAATGGTCAGGTCCGCATCGGCACCCGGTGGGTTGGTCGTCACCCCAGGAACCGGGGCCAGCAAGGTGTGTTGCGAACCGGGAAAATACTTTTCCGCCAGCGGGCGCAACGCTTCGGGGGCCACGCCCCAGCCGCCAATCCACGTTACGCGCATGACAACGCCTCCCCCAGCGCGGCGGCAAAGGCGTCGCGCTGCTGTTCCGTCAACCCCCGCCGCAGCGAGACCCGCAACCGCGCCGTGCCCGCGGGCACCGTCGGCGGGCGGATGCAGGAAACGCGGAACCCGCGTTCGCGCAGGGCTTGTTGCACCTGGACCGCGCGCTCCGCCGAACCCAGCGGCACCGGCACGATGGGCGAATCGCCCTCCGGCACCTCCGTCCCGGCCGCCCGCATTGCCGCGCGCCACGACCGGGAAAGCGCGGGGAACGATTCCCGTTCGGGGGCGAGTTCGCGCACCCGTTCGAGAGCGGCGAGCGCGGCCCCGACGGCCGGCGGGGCCAGATACGTGGAATAAACGAACTCTCCCGCCTCGTTCAGCAGCCATTCGCGCAGCGCGCCGTCGCGGAACAACGTGTAGGCCCCCTGCGAACCGAGCGCCTTGCCGAGCGTGCCGACCAGCACATCCGGTTCGCCGAGACAGCCCTGTGCCTCGAGCGCGCCCGCGCCGTTCGCGCCGAACCAGCCGGTCGCGTGCGCCTCGTCGAGCACCCAGAAAAAGCCGAACTCCCGGCGCAGCCCGGCCAGCACCCGCAGGTCGGGGCCGTCACCGTCCATCGAGAAAACACTTTCGGTGACGACGAACACGGTGCGGTCGCCGCCGGACTCCTCCGCCAAGGCGGTCCGCAGGCTGGCCAGGTCGTTGTGCGGAAACCGCTGCAGCCG
This sequence comes from Limisphaerales bacterium, assembly GCA_046290825.1. Classification (GTDB taxonomy): domain Bacteria; phylum Verrucomicrobiota; class Verrucomicrobiia; order Limisphaerales; family DSYF01; genus JBKBTZ01. Next base: position 4,122 of record JBKBTZ010000004.1, read on the forward strand.
CGCGCCCGAACGGAGCAGACCCGCGATCATGCTGGCGTGAATCAGGCGGTCCGCAAATACCACGTCGCCGCGCCGGGGCAGCAGGCTCAGCACGGCGGCGTTGGCGGCGAACCCGGAGTTCCAGACCAGGCCGTGCGGGTAGCCGTGCCACGCGGCCAGCGCGCGCTCAAGCCGGTCATGCAACTCCGTGCAGCCGGTGATGAGCGGCGACGCGCTGGCGGACGCGCCCCATTCCCGCGCCGCTTCGGCAGCCGCGGCAATGACGGCCGGGTCCCGGGCGAGGCCGAGGTAATCGTTGTCCGCCAGGTTGAGCCACGGCGAACGGGCCGGGCGCGGCTCCAGTTGGCGCAGCAGGCCGCTGACGCGGCGTTCGCTCAACGCCGCGCGCGCGCGTTCGGAGACACGTTCGGGCGAACTCATGCCGAAGCCTCCCCCAAAAAAGGACACGCATGGACGCGAACCGCATTCGCATCGCCAAACGCGCTTTCCCCCCAAAGCGGGAGACCGCAGTTCGCGAGGCCGGCGCGGTTGGAAGCCGCGACAGCGGGATCAGGGTTCGCCCGCGCGGCATTGAGCCACAGGCCCGCGTTGCGCAGTCCCTTTGCGGCGCAATAACTGGCGATCAGCCGGGATTGATTGATGGCCCCGAGCCGGTCCTCGACCACGCAAACGACGTAATCCACCGCCAGTGCGCGGGCGAAATCAGCCCAGTCGGAACCGTCCGCATCCACCGGCACGGCGATGCCGCCGGCGGTTTCGAGCACCCGCCAGTCACGGGCGGGCAGCGCGCGCACGGCGGCAACGAGTTTGGGCAGCGATAGCTCGACGCCCGCGTCCGCCGCCGCCGCGAGCGGGGCCAGCGGTTGCGGAAGCGCGAACGGCGTGAACCACTCCGCCCAGGTGCCGGCCGCCAGCGGCGCATCAGCGGGACGGCCCGCCGCGCAGCCCGACTCGACCGGTTTTACCACCTGCACGCGGCCCCGCTCCGCGAGCCGCCGCGCGATGAGGCCCACGACACGGGTCTTGCCGATGCCCGTGTCCGTGCCGGTGATGAGGAGCGTGCGCATGATTTTTGAATGCCGAAATGATGGGCAGCGTGAGGCGCGATAAAACGAAAGAACGCTTTGCCGAATCAGGGCCGGTTGACGCGGATGAGCTGGCCGACAAGGGACGCCTGTGCGCCGATGGCTTGATGAATGCGCCCGGCCTGCCCCGCGAAATCCGCGTCCACGGTGCAAACGATGATGCCGGCGTGCCGGGAATTTTCCTGATGCAGCCGGATGAAGTGGCGGCGGTTCAGCGTGAGCAACGCGCGCTGTTCCCGGGCAGCAAACGCCAGAACCTCAACGTCTGACAGCGCCTGGTCCGCCTGGCCGGTTTCCTGAATGGTCAGGACATCATGGCCGAGGCCGCGCAGGTGCTCGACGACCGGCAGGGGAAAGTTCTCGTTGGAATAAAGCCGCGCCATCACTCGGCCTCGTTTTCCTGGATTTGGCGGGTGATTTCGTCGCGGTGCGAACGCACATAGGCCCAGGCGTTGGCGAGGTCCTCGGCGCGGAGGGTCGGATACGAGCGGAGCAAATCCGCCTCCGACACGCCGAGCCGCCGGGCCTGTTCGAGCACCCAGACGGGGATCCGGGTGCGGACGACACACGGCTCGCCGCCGCACACGCCGGGACGGCTTTCAATGCCCGGGAACGCATCGCTCAAGTCGCTGGCGGCCCAACGCAGCAACTGCGCTTTTTCCGCGCGCGTCAACTGGGGAAGAATCGCTTCAACGGCTTCCAATGCGCTCATAGGACGGTGAAAATGTAGGAGCCGCAGGAAGGGTAAGCAAGGCCGCCCGCGCTGCAAACCGAGACGCAAGCTGGCCGGCCACATGCGAACCGCCGATGCCCGTGTCCGTGCCGGTGATGAGGAGCGTGCGCATGGAGGCGGGGGCCGGATTCAAATGCCGGCCGCCGCGTCGGGCGGCGTCGTGCGGGTGATGCGCAGCCGGGCCACGCGCACCCCATCGGTCTCCTCGACGCGCAACTGGCAGCCGCCCACGTTCAGGGTGTCGCCCACCTTGGGAAAGCCGCCAAGCCGCTCGGTGAGCAGGCCGTTCGCGGTGGTGAGGTGGCCGTCGGCCAGCGGTTCGCCGACGATGGCCTCGAGGTCGTGCAGCGGCAGTTCGCCAGCGGCGTCCCAGGTGGTTTCGTTGACGCGCGTGAGCAGCGGCTTCTCCTGGTCGAACTCGTCCTGAATCTGCCCGACGAGTTCCTCCAGAATGTTTTCGAGCGTGAGCAGGCCAACGGTGCCGCCGAATTCATCCACCACGACGGCCATGTGGAGTTTGCGGTCGAGGAGGAGTTGCAGCACGCGCTCGAGCCGCGCGGTCTCGGGCACGTAGATGAGCTTCTTGGCAACGGGCAGCAAATCCCGGCCCGTGGCGGCGCGTTCCCGGAGCGCGTAGAGGTCCTTGATGTGGACCACGCCGACGGTGCGGTCGAGGTCGCCGCCGGGGCAGAGCGGGAAGCGCGAGTAACGGGTCTTCTCCGCGACCTCGAGGCACTCGGCAAGGCTGGCGCCGGTGTCGAGCGCGACGATTTCGCGGCGGGGGCGCATGACTTCGCGGGCGACGCGGTGGCGGAGGTCGAGGGCGTTGAGGACAATGGCGCGGCCCAGCTCGGTGCCGCCGCTCTGGCGTTGCGAGGCGTCGAACAGCAGGCGCAGTTCCTCCTCGGAGTGCATGCCGTGGGTCTCGCTGGCGGGCTGGATGCCGATCCACCGGAGCAGCAGGAGCGCGCTTTCGTTCAGCACCCAGATGAAAGGATACATGACGATGTAGAACCAGTGCATCGGGTAGGCGATCCAGAGGGAGATTTCCTTGGGCAGCCGGATGGCAAGGGATTTGGGCGCCATCTCGCCGACGACGATGTGCAGGAAAGTGATGATGCTGAACCCGACGCCGATGGACAGCGTGTGCCGCAGCCCCGCGTGCTCGGGACCGTCAATGCCGAAGGCCCCGTAAAACGGCTGCAACAAGACGGCGAACACCGGCTCGCCAATCCAGCCCAGCGCCAGGCTGGCGAGCGTGATGCCCAACTGGCACGCGCTCAGGTAGGCGTCGAGGTGCCGCGTGAGGTGCAGCGCCATGCGGGCGCGGCGGTGGCCGTGCGCCACGAGGCTCTCGAGCTGGGTGGAGCGCACCTTGACCAGCGCGAACTCGGTGGCCACGAAGAACCCGTTCATCAGCACGAGCAGCGCGACGGCCACGAGCTTCAACGCCACCAGCAGCAGGAAGTCCCAGTTCATCAGAGCCGCACCTCCCCGAACACCTGGCTCAACACGTCCTGGAGCGACAGGATGCCCGTTTCGCGGTCGCCGCGCATGACGACGGCGAGCATCTGGCCGGCGCGCTGCATCCGGCGCATGGCCTCCTCCACGCGCAGGTGCTCGTCCAGATACACCGTTGGCTGCACAAACTCACCCACGCGCCGGTCGGGCGTGGCGTCCGCCCGGTAAAGGACCACGTCCAGGTCCACCAGGCCGACGATGCGGCGGCGCTGGTCGCGCACGTCCCAGACCGGGAAGCGGGTGTGCCGGCTCTCGCGGGCCTTGGCAAACAGCGTGGCCAACGGCGCGTCGGCAGTGATGGTCTCCGCGATGGCCAGCGGAATGCAGACCTGGCGCACGGTGAGGTTCTGGAGGTCAAGGACGCGATTGACCATCGCGCGTTCGTCGCTGGTGATGCCCTGGCCGGTTTCCTGCATCAACTCGCGGAACTCGGCGCGGCTGCCGAAAAGCTGCGGGCGGAAGACCTGCCCGCCGGTCCATTTCAACAGGCGCGCGGAAGCCCATTCCACCAGCGCCACCAGCGGGCGCAGGGCCAGGTGCAGGAAGCGGAAGGGCCGGGCCAGCGCGAGGCAGAGGCGGTTGGGAAATTTCTGGAACAGCATCTTGGGCAGCAGGTCGCCCAGCGCGTAGAAGATGAACACCACGCCCGCGAAGGCCGCCGCGAACCACCCGTGGTGCTGGTGCAGGGCGGCGTGGAGCCACGCGAACAGCAGGCCGAGAATGACGAAGGTCAGCAGCGTGTTCGCGAGGAAGATGGTCCAGAGGAAATTCTCGGGGTGGTCGAGCCAGCCCTGCAACAGCCGCGCGGAACGGTTCCCCGTGCGCACCAGCCGTCGCACCCGCAGCCGGCTCAGCGCGAACACGCCCGCCTCCATGCCGGACAGCAGAAACGACACGCCCAGGCAGAACGCGAGCAGCAGGCCGTTGAACACGTCGCCGGTCATGACACCACCTCCGCCAGCACCTCGAGCACCCGCCGCTCATCCGCCGCCACCGCGGTCAGCTTGAGACCGCGGAACACCGCTGATTCTCCGGGCGCGGGGACCACCTCGAGCAGCCGCACGAGCAGGCCGCCCACGGTTTCCACGCCCGCCACCTCGCCGAGCGCGGGGTATTCGCGGCGGAAATCGTCGAGCCGCGTCGCCCCGCCCAGCCGCCAGCGCCGCGCGTCCAGCCGTTCAATCCGGCCGCCGACCGCCGTCACCTGGCGCATCGGGCCGATGACCTCCTCGAGAATGTCCTCGATAGTGACCATGCCGGCGGTGCCGCCGAATTCATCGAGCACGATGGCCATGCCGCGCTGCTGGCGTTGCAGGCTGCGGAGCAGTTGCAGCAGGTTCATGGACTGCGGCACGAACGAGGGAAACTCGATCACCTCGGACAGGTCGGCGTCGGGATTGAGAAGCAGGGCGCGCGTGTTCAGGACGCCGACGATGGTCTCGGGTGACTCGTCATACATCGGCAGCCGGCGGAACCCGTGCCGGCGGGCCGCCGCGATCATTTCGGGCACGGTGAGATCGTCGGGAATGCACGCCATCTGCGAACGCGGGCGCATGACCTCGCGCACGGTGCGGTGGTCGAGGCGGATGATCTGGAGGATGATTTCCTTCTCCGAGGCGGCGAGGGCGCCCTGTTGCTGGGCCAGTTCCAGCAGTTCCTGGTAATCGGCCTCGCTGACGGGCGGCAGGGGCTTGAGGCTGGCGGGCACCAGCAGCCGGAGGAGGAGACTGTTCAGCCCCTGCGCCAGCCGGCGGAAGGGCAGCGTGACGCGGTGCGCGAGGCCGAGCAGCGGCGCGATGCGCAACGCCCACACGTCGGGGCGGCGCACGGCCAGCGTCTTGGGCCACACCTCGCAGAAGACGACCACCACGATGAACAGCGCCGCCACGGTGGGCCAGAGCGACCAGCGCCCGCTCAACGCGAGCCACAGCCCGCCCGCGAGCATCCCGGCGTTGGCGAAGGTGTTGCCGAAGACGATCGTGGCGAGCAGGTCCTGCGGCGCGGCGAGCAGCCGTTCGATGCGCCCGGCGCGGGCGGGCTGCTGGGCCGCGAGCTGCCGGACCTGGCGTTTGCCCAGCGAGAACAGGGCCGTTTCCGCCAGCGCAAAAAAGAAGCTGGCCACGGCGCAGCCAGCCATGGCGGCCAGGGTGAGGCTCTGCGGAGCGTCCACGCCGCGAGTATGGCCGCCGCGCGGAGGGGGAAAAAGGAGAAAGGCACCTGCGGCCCGGCATTGCCCCAACGGGGCCACCGGGCCGCCGCTTGACTCGCCCCGCGGCGGCGGGCATGAATCGCGCGTGAACGATTGCTCCTTCCGCCCGGCGCTGGCCGGGCTTCTGGTTTCCACGCTGCTCGTGGCCGGCTGCGCCAGCCGCATGGACGCGCCGCCGCCGGAACGGATTCCGCCCGCCGCCGCCTCGCCCGCCGAAGTGCTGGCCGCGCTTCCCGGCGTGTGGCGCATCAACATCGAAGCCTCCGCCGAGGCGCTGGCCCGGGCCCAATACCAGCCCCGCATGGCCACCATCATCCAGCAGGATGGCGAGGGCGCGACGACGCGCCAGACCGCGCCGGTGCGCGAGCGTTTTGATCCGAAGGCCTTTGTCGAGGCGCGCTCGTATTGGCGTTCCGCGCTGCGCTCGCGGGACATGCGCTGGGACATCACCTTCCGCCCCGACGGCACCGGCACCCACCGCGCCGTCACCCGCACCGGCGGCCCGGCGGAGGATGTGCCGTTCCGCTGGCGGCTCGAGGGCTGGGTGCTGCATGTGGATTACGCGCCGGACGGCCCGTTCAAAAGCTTCACCACCGAGATGCGGTCGGCGGAGGAACTGCGTTACCCGCTGCCACCCTTGGGCGACCACGTCATCCTCGAACGGGCGGGACGTTGACCCGGAGGGCGCACCCGCCTTCCGCTTGCCCGCCGCCGCCGCCCGGGCTTAACTCGACGCGGCCTGATTTTCCAATGAAGAAATTCCTCCGCACCGTTCCCGGCTCGATTGTCGCCCCGCAGGGCTTCCTCACGGCCGGCGTGTTCTGCGACATCAAACGTCTCGGCACCGGCAAAGGCTCGAACAAGGGCCGCAAACGCGACCTCGCGCTCATCGTGTCCGAAGTGCCCGCCACCGTTGCCGGGATGTTCACGACGAACCAGGTCTGCGCCGCGCCCGTGAAAGTGTGCCTCGAACGGGTGAAGCGCGGCACCGCGCAGGCCATTGTGGTGAACTCCGGCAACGCCAACGCCTGCACGGGCCGCCGGGGCCTGGCCGACGCGCGGGAAATGACCGCGTATGCCGCGCAACTCCTTCACCTCCCGCCGCAACACGTGCTGGTCGGCTCGACCGGCCGCATCGGCGTGACGATGCCGATGGCCAATGTCCGTTCCGGCATTGCCGCCGCCGCACAACTCCTCGGCAACGAACCGCAATGCGCGGACGAAACCGCCGAGGCCATCATGACCAGCGACACCAAACCCAAGCAGGTCGCCGTCGAATTCAAGCTGGGCGGCCGGACCGTCCGGCTCGGCGGCATCTGCAAGGGCGCGGGCATGATCCAGCCCGGCATGAGCGCCACCGGCGCGCGCCCGGCCGCCGCCCCCGCCGGTTTGCACGCCACCATGCTCGCCTTTCTCACCACGGATGCCGCCATCGGGGCAAAGATGCTGCAAGCCTGCCTCCAGGAAGCCGTGGCCCACAGCTTCAACCGGATCACCGTGGACGGGGACATGAGCACCAACGACACCGTGCTCGTGCTGGCCAACGGGCTGGCGGAGAACGCGAAGCTCGAAACGCGGAGCGCGGAACTGAAGAAGTTCCAAGCCGCCCTGAGTTTTGTCTGCCTCGAACTGGCCAAAATGATTGTGCGCGACGGCGAAGGCGTGACGCGGTTCGTGACCGTCCGCGTCGAGGGGGCGCGCAGTTTCGCCGACGCCGATGCCGCCGCCCGGGCCGTGGCCAACAGCGCGCTCGTAAAGACAAGCTGGTTTGGCGGCGACCCGAACTGGGGCCGCATCATGGACGCCATCGGCTACAGCGCCGCGACCGTTGTCGAGCGCAAGGTGGACATCGGTTACAGCGCGCCGGGCAGCCGCAAGATTCTCTGGAGCCTCAAGCGCGGCCAGCCGACGAAGGCGACGTTCAAACAGCTCTGCGCTGCCGTGGCCGCGAAGGAATTCGATCTGCACATCCGCCTCAATCTCGGCAAAGCCGGCGCGCTGATGTATGCCAGCGACCTGACCGAGGAATACGTTGAGTTCAACAAGGGGGATGTGAGTGATCCAACGAGCTTGGGAGGCTGAAATGAAAACTGTCCTTGTCGCGTTTCTTGCCCTGGCCGCATCCCTGAGTGCCGCCACGGCCCAACCCACCAACACCCCCTCCCCCGTCATCGCTCCCGGGGCCACGCTGCAAACCCTGGCCCGCGAGTTCAAGTTCACCGAGGGACCGACGGCGGACCGCGCGGGCAACGTCTTTTTCACCGACCAGCCCAACAACCGCATCCTGAAATGGAGCGTGGACGGGAAGCTCTCGACGTTTCTGGAACCGGCGGGCCGCGCCAACGGCATGTATTTCGCCGCCGACGGACGGCTCATCGCCTGCGCCGATGAAAACAACGAACTCTGGGCCATCGCCACCAACGGCACACACACCGTGCTGGCCCGGGAATTCGGCGGGCGGCGCTTCAACGGGCCGAACGATGTCTGGGTGCATCCGGAGGGCGCGCTGTATTTCACCGACCCCTACTACCAGCGCCCGTGGTGGACGCACACCAACGCCCCGCAGCCCAGCCAGCAGGTGTATCGGCTCGCGCCCGACGGCCAGACGCTCACCAGGTTGACGGACGACCTGAAGCAGCCCAACGGCATCATCGGCACGCCGGACGGCAAACGGCTGTTCGTGGCCGACATCGCCGCGAAACAGACGTGGGCCTATGACATCGCCCCCGACGGCTCGCTCACGAACAAGACGCTGTTCTGCGAAATGGGTTCCGACGGCATGACGCTGGACACGGAAGGCAACCTTTATCTCACCGGGCGGGGCGTGTTCGTTTTCAACCAGCAGGGAAAGCAGATTGAGCACATTGCCGTGCCGGAGGGCTGGACGGCCAACGTGTGTTTTGGCGGAGCCGACCGCCGCACGCTCTTCATCACCGCCAGCCGCGGACTTTACGCCATCCGCACCCAGCATCCCGGCGCGAACGCGGCGAAGTAAGCCGGCGGGCAGTCGCGCGAACCGGAAGGGAACGCCAGCGTCCTCGCTGGCTTTGAGCGGGCGAGTGAACGTAAAGCCGCCGGGGACGGCAGCGCTCCGGGACGCGCATGCTTCAATGAGGATTGGGCGGGTGTGAAAGGAGAACTCGGGCAGGCTGCCCGAGAACCCGCAGGCAAGGCTGCCTGCGCTACCTGGCCGGGTTGCGGACGGGGATCCCCTTCGGAAGGCGAGCTGCGGTTTGCAGATCTACAACGATTTACACATCTATCACCGGCCCGTTGTCGTCCGGGCGGCGCGGGGGCGGTGGTGGGCCGCGGCGGAACTGGATGCGCGCCCGGTTCAGGCCGGTCAGCACGTGCAGCACGAGGGAAACAAACCCGATGATCACCGCGCCGGCCAGCGCCCAGCCAAAGCTCTCGACGCGAAAGCCCGGCACCAGCGCGCTCACGAACCAGAGCAGCAGCGCGTTGACCACGAACAGGAAGAAGCCCAGCGTCAGCACCAGCAGCGGCAGCGCGAGCGTCAGGAGCAGCGGCCGGACAAAGGCGTTCAGCACACCAAGCAGCAGCGCGGCCAGTAGCAGGTCCGCCGGCCGGTCGTAGTCAATGCCCCGCAACAACAGCGCGGCCAGGGCCACCGCAAGACTGTTGATGATCCACGTTTGAAGGAACCGCTTCACGGTGAAGCGGGCTGGTGGGGAAGTGACGGGCGAGTTCATCCAGCTTTTTTACCGTCCCGCCTCAGCACGCAGCCAGGTGGCGGAGGATTCCGCGCGAATGGTCGCGTTCACACTGGCCGGCACGAGCGCGAAATGGCCCGGCGTCAGTTCCGCCGCGCCCGTCGCGGCCTCCACGCGCACCCGGCCCGTGACGGCAGCAATGACGTGCATAACGCCGGGCGCGAGCGGGACGCTGCCTCCAGTATCCAATGCCCAGTGCTCGACGGTGAACAAGGGACAGCGGGCCAGCTCGCGCACAGTGGCCAGGCCGACCGTCCGCCGTTCGTGCGGGGCGAGCGATGGCTCGAAGTCGTTGAAGTCAATGCTCGCGAGCGATTCGGCGATGTGCAGCTCGCGCGGTTTTCCGTCCAGCCCGACGCGGTTCCAGTCGAACACGCGGTAGGTGGTGTCGGAGTTTTGCTGGATTTCGAAGATGACGTTGCCCGCGCCGATGGCATGCACGCGCCCGCTGGGCAGGAAGAGCGCGTCGCCCGCACGAACCGGGAGGCGGTGGAAACATTCAGCCACGGTGCCGTCGGCGATGCGCTGCTCGAACTCCGCGCGCGTGACGCCGCGCCGCAGCCCGGCGTAGAGCGCCGCGTCCGGTCGGGCGTCGGTGATGAACCACATCTCGGTCTTGGGTTCGCCCTTGAGTTCTGCCGCTTTGGCCGCGGGGGGATGCACCTGGAGCGAGAGCGTGTCCTGCGCGTCGAGAATCTTGATGAGCAACGGGAACCGGCCATGCAGCGCGGTGGCGTCGCCGAGCAGTTCGTCGGCGTGTTCTTTCATCAACCAGCGCAGGTCGCGCCCGGCGTGCGGGCCGTTGGCGATGACGCTGACGTCGCCAAGGCGGTCGGTGATTTCCCAGGATTCGCCAATGGGCACGGCGGCGGGAAGGCGCTTGGCGTAGAGCCGCTCGAGGTTGCGCCCGCCCCAGACGCGCTCCTTGAAGCGGGGGGTGAAAGTCAGCGGGTAAAGCATGTCAGACAGCGGCGGGCGCGGGGGCCGGCTCGGCAAAGTGGCCGAAGTTGCGGAACTTGGCGTAGCGGTCCTCGAGCCGTTCCTCGGGCGTCATGGCGGCCACCTCGGCCAGATGTTTCAGCAGCGCCTGTTTGAGGTTTTCGGCGGTGGCCTTCGGGTCGGTGTGCGCGCCACCGAGCGGTTCGGGGATGATTTCGTCCACGAGGCCGAGTTCGAGCAGGTCTTTGGCGGTGATGCGCAGCGCCTCGGCCGCCTTGGCGGCGGCAGTGCGGTCCTTCCACAAAATCGCCGCGCAGCCTTCGGGGCTGATGACCGAGTAGTAGGCGTTTTCGAGGATGAGCACCCGGTTCGCCACGCCGATGCCGAGTGCGCCGCCCGAGCCGCCCTCGCCGATGACGGCAGCAATAATGGGCACCTCGAACAGGGTCATCTCGCGGAGATTGACGGCGATGGCCTCGGCAATGTGGCGTTCCTCGGCGCCAATGCCGGGGTAGGCACCGGCGGTGTCAATCAAGGTGATGATGGGCAGGCCAAACTTGTCGGCCATTTCCATCAGCCGGAGTGCCTTGCGATACCCCTCGGGGTGCGCGGAGCCGAAGTTGCGGAGGATGTTTTCCTTGGTGTCGCGCCCCTTCTGCGTGCCGATGACCATGACGGGCTGGTCGCCAAGCCGGGCGAACCCGCCGACCACCGCGCGGTCGTCGGCGAAGCGGCGGTCGCCGTGGAGTTCCTGGAAGCCGGTGAAGGCGGTCTGGATGTAGTCGAGCGCGTAAGGCCGGCGGGGATGGCGGGCCAGTTGCACCCGTTGCCAGGGGGTGAGGTTCGAGAAAATCTCGCGGCGCGTCTCCTCGATCTTGCGCTGCATCTGGGCGATCTCCTCCTCGAAGGTGATGCCCAGGGCGTGCTTTTCGGGGTGGCTCTTGAGGTCGTCGAGCTTGGCCTGCAATTCGTAGATCGGCTTCTCGAAGTCGAGCACGTGTTTCATGACGGCGACAGGGTAGCCCCCGCCCGGGGGGACAGGCAACGTCCGAAACGGGCCGTTACAATCTGCACGGGGAATTCCGGTTGCCCGGTCGGGCCGGCTTCCTACCCTTGCGCGCGTGCCGCACTGCCCCCACTGCGCCGCGTCGTTGCACACCACGCATTATCGCGAGGGGCTGTTCTTCGTCTGCCCGGAATGCCAGGGCCGCGCGGTCACGCTGCCGCAGTTGCGCCGGGTGGCGGGCGACCGTTACGCGACGGCGATGCTGCGCCAGATAAACCGGACCACGACGTTCACGCGCCGGCCCTGCCCGTTCTGCCAGTCGCCGATGCGCGCGATTGTTTCGGAGGAGCCGCCGCTCGAACTGGATGCCTGCAAGCCCTGCGGCGTGGTGTGGTTCGACCCGCTCGAATTCGAGGCCGTGCCCGAGGGGGTGCTCGAATCGCCCGACGCGGCGCACCTGCGCGGCCTCGAGGCGCTGGCGCAACGGAAACTGGAAAACCTCCGCCAGCGCGGCGTCACCGACGACGGGCCGGACGCGGATTGGAAGGCCATCCCCGCGTTTCTCGGCTTTCCGGTCGAGTCGGAAACGAACCCGCTGACGCTCCGCCCGTGGGTGACGTGGGGGCTGGCGGTGGTCATTCTGCTGGTGAGCGTGGCGGCGTTCTTCAACCATCGCCCGGTGGTGGAAACCTTTGGCCTGGTGCCCGCGGAGGCGTGGCGCTGGGGCGGGCTGACGTGGGTAACATCGTTCTTCCTGCACGGCGGCGTGCTGCATCTGCTGGGCAACCTGTATTTCCTGCTCATTTTTGGCGACAACGTGGAGGACTTCCTCGGGCGCTGGCGTTACGCGCTGTTGCTGCTGGCGGCGACGGTGGCGGGGGGCGCGGTTCATGTGCTGATGGACCCGCGCTCGACGGTGCCGTGCATCGGGGCGAGCGGCGGCATCTCGGGGGTGATCGTGTTTTACGCGTTGCAATTCCCGCGGGCGCGACTGGGGTTCCTGATGCGTTACTTTTTCTTCTTCCGGTGGTTGCAGATTCCCGCGTGGGGCGCGCTGGTGCTGTGGCTGTTGCTGCAATCCATTGGCCTGGCGCAACAGATGATGGGGGCGAGCAACGTGGCCGCCACCGCGCATCTCGGCGGCGCGGCGGCGGGCTTCGTGGCGTGGCTGGGGTGGCGGCGCGCCGAGCAGCGTCCGCTGCTGGGGGATTGAACCGGCCATCAAAGTTGCTGCGCCTGACGGCCGGGCAGCCAAAACGAAAACGCCCCGGCACTGGGCCGGGGCGTGGGCGGAAACGGGGCGGGCTATTTCAGACGGTCGAAGGTTTTCTGGAGAATCTGCCAATCGGCCTGGCCGGTGAGCTTGGCGCGGGCATTGGCGATCACCTCGGCCTCCTTCTCGTTCTTCGTCGGGCGGTCCACCTTGTAGAACACGCCGAAGTAGCCGGGGAAGGGCGTGCCCGCGAGCTTGTAGGCAGCCAGCTCGTCGGTGACGTCATGGCTCTTGGGCACCTCGTTGAACACGCCGCCCTTGCGCGGGTTCGAGGCATCGAACGCGCCCTCGTAGAACTCGACGCATTCGCTGAGGCATTCGATGAAGCTGAAGCCCTTGTGGTCCATCGCCAGTTCCATCATCTGCAACACGTGATTGGGATTGGTGTGGGTGGTGCGGGCGACAAAGGTGGCGCCCATCGTGATGGCCTGCTTCATCGGGTTGATCGGATGATCGAACGCGCCCCACATGTCCGTCTTGCTCTTGAAGCCAAGCGGCGAGGTGGGCGAGGTCTGTTTCTTCGTCAGGCCATAAACCTGGTTGTCCATGACCACGAGGGTCATTTTGACGTTCTTGCGCGCGGTGTGGCTGAAGTGGTTGCCGCCGATGGAAAAGGCGTCACCATCGCCGCTGAAGGCAAACACGTGCAGGTCGGGCCGGCTCAACGCGACGCCGGTCGCGAAGGGCAGCGCGCGGCCATGAATGAAGTGTGCGCCGTGCGCCTGAACGAAGTAGGGGAAGCGGCTCGAGCAACCGATGCCCGAGATGCTGACGAATTCGTCCTGCTGGAGCTTGCGCTTTTCCAGCAGCTTGAAATACAGCGCGAGCACCGAGAAGTCGCCGCAACCGGGACACCACGTCGGATGGTCGGCGGCAAGCTCCTTCTTGGTCAGGCCCTTGCGCTCGGCGGCGGCGGGATTGATGGCCAGCGGCGTTTGCGGGGCGGTCGGAGGCAGAGTGGACGAGCTCATGGGATCAATGTGGGGCAGGGGTTAATTCTTGCGGGCGCCGGCGAGGACGGTCCGGGTGCGTTCCAAAATCTCCTTCACCTTGAAGGTGAGGCCGTCGGTCTTGTTCAGGGCGCAAATCTTCGGATCACAATAGCGGGCGCGGAGCACGGCGGCCAACTGGCCGTAGCCGTAGAGGCCCTCGTCGTTCATCTCCACGACGATGACGTGGTTGAAACCGGAGAAGATGTCCTCCAGGCCGTTCGGCAATGGGCTGATGTAACGCAGATTGATCGAGGAGACACTGTCGCCGGCGGCGCGGGCGCGGTCCACGGCCTCGCGAATGGGGCCTTCGGTCGAACCCCAGCCAACGAGCAGGATGTTGCCCTCGGGCGGGCCGTAAATCTTCGGCTTCGGCAGCGTGGCCGCCAGGGCCTGCAATTTCTTGCGGCGCTTGGCCGTCATCTGCTGATGCAGCTTGGGGCTGCCGGTGGGATGGCCCATCTCGTCGTGTTCGAGGCCGGTGGCGACGGGGTATTTGCCGTTGAGAATCTTCGTGCCGGGCACCACGCGCCGGACGACGCCGTTGGGCGCGCTGAGATCGTAGGGTTTGTATTCGGCCACCGGGCTGCAATCCGGGGTGATGTCCTGGCAGACCTTCTGGAGGTCCGGCTCCGGGAAGGCCTCGATGCGGGTGGCGATCGCCTGGTCGCTGAGAATGAACACCGGGGTGTTGTATTCGTTGGCAATCTTCACCGCCTCGATCGCGGTGTAGAAGCAGTCCTCTACATTGGAGGGCGCCAGCACGACACGCGGGGCGTCGCCGTGGCTGCCAAAGCAGGCGATGTTGAGGTCGGATTGTTCGACGTTTGTGGGCATCCCCGTCGAGGGACCGCCCCGCTGAATGTCCACAACCACCAGCGGCGTCTCGGACATCACTCCCCAACCGATGCACTCCATCTTGAGGGAAATCCCCGGACCGCTGGACCCGGTCACCGCCACGCGCCCGGCGTAGCTCGCACCGAGCGCCATGGCCGCCGAAGCGATTTCATCCTCACACTGGATGAACATTCCGCCATACTTGGGCAGTTCGCGCCGGAGCAGCTCCATGATGTCTGACCAGGGTGTAATCGGATAGCCCGCGCCAAATCGCACACCGGCGGCAATGAGGCCGTAAGCCAGCGCCTCGTTGCCGTTCATCACCACCTGCGGTCGGTCCATCTTCCGGCTTTCCGCGAATTGAAACAACTCCGCCGCCGAACCAAACGAATAGCCGTAACCGGCGTGAAAGGCGGCCAGCGCATTGCGCAGCACGCTCTCATCCTTGCCGCCAAAGCGCTCGGCGATCAGCTTTTCCAATTTGGCGGTGTTCAGATCGAACATGCGGGCCACCAGCCCCAGCGCGAAGATGTTCTTGCCCTTGTCCTTGGCCGTGCCGCCAATCGCCTCGACGGTCAGGCTGGAAATTTTGACGCCCACGTGGCGGTAGGTCTTTTCCCACTCCGGATTGGGCGTCACATGATCGGCATCAAACAGCACGATACCCCCCTTGCGCAGCGAACTGATGTGCCCCTCGTAGGAGTGCTGGTAGAACGCCAGCAGCACATCGGCTTCATCGCCCGCGCTCAACACCTCTCCGGAACCAATCCGCACCTGAAAAATCGAAGGTCCGCCCGAGATCGTCGAAGGGATCGTCATGAAAGTCATGACCTCCTGCTCGCTGCGGCCGGCCAGGCGGGCCAGGAAGCCGCCGATGGCCTGGATGCCGTCCTGCGAGTTGCCGGCAATGCGAATGACGGCCTCGGAGATGCGGGTGAGTTTGGTGGCACCGTCCTGCGACGATGCGGAGGTGGATGGGGCGCTCATAAAAATCGGTAATTCAGATTTTACTCAGCCCGGCAAGTTGCAACGAACTACTGACGGCGCCGGGGGACACGTTCAGCGAGGTCACACTAACACCGGGATGACCCGCAATAAAGCGTTATCGAAATCCATATTCTACTGTGTGACAAAGGGTTGCGTTGTTGCCCGACATTTCCGCAAAGCCCGCTTGTGACGCAAATCAGGAAGACTTCTTTTACTGGCCTGTAGCATTACAGCCGCGCTGGCCAAGTTTCGCCAAGGAAATGTCGAAGGGCATCCGCCACGCCCGCCCCCTGCGCCAGCGGGCTGACGTAACCGCCCTGTTGCCGCACCTGCCGGGTGACGGCGGGCACCGCGTTGGCCAGCGTGGCGAGCCGCCCGGCATAGCGCCGGTCCAGCATGGGTAGGTCGTTCAAATGATCCCCGACCGCAAACACCTCCCCGGTCGCCGCGCCGACCCGCCGGGCGATTTCAGCGAGCGCGGTGCCCTTGTTGTAGGCGGCGTGGCTGAAGCGGGCATAGACGTCGTTGCGCACCACGGTAAGGTCCGGCACCCCGGCAGCGAACTCGTCCAGCCGCGCGTGGATGGCGTCCATATCCCCGTTGTTGTCGGCGATGATGCACAGGGGCGAATGCGGGTCGGCATAAACGGTGGCGGCGAACCGCGCGTTGATCCAGTCGGCCAGGCCGGCGACGGCATCGGCCACCCGCGCAAACAACGCCGCGTGGTCGGCGGCGCAACGGTCGTTCCAGGGCCGCACCGGCACATATTGCCCGCCGTGCCGTTCGTAAATCTCCCGCTCCACCAACACCAGAAAGTCTGGCTGCACGTGCAGATGCGAGCGGCCCAGCGACTCCATCAGGCTCGACATGTCGCGCCCGGTGTTGATGACCCAGCGGGCGCCGCGTCCCTGGAGTTCGCCCAGCAGGCGGGCCAGCTCCGCGGGGATGGGCGGGGTTTCAAACTCGGCGAAAATCGTGCCGTCAAAATCCGTCGAAATCAGTCTCAAAGGAACCGTCATGGCATCATCCCGCTCCGCCGCTTGCGTCCGGCGCGGCGGGCGGCGAAGGTGCGCCCATGACGTTACAGGAACGGCACGACGATGCCATGTTTGATTTCAGCCGGGGCGACTATGCATCCGCGATTGCCAAACTGCGGGCGATTCTCGCCGAGGAGCCGGGGCATTTCGATTCGCAGCTCGCGCTGGGGATGGCGCATTACCGGCTGGGGGATTATGCCGCGGCCATTGCCGAAGGGCACAAGGCGGAGAAGCTGCGGCCCAAGGACCAGCTCGTGCATACCAACCTGTCGCTCTTCTACATGAAGGCCGGCAACCGCGCGGTGGCGGAACATCACGGCCTGCAGGCCCGCATTGCCGGCTGGCGCGAAGACCCGCACGCCGAGGCGCAGAAAAACCAGAACCCGGACCTCCAGATGGCCAAACCCAAACCGCCCCCGCCGCCGCCCGCGAAATTCCCCGACATGCCGTGGAAGAAGAAACCGCCGGTCGCCAGCGGAGACGCGGCGTGACGGCGTGGCTTCGCGATTGCTTCCCGCGCCGCCCCCGCCAAGCTGTCCACATGATGAAATCCGCCTACGAACTCGCAATGGAACGGCTGCAGAAGCAGGCCCCCACCGTGAAACTGACCGCCGAGCAGAAAGCCGCCATCGCCGAACTCGAATCGCAATACGCCGCCAAAATCGCCCAGCGCGAAATCGGCCTGCGCGACGAAATTCTCAAGGCCGAAAGCCACGGCAACGAGGACGAAGCCACAAAACTGCGCGAACAGCTCGCGAACGAGCGGAAAAAACTCCAAGCCGAGCTGGAGGAAAAGAAGGAGCGCATCCGTCAAGGGAAGTAGGCACCGACGGGAGGACGATCCACGCGCTTCGGTTTTTGGCGGGCGGGCCGTCTCACCGCCGTCCGTCATACCACGGCGCGCACGCTTCGCGGCTGCGCAGCGTGGCGCGGGGCAGCACGGCGGCGCGCAGAAAAAACCGCAGCAGTTCCGCCCCGGTGTAAAGTTCCACCTTCCGGGCCGAGGTCAGCAGTGGATGCCGGTGCAGGATGACCACCCGGCGGCCCGATTTACGCGCCTCCGCCTTCAGCCGGCGCGTCAAATCCAGTTCCTCGCCAGCGAACAACTCGTGGCTGAACCCGCCCACCGCCCGGAACGCCGCCGCCTCCACAAAAATGAACGACCCCGCCAGCAACCGCAGCGCCCGGCTCAGGGCGTTCCAGCCCGCGTTGACCAGCCGCGCCCGCCGGCTTTTCGTCGCCAGCCGCAGGGTCGCCCCGCCAGCGAGCACCCGCCCGCTGGCAATGGCTTCCGCCACGTCCGCGAACAGCTCCGGCGTGGGATGCGAGTCGGCATCCACAAATACGAGCCAGTCCCCCGTGGCGGCGGCGGCACCGGTATTGCGGGCGCGGGCAATCTGGTTCACCGGCTCGAACACCACCGTTGCGCCGGCGGCCCGGGCGATTTCCGCCGTGCGGTCGGTCGAGTTGTTGTCGCACACGATGAGTTCGGTGTCCCAGCCGCGCGCGGTGAAGGCGCTCATCGCGGCGCGGATGTGCCGGAGGGTTTCGCCCAGCAACCGCTCCTCATTGAACGCCGGCACCACAATCGAGGTCTTCATGAACGCGCGGACTATGCCTTGAATGTGGCCCCCGCGCCACCCGTCCCAAACAACGCTGACACGGCGGGCCATCCGGGGTAAGTTACCGTCCGCCGTTCACCGCGAACCGACAACACCATGAGCACCACCGCCACCGCCACTCCTCCGCCCGCCGCCCGCCGCGGCTGGCTCAAGAAACTCGTCCTCGTTGCCGCCGCCCTGGCCGTTTTGCTGGTCGTCGCGTTCTTCGTTCTCACCAGTTCCGCCTTCCTCAAGGGCTTTGTCCTGCCCCGCGTCGGCAAGGCGATGAACGCCACCGTCACCGCCGACGACGTGAAGCTCAGCCCGTTCTCCGAACTGCACCTGCGCGGCCTCAAGGTCCAGACCACCGGCACCGAGCCACTGCTCACCGTCAACGAGGCCCGCGTGCGCTACCGCTTGATGGCCATCCTCGGCGGCACGCTGCGCGTGGACGAAATCACCGTGGACGCGCCCGTCGTCACCGTGGTGGAAACCGCCGACGGCAAGCGCAACACCGACCCGCTCACCGAAGGCCCCGCCGCGCCCCCCGCGCCCGCCAAGAAGACCTCCGCCCCGCCGCAGGTGGACCTCAAAAACTTCCAGCTCAAGAACGCCACGCTCCGTTACGTCCGCCATCATCCCGGCGGCACGCGCGACCTCGTCGAAGTCACCGGCCTCAACGTCACGCTGGCGGACGTGAAGAACGGCGCGGCGGGTCGGTTCGAGTTCGCGATGCAAGGGCAGGCGGAACTCAATCCGCCCGACGCCGCCCAGCGCGGCAGCGCCGCCTTCGCGCACGACGGCAAATACACTTTCACGCTCGGCCCCGACCTGTTCCCGACCGCCCTCCAGGGTGCGGACAAACTCGACGTCACGCGCGCCACCGGCACGCTGGCCGAACTGGCCGGCGCGGGCCTCGACTTCACGGCGGACCTGACGCCGACGGAACTCAAGAACCTCGGCATCGCCTTCCGCAAGGCCGGCACGCCGTTGGGCACGGTGCGCGTGGCCGGGCCGTTCGACGCGGCCAAGCGCGAGGGCCGGTTGACGCTGACGCTGGCGGGCGTGGACCGCCGGCTGTTGAACCTGTTCGGCGCGCCGCTGGGGCTGGATTTCGGCGGCACGGAAATCTCCTCGACCAACACGCTCGAACTCACCGCCGGCGGCAACGCGCTTGCGCTGGCGGGCCAGTTCAACCTCGACCGTCTGCAAGTCACGCAGGCCGGGCGCGCCACGCCCCGGCTCGACCTGGCGGCCAGTTACGCGGTCACCGTGGACACCGCGAAATCCACCGCCCAGGTGCGGACGCTGAGTCTCGCCGGTCGCCAGAATGACCGCCCGGTGCTCGCCTCCGAGTTGAACGCGCCGATGACCCTCTCGTGGGGCACGGGCAGCGCCAGCGGCGGCGACGCGGCGATGACGTTGACGGTGAACGACCTCGACCTCGCCGCGTGGCGCGCGTTCACCGAGGACGCCGTGGCGGGCGGCACGCTGGGGGCCACGGTGAAACTACTCTCCCAGGACAACGGCAAGAAACTCGGCTTCGACGCGCAAGCGCGACTGGCCGACGTGAGCGCCGGGCCAGCCACCAACCGCCTGACGCAGTTGGGCGTGACCCTCGCCGCGAATGGCAGCGTGCGTGACCTCGCGCAGGTGACGGTCGAACGATTCAACGTCACCGCCACCCATCGCGGCCAGCAGCTTGCCACCGCCAACGGCAAGGCCGGTTACGATCTGGACAAGGGCAGCCTCGCCGCCAGCGCGGACGCGCAGGCGTGGCTGGTGCCGTTGCTCGGGTTGTCGCCCGGCACGCTCACCAATCTTACCGCCGGCACGATGCAATTGACGGTGAAGGCCGAGCAAAAGCCCGGGGCCGCCAGCGTCACCGGCAGGCTCACCCTTGCCGAGCTCGCCGGGCGCAGTGGTCGCGAGGAAATCCGCCTGCCTGCAACCACGTTCGATTTTGACGTGGCGCAAAACGGCAACCTGGTCGAGGTCCGCCAGGGCTTGTTGAAGCTCGCCGCGACCGACCGCGCGAAAAATGAACTCACGCTGACGGGCCGCGCCGACCTGACCAAGACCGACGCCATCAGCGGCCAGTTCAAGCTTGCCGCCGAGGCGCTCGACCTGACGCGGTATTACGACCTGTTCATGGGCGGCCCCGCCACCGAGACCGCCCCGCCGCCCGCCAGCACCGAGCCGGAACGCGAGCCGGATGCCCTCACCCTGCCGCTCCGCAATTTCGTCTGCCAGCTTCAGATTGACCGGTTGTTCCTGCGCGAGGTGGACATCCGCGACTGGCGCGCGACGCTGCAACTGGATGGCGGACGCGTCGTGCTGTCGCCGTTCTCGCTTCAGTTGAACGGCGCACCGGTAACCGCGAAGGCGGATCTGGATCTCGGCGTGCCCGGGTTCAAATACGCCGTTGAATTCAACGCCCCCGCCGTGCCGCTCGCGCCGCTGGTCAACTCCTTCCAACCCGAGCGCAAGGGCCAGTTGGGCGGCACCGCCGACGCCTCCGCCAAGCTCACCGGCGCGGGCGTCACCGGCGCGAACCTCCAGAAGAACCTGGCCGGGCAATTCGACTTCGCCACCACGAACCTCAGCCTCTCGCTCGGCGACGCGCGGATGCCCGTGCTCAAGTCCCTCATCAACGTGGTCGTCGGCATCCCCGACGCCATCCGCAACCCCACCGCCGCCGTGGGCAATCTGATGGGCCGCCTCCTGGGCGCGCCGCGTTCGAGCGGCGGGATTGTGGATGAGTTCTTCCGTTCGCCCATCAACGGCATTGTCGCGCGCGGCACGGCGGGCGGCGGGCAGATCGAATTGCGCGAGGCCTTTGTCGAAAGCCTCGCCTTCCGCGCCGACGCCGTCGGCAGCATCGCCATTGCCGACGTGCTGACCAATTCGGTGATGAACTTCCCCGTCTCGGTGGCGCTGGGCCGGAGCGTTTCCGACAAACTCGGCCTGACGCCGTCCAATCATCCGACCAACGCCCCCTTCGTTCCCCTGCCGGATTTTGTGAAGATGAAGGGCACGCTCGGGATGCCCAAACCGGACGTGAACTATCTCGTCGTCGCGCAACTCGCGCTGCGCACCGGTGGCGGCGTGATTGGCAACACCGGCAGCGCCCTCGGCAGCCACGTCAGCGGCGTGGCCGGCGCCATCGGCGGTCTGCTCGGCGGCCAGCCCGCCACCAATGCCCCCGCCACCACCAACGCCGCCCCCGCCACCAATGCGCCCGCCGCCGATTTGATTCGCGGCCTCGGCGGCCTGCTGGGCGGCCGGCGCGCGGCCACCAATCCGCCGGCCACCAACGCCCCGCCTCACTAATCGGCGAGTGACGTCCGGGAGAGCACTCGGAAAGGGTCTGGTTCAACCGGGAGAGGAGCGCGCAGCGCCGACTGACGACCCCTCGCGAACGCCATGCCGCACGCCGTCCTGAAACGCAAAGACTGGTTCCACCCGGATGGGTTTCCCATCGCCGTCGAGCGGCGGGATCCGCAGGAGCCGTTCGGGTTGCACGCGCACGAGTTCGCCGAGATCGTCATCATCACCGCCGGACGCGGTGTGCATGTGACGGGGACCGAATCCTACCCGCTGGCGGCGGGTGACGTGTTCGTCATCGGCGGCTCACGCCCGCACGATTACCACAGCATGGAACGGCTGTGCCTGGTGAACATCCTCTTCCAGCCGGACAAGCTGAACTGGCGGACGTGGGATCTGCGCACCCTGCCCGGCTACCATGCGCTGTTCACGCTCGAGCCGGCGTGGCGGCAGCGGCACGGTTTCAGCAGCCGGCTGCGACTCACGCCCGCCGAACTGGCCGCGGCAATGGCCTGCGTGGACAAGCTGGACGCGGAGCTGCGGGCGCGGACGGCGGGATTCAAGTTCATGGCCACGGCGGCCTTCATGGAGCTGGTCGGCCAGCTCTCGCGCTGTTTCGCAAGGGCGCGGAACGCGGATTCGCGGGCGCTGCTGCGCATCGGCGAAGCCATCAGCCATCTGGAGTTGAACTACGACCAGCCCGTCGAACTGGACCGGCTGGCGCAAATCGCCCGCATGTCGAAGCGGAATTTTCTCCGCAGCTTCCACGCGGCGCTCGGCACCTCGCCCATCGCCTATCTCATCCAATTGCGCGTCCAACGCGCCGCCGGTCTGCTGCGGCGCACCGACCAGAGCGTGACGGACATCGCCTTCGCCGTCGGCTTCAGCGACAGCAACTACTTCACGCGCCAGTTCCGCAAAACCCTCGGCGTGACGCCCGGCGAATACCGCCGACAACAGGCCCGGCTGGCGCCCCGCTAGAACCATTCAACAACCCATTGGGGTGCGTATTCCCGTCAGCGCCCCTCACCCCGTTCCTCTCCCCATCCGATGGGGAGAGAATTCGCCCAACCCAAGTTCGCGCTTTGAACCCCGAAACCGTCCCATGGGAGCGCCGGCGTCCTCGCCGGCTTTGGGCGCGCGAAAGTCGAAAGCCAGCGAGGACGCTGGCGCTCCGGTTTGGGGGGAGGGTGGCCGACCCGTCCGTCGTAGCTACAGCAAAGGCGGAAGGCCGGGTGAAGCGTGTGCTCACCCAACCATGACATTTTTGACAACCGCTCAGGGCACGCGCACGGCGCGGTAGAAGCGGCGGGGAGGATTGGTGATGACGCCCGTGTCGAAGTAGCGCCAGATGCCGTTGGTGTGCTGCATCGGCCCCAGGTTCACCCAGTTGGTCGTCAGCAGGTTTGTATTGGCCTGCATCACGTAGTTCGTCCCAGGCAGGCCGTCCATGCAGATTTTGAAGGTGGTGTTGCTGCGGATGCCGCCGAGCAGCAGCACTTCCGGCGGCGCGGGAATGAGCGTCAGGTTCTGCGACACCGTGCGCGCGCCGCCCCGGTCGTCAATCGCCGTGGCGGTGACCAGGTTCACACTGGGGAAGTCCTTCTCCACCAGCACCGACAACGGCGCGCCGCCCGAACTGGCCACGGGGGAGCCGTCGAAGGTGAGCAACAGGTTGGTGACCACGCCGTCGGCGTCGCTGGCGGTGGCCTCGAGGCGGAAGGGCTGGCAGACGAGGTTGGTGCCGGTGGGCGGCAGCGTGAGGTTGACGGACGGGAGCAGATTCTCGGCCCGCAGGACGAGGTTGGTGGCGGTGTAGAAGGCTTCGAGGCCGTAGGTGTCGTTGACGACGGCATCAAACACGCCGGAACGCGCGGTGAAGGTCATCGCGGTGAAGAGGTTGCCGGGCGCGGGCGTGAAGCTGTTGGTGAAGTTGACGTAGAGCGTGCCCGCCAGCGTGGCTGTGCCGGTGACGCGGGTTTGCGGGAAGCCCGTGCCCGGAACGACGCCCTGGATGGGCAGGTAGTGCGTGCCGCTGGCGGCGTTGGTGTGGTTGCCGGTGATGCTCAACAGGCCGAAGGAGTTGCCCGGAAGGAACGCGGCGGCATTGAACACGTTGCCGGTGATCTGGTTGGTGCCGCGCAGTTCGCCGCCGAGGATTTCGAGGTTGCCGCTGATGCCGCCCACGCCGAGTTCGGTGAGGCCGGATTCCTGACGGTAGTTGCCCAGCGCGAGGTCGTAACCGGCAAAGGTCGAGAGCACCGTGCCGCGATTCGTGCTGGTGAGGGCGGCAAACCCGCCGCGCCCGCCGTCAATGAGGCCCTCGTTCAACAGGCTGGCCGGGCCGGTGTTGAAGTTGGCGGTGCTGAAGTTCAGCCGCGCGCCGGCGCGGTTGTGGTAGTGCGCGCCACCGATGAAGGCGAGGTTGCCGGTGACGGTGTTGGTGCCGCGGTTTTCGATGAACTGGTTGTTCACCGTGCCGCCGGTGAACGAGGCGATGGCAGCGTTGGTGATGTAGATCGCCCCGCCGCCGGAAGTGACGCTGTCGCCGGCCAGCACGAGGTTGCTGCGGACGTGGATGCTGCCGCCGTTGGCGAGGTTGCGCCGGTTGTGTTGGAGGGTGTTGACCCGCAGCAAACCGGCGTTGGTGATGGTGAAGGTGTGGGCTTCGTTGACAAGGCCGTCGGTCAGGATGTTCAGGTCAGCGACCAGGGCCGGGTTGGCCTGCGTCCAGCGGCCCTTCTGCACGAGCGTGGTTCCGGTCTGCGTGTAGCCCTGAAGGATGCGGAACTCGGGATTGGCGAAGCTGGCGGTGCCGGAGCCCATGGAGACGACCACCGTGCCGGGGTGCGGGGTGGCCGTGTTCCATTGCGCGTAACCGCCGATGCGCAGGACCGGGTTCGTCCCGATGAAGGTCGTGCCGTCCTCGAAGCTGAAGTATTCGGCGGGCGTTTCGCGGCCAAACACGCTGATTTCATTGGCCGTGCTGTTCCAGCGGAACATGCCGTAATTGGTGCCGGCCCCGAGGTAGGCGTAACCGTGGTTGTCCAAGAGCCCGTAGTTGATGAACTCGATCCAGATGGTGCTGGGGTCAAAGACGTCGCCGCTAAGGGTTTCGACGGTCCCGTAGTTGATCAGATAGGATCGCGGCCCGGGTGAGGCGCTGTATTCGAGCCGGTTGGCAGCCAGGACCAGCACGCCGGAGGGATGGTTGGTCAGGTGCGCCCCGCCGGAGAACTTGGGCATTTGCGCGCTGCCGAAGGTGTCGCCGACCTGATTGATGGTGCCGAAGTTTTCGAGGATGTTCGTCGCGATGGCCTTGGCAGCCGTGCTCAAGCTGAATGTCAGCGTGGCGTTGGAGTGAAGGATCGTGCGTCCCGCGCCGAGCAGCGATCCAGCCGACCAGTTCCACTTGCCGCGCATCTGGTTGACGCCGCCGCTGGTGCGGAGCGTGCCGGAGTGGTTGAGCACGGTGTTGGTGGCCCAGTTCCCATCACCGTTCACCGTGAGGGTCTGGCCGCCGGCAAGGACCACGGTCTGCGTGCCGACGCCGCTGATCGAGCCGACGGTGAGGTTGTTGCACGCGGCGGCGACGTCCACCGTCACGGTGTAGGTGCCGTTGGAGAGGATGGCCGCATTGTTCGTGGCGGCGGGCACGCGGTTGGGCCACCAGTTAGCCGCGACCGACCAGTTGCCGCCGGCGAGGTTCGTCCAGTAGATCGTGTTCAGGAACGGTAACACCGTGAGCGTGGCGGAAACATTGGTCGAGTTGCCGCCGCCATCATTGATGAGCACGGTGTAGAGGCCCGACTGGCTGACGTTCGCGGCGGGGATGGAGTAGGTGGCGTTCGTCGCGCCGGGCAGGTTGGTGCTGTTGAACTGCCACTGATAGCTGATGGGGTTCACGCCCACCACCTTCACCGAAAGGCTCGCGGGGTCGCCCTCCCAGACGGTCTGGCTGGCCGGATTGGTGAGCACGACCAGCGGCGCGTTGGTGAGGCCGATCACTTCGAGCACCACGTTGGTGGTTGAGTAGTTCGTGAGGATGAAGGCCCACGAGGGCAGGATGACGTTGCTGAACGTGCCGCTGCGGGCCGAGGTGGTGAGGATGGTGAACCGATCGCCCACGGCCGGGCCGAAGTTGTCGTCAAACGTGACGTTCACCGTGCCGTTGAGCGTGGCCGGGCCGGTGAAGCGGAGCTGGTCGTAGTTCGTGCCCGGCGCGTTGGTGGCGGCGATTTCCAGGTTGATCACGCCGGCGCTGGTGTTGGTGAAGCTGGCGGCCTGGATGAAGCCGGGCGAGGCGCCGGGATTGAGCACGCCGTTGTTGTAGAGCGAACCGGCGATGGTGCCGCGGCCCGTGAGCGAGCCGGCCTCGATGCGGACATTGCCGCCGGCGGTGAAGTTCGTGCCGAGGTGGGCCGCGCCGCCGACCTGCGCGAACAGGCCGTTGAAGGACAGGCTGCCGACGTTCCAGTTGAACGTGCCGGTGTTGGTGATGACGGTGCCGGCGAAGCTGGCCGTGCCCGTGCCGGCGCTCTTGGTCAGCGTGCCCGTGTTGCGGAAAACCGGTGTGCCGGTGCCGCCCGTCAACGGGAAGGCAACGTCACCCAGCAACGTGAGCGTGCCCTCGTTCTGGAACAACGCGCCGTTGTAGGCGAGCACGTTCGCGCCGCTCCAGGTGGCGGTGCCCAGGTTGTAAAGCTGCCGGCCCGTGCCGCCAACGTAGGAGTTGAGCGCCTTGGCGGTCGCGCCGGTGATGGTGAGGCTGTTGACCACGGTGACGGCGTTGTCGGTGGCGTTCTCCGAGTTCAACGAACCGCCGTGCCACACCAGATTCGTGAGGACCACGTCGGCCCCGCGCAATTCGCCGTTGGTCATGTGGTAGTTGTTCCAGGAGACCGGCAGCGTGGGGCGGAAGACGCCGTTCTGCTGATTGAGGGTGTCCACAACCATGTTGGTTGTCTGCCAGAGCGTGCCCGCCTGCAACCAGAGCGCCGGGGTGAACAGGTTCGTGGTGGCAATGACCGCCGTGGTGGCGTTGAGGCGCAGGCTGTTCTCGTCCGCGGCGATGATCGTTCCGTCGAGGTGCAGCGTGGCGGCATTGGCCTGGAGCACCGAACCCGCGTCCAGGTTCAACGTGCCGGTGTTGGTGGCAATCACGCTGGCGCCGAGGGTGAAGGTGCTGTTGGCTACGTTCAGCGTGCCGGCGTTGCGGAACAGGGGCGCGTTGCCCACGCCGCCATAGACGAAGCCCGCGTCGCCGTTGATGGTGAGCGTGCCGAGGTTGTGGAACTGCCCGCCGTGGAAGCCGAAGATGTTCGTGCCGGCCCAGGTGGCGGTGCCGAGATTGTAAAGCTGCCGGGCGTTGGGCGGGGTGTAGGAACTGAAGTATTTGTAACCCGAGCCGGCGATGGTGAGGTTGCTCACCACGGTGAAGGTGTTCTGGCTGGCGTTCTCTGAGTTCAACGGGCCGGCGACCCAGACGAAGTTGGTGACGAAGACGTTGGCCCCGCGGAACTCGCCGTTGGTGAGGTTGTAGGTGTTGAGGTTGATCGGCACGAGCGGTTGGAACACGCCGCTGGTCTGGTGGATCGGCCCCAGCAACGTGGCCGGGCCGGCGGGCCGGAGCGTGCCGCCGGAGACCAGAACCTGGGCGATGGGCGCCACGACCAAGTTCGTGACCGTAAACGCACCGGCGGTAATCGCGAGCGTTGGACTGCCACCGACGGTCGGGTCGCCCACCGTCAGGCTCGCGATGGTGGCGGCGGCATTGACGGTGACGGTGTAGGTGCCCGCGTTGGTGATGAAGGCGGTGTCCGCGGCAGCGGGCACGGCGTTGGGCGACCAGTTGGCGGCGACGTTCCAGTTGCCACCGGCGGTGTTGGTCCAGACCAGAGTCGAAGCAAAAACCTGGGCGTGAAATACCAGCAAGGAAAGCACAGCCAAGCCAGTGATGCGCGGGTTCATGATTTTTTGAGCGGGAGGGCGGACTTTTGTTGTTCAGAGGGGATCATGTTGCCCCTGAGGGGCGCTGATTTGCCAAACCGTCCGGCGCTGTTGCAAGCGGCAAATCAGCGGGGGCGGTTACGGATTTACGGACCGGAAAAGTCCCGGGATTGACACCAACCGTAGCCGCAGGCAATCAGGCACCCGCGATGCCCCAGACCCAACCCGACGCCGTTGCGACGCTTTGCCCCGAGTGCGGGCTGTGCTGCAATGGCGTCCTCTTCGGCGACGTGGAATTGCGCCGGGGTGATGACCCGGAGCGGTTGACCGCCGCCGGGCTGGAGTTGTTTGCCAAGGGCAAACGCACCGCCTTCGCCCAGCCGTGCGCCTGCTTTGACGGCGCGTTGTGCCGCATCTACGCCAACCGACCGCGGCGCTGCCGCGCGTTTGAGTGCGCGCAAATCCGGCGGGTGAACACGGGCGAAACCTCCCTCGCCGCCGCCCGCCGGGCCATCCGCGCGGCCCGGCGGCACGCGGACGAGGTGCGGGAACTGGTGCGGCAACTGGGGCACACGGACGAGTCCCGGCCGTTGAACCAGCGTTACGCCGCGGTCATGGCGGAACCGCTGGACTTCACCGCCGATCCGGCCCGGCTGGAACTGCGCGGGGAGTTGATGCTGGCGGTGGCGCGCCTCGTGGCGGTGCTGGAGCGGGACTTCCTCGCTGCTCAAACGAAGAAACCATGAGCGGGAAAACGCCCCGCGCTCATGGCTCGAGGGGAATCGCGTTCAACTCCGTCTCGCGCTGGCCACCCACCTGCACGCGGCCCTGGATGAAGGAGTTCAACTGGTTCTGCGTGGCCACGCGGCCCGGGGCATTCGCGTCTGTCGGCGCGTTGGCCTGGCGTTGGAAGTTGACCGCGTTGTTCAGCAGCGAGGCGGGGGCGTTCTGATAAAGGTTCCCCTGAAACACCACGCGCTGGCGGAGGCTCAGATTTGTGCCCTCGACCTGAAACTGCCAGTTCTGGAACGCTTCGCCGCCCGCCTCCGCGCGGGCGGCGGGCCGCGCGGCTGGGTTGAGCGGAGCGCTGGCTGCCAGAGCGCGCGCTTCCCCGCCACCCGCCCTCCGGGCATCCGCCGCGGCCAATGTGGAGGCAGCTTCCGCGGTCGGCTCCGGCAGTGGCGTCACGTTGCCGCGATAGACCGAGCCGTCCTCGTCCACCACGGTCAAGGTTTCGCCGGCTTGGGCCACGGTGAAATTATTGAGCACCGGCGGAACCGGGACAGCGCCAGTGGTCGCGCCCGCCGACAGGGCGGCGTTGCGGAATGCCTGCGTGATGCCGGGTGCCGCCGGGAGGCTCGCCGCAACTTTCGCGGAACGATCCGACACGCCCGCAGCAGGCTTGGTTGAATCAGTCCCGGGTTGGGAATCATCCCGCAGGGCCAGCGTGGCTCCGCCAAAGAACTGGCCCTCGGCAACCGGCGCCGTTTCCCGGGCCGCCAGCGTATCCGCGGCGGAAAAAGCGCGCGGGGCAGGCGCGGAAGCCGCGCCCCCGGCCAGAGACTCACCCGCGATGGTGCGTCCATATTCGGCGGCGGGCGCCTGGTGAAAAAGGGGTTCTCCCTCTGCCGGGCCACTGGGTGCCGCCAGCGGCACGGCGGAAAGCGAATGATTCTCCAACCTGGCCAGATTCCCCGAGGGCGCGCCGCCGAAGTCGAACAGCAACGCCGCCGCCACGCCAACCAACGCCACCATCCCGAGCGCAAACGCCAGGCGCGGGCCAAAGCGACGCCACCAACCCTCCTCCTTCCGCCCTGCTGTCCGCCCCCCCCATTGCCTCCGCACCTCCGCTTGCAACAGCCGGCGCGTGGCCGGATGTAGCGACGGTTCGCCCGCCGCCGCGCGCCGCGCTTCCGCGTGCTGGCGCAGTTGCCGCTCGATCTCGCGTTCAGGAGTGTCCGGCATACGCTTGTTTCGTTAGACGGGATCGTCGGAAGAATTCTCCGGCGAAAACACGGTTTTCGCAATGGCCTCGAGCCGGTCCAGGCATTTGCTCAGCCGGGAGCTGACGGTTTTCACGTTCAACGCCAGGGCGGCGGCGAGTTCCTCGTAGCTCAAATCGCCAAAGTAGCGGAGTTCGATGATCTCGCGGCACGGCTCGCCCAACCGGGCCAACGCCGCGCGCAGCAACTCCGCCTGCTCGGCGCGCAACAGCTCGCCATCGGGACCGGGCTGCGCGGAGGGCGGGTCGGGCACGCGGCCGGTCTCGGGATGCTTCACGTCCAACGAGATCGTGGCCTGTCCGCCGCCCCGTTTGGCCGCCGTCTGCTTCTCGCGGAAGTCGCGTGCCTTGTTCGCGGCGATGCGGAAGAGCCAGGTCTGAAATTGTGAGCGCCCGTCAAACGAGCCGAGATGCCGGATCACCGCGAGGAACGCCTCCTGGCAGATTTCCTCGGCGTCCTCCGGCGAGAAATCGCCGAGCGTGAAGACGAACCGCATCGCCGGCGCGTAGTGCCGATCGAACAGCTCATCCCACGCCGCTGCGTCACCACGACGACAACGGGCTAGCAGGGCGGCTTCGGCGGCAGCGGTCACGCGCGGAAGGTAGGGGAAGGCCCGCGCGGAGGCAAAGGCGACCTTGGCCGCGACCTTTTCCGGGCCGCGATGCCAAGCTTACTCGCCAATGATTTTGACCAGCACGCGCTTGCGCCGGTTGCCGTCAAACTCGCCGTAGAAAATCTGCTCCCACGGTCCGAAATCGAGCTTCCCGTTCGTGATGGCCACCACCACCTCGCGGCCCATCACCTGGCGTTTGAGATGCGCGTCGGCATTGTCCTCGCCGGTGAGGTTGTGCCGGTATTGGCTGGTGGGCGCGTGCGGGGCCAGCTTTTCGAGCCACACCTCGTAATCGTGCAGCAGGCCGTCCTCGGCGTCGTTGATGAAGACCGACGCGGTGATGTGCATGGCGTTGACGAGGCACAGCCCCTCGCGGACGCCGCTCTGGCGCACCAGTTTCTCGATGGTGCCGGTGATGTTCACGAAACCCCGGCGGCCCGGGACCTCAAACCACAGATGCTCGGTGAGACTTTTCATGACGGGGACTTTCCTGCTCCGGCCCGGCGGCGAGCCGCTCGACGATGCGCGCCGCCGCCACGAAGCCGAACGTGCCGGTGACGAACGTGGCCGTGCCGAACCCGCTCCGGCAGTCCAGCCGCAAATCCGCCCCCGCCTCGCGGGTCGCGCACACCCGGCCATCGCTTTGCGGAAACACCGGCGGTTCGGCGGAGCACACCGCTTCGATGCCGAATTTCTTCTCTCCGCGCGGGAAACCGTGTTCCGCGCGCAGCGTCTTGCGCAGGGATTGGAGCAACCGGTCATGCGTAACACGCGCGAGGTCCTCGACGCGCACCCGCGCCGGGTCGCGCCGCCCGCCCGCGCCGCCGGAGGTGATGACCGGCACGCCCAGCTCCCGGCACAACGCCAGACACAGCGCTTTTTCCCGCACGGCGTCCATCGCGTCGAACACGAAATCAAACCGCGGCGCCAGCAGCTCGCGGGCGTTGGCGGCCACGAAAAAGGCGCGGACGGGATGCACCCGGCACTCCGGGTTGATGGCGCGGACGCGGGCCGCCAGCGACTCGACCTTGGCCTTGTGAATCTCCCCCTCGAGTGCGTGCAACTGGCGGTTCGTATTGCTCACGCAGATGTCGTCCATGTCCACCAGCGTCAATGCCCCCACCCCGGAGCGGGCCAGCGCCTCGACCGCCCACGACCCCACGCCGCCAACGCCGATGACGCAGACATGCGCCCGGCGCAGGCGCGCCTGGCCGGCCACGCCGTAGAGCCGGCGAACGCCGCCAAAGGCCAGTTCGTAACGGTCCATGCGCCCGTTCTATCGGCGGTGCGCGGGTTTGCCAAGCCCGCCGGGGCGTTGCCGCTTGACCCGCCCCCCCGTGTGCCTAGCATCGCCGCCGCGATGGACAAGATGAACGCGATTCTGGCGCTCGAGGACGGCACGGTCTTCCAGGGCGCCGGGTTTGGCGCGCGGGCCTCCGCGTGCGGCGAGGTTTGTTTCAACACCTCGATGACCGGCTATCAGGAAATCCTCACCGACCCGTCCTACAAGGCGCAGATCGTGACGATGACCTATCCGCTCATCGGCAATTACGGCGTCAACACCCAGGACGTCGAATCCTGGCAGCCGCACGTCTCCGGCTTCGTCGTGCGCGAACTCTCGCCCGTCGCCAGCAACTGGCGCGCGGACGCCTCGCTGCCCGATTACCTCGCCCAGCACGGCATCCCGGGCCTGCAAGGCATTGACACGCGCGCCCTCACCAAGAAGCTCCGCGTCCGCGGCGCGATGAACGGGTTTCTAACCACCGAGCCGATGTCCGCCGAGGAGGCCGTGGCGCGGGCCAGGGCGTGGGAGGGGTTGCTCGGCGTGGATTATGTGAAGGAAGTCACGCACCGCGCGCCCTTTGCCTGGGACGAAAAGGACGAACAGAGCGCGGCCTTTGACCTCGTGCGCGGCAACGCCACCGCTGACGCCCGCAACCACCGCAAACCGCTGCCCCCCGCGGACGTGCCGATTGTCGCGCTCGACTTTGGCATGAAATACAACATCGCGCGGCGCCTCCGGCAGCACGGCTTCAAGGTGCAGATCGTGCCGGCCACCACGCCCGCCAGCGAGGTGTTGAAATACCGCCCCGCCGGCGTCTTCCTCTCGAACGGCCCCGGCGACCCGGCGGCGCTGGGTTACGCCGTCCAGACCGTGCGCGACCTGTTGCAGACCGGTCTGCCAATGTTCGGCATTTGTCTCGGCCACCAGATTCTCGGCCAGGCCTTTGGCGGCAAAACCTTCAAACTCAAATTTGGCCATCGCGGCGGCAACCAGCCCGTCAAGGACCTCCGCTCGGGCCGCGTTGAAATCACCTCGCAAAACCACGGGTTCGCCGTGGACGCCGCCTCGCTGCCGTCCGACGTCGAGGTGGACCGCATCAACCTGAACGACCAGACCGTCGAGGGCCTGCGCCACAAAACGAAGCCGGTGTTCTGCGTGCAATACCACCCCGAGGCCTCGCCCGGGCCGCACGACTCGACCCCGTTGTTCGCCGAGTTTCGTGAGCTGGTGCTGCAGCGGGGCTGACGCGCCAAAACGGCCCGGTGCGCGGAACCTTTGCGTTGACTTGAAAAGATGGCCGCTGATAATCCGCCCACCAGCTTATGTCGAAACTGTTGGTCCTCAATGGCCCTCTTGCGGGGCAAAGCTACGAACTGAAGGTGGACAAAACCACCGTCGGTCGCCTTGAAGACAACACGTTTCAAATCGCTGACCCCTCCGTCTCCAGCCATCATTGCGAAATCCACCTCCAAGCTGATGGCCTGTTGATCAAGGACCTCAATTCGACCAATGGCAGCTTCATCAATGGAGAAAAGATCACCGAGGCCGTGCTGAAACCCGGCCAGACGCTGCGGCTGGGGCAGGTGGAACTGCGGATTGATGACGGTCGCCCCGCCCCCGTTGCCGCCCCGTCCCCCGCCGCCGCGCCCGCGCCCGGCAAACAGCGGCAGGACCAAACCATGGTCGTGCAGCGCGGAGTGAGTTTGGATCAACTGACCGAGCCGCGCAGCGCAGGTTTCGATACCGCCGGCAAGGGTTTTACCAAGAAAACCAACACGGTGAATCGTTGGTTCCTGATCGGCGGCATTGCGCTCGGCTTGGTCATCCTCGTGGGCCTCATCATCGCCCTCAAGTCCATCAAGTAGGTGGGCGTTGGTGGTTGCGGGCGGTCCCCTGTTCTGCAACGCGGTTTCCCCCCCCGGGCACTGGCGGCTTGCACGGCGAACGCGGCGTCTGCTAAGTTTTCCCCGCCTTGGTGGCCGATGTGGCGGAATTGGCAGACGCGCTAGACTCAAAATCTGGTGTCTTCACAGACGTGGGGGTTCGAGCCCCTCCATCGGCACCATCCTCACCTTCCCAGCAACATTTGCTCCAGGGCGAGGGCCACGCCCAACAGGCTCTCGCCAGCGATCAAGCCTGACGCCCCGACAATCAAGAACCGCTGCGACCAGTTCGGCACCCAGCGGCTCAGCGCCCAGC
This sequence comes from Limisphaerales bacterium, assembly GCA_046290825.1. Classification (GTDB taxonomy): domain Bacteria; phylum Verrucomicrobiota; class Verrucomicrobiia; order Limisphaerales; family DSYF01; genus JBKBTZ01. The sequence goes on from JBKBTZ010000004.1 coordinate 37,449, forward strand.
CCGCCGTCGCGCCCAGAAACAGCGAAATGGCGTTGTAAGCGGGAATCACAAACGCCAGGCCCAGACTGGTCGGGCTGGGCACCCAGACCCGCGCCTTTTTGGGCAGCGACTTTTCCAGCACGGCCAGCACGATGCCCGCCACACCGCCAATCCACATCCCCTCGACGGCGCCGGGCGGCAGCGCGGAAATGCCGCGCATGAACAACTCCGCCACCGCCTTCCACGACGCCACGGCCGGCGCGGGCCACTGATCGGTGAGCAACTGGTTCTTCGGGTCGGGCACCAGCAGCAGATAGCCGGCGCACCCGACGAGCGCGCCCGCCAGCGCCCCGGCCACCTGGGCGATGAACTGGAACCGCGGGTTCGCCCCGATCATCTGGCCGGTCTTCAGGTCATGCATCAGGTCGGCGCACTGGCTGGCCGCGCCCCCCGTGACATTGGCGGACATCAGGTTCGCCGCCGGCTGGCCGGGCGACAGAATGGCGAAGAAGAGTTGCGTCACTTTCCCCATTGCGCCGACGGGCGTGATGTTGGTTTCGCCGGAAACGCGCGCGGCGACCAGCGCGAGCACGAAGGTCAGCAGCACGCCGAGCGCGGCGATCCACGCGGTGATGGCAAACAGTGTCACCTGCAACACCACCGACACGGCCATTACCACCACGAGGGCGATGAGGAACCAGTTGCGCGGCAGGATCTGGTCGTCCTCAGCGGGCGGCGTTGCCGTGCGGGCGGCGGCGGGACGCAAGGCATTCAGAATCGAGCGCCACGAAAAAGCGAACGAGGTCAGCGCGGAGGTGACCATGAGCGCAACCCCGGGCCAAAGCAGCCATTGCAGGCCCGCGTTATACCAGCTTCGCGCAGGATCGTCGGGGCCGGGCGGCGTCCAGCCCGCGTGAAAGGCCAGCGGCGCGAGCCAGCCCCACGCGAGCACCGCGCCCAGCAGCAGCGAAACGCCCACGCGCGGCCCGATGATGGCCCCGACGCCATACATGAGCGTGGTCGGCTCGAAGGCGAAGCCCAGATTGGCCAGCGTGATGCCCTTGTGGCCGGTCTGTTCCAGCGCGCTGCCGGCGGGCACGCCGAACTGGCCGGGCCAGGGCAGACGCGGGATTTTCCACAGGTGCTCGGCCAGCTTGATGGCGGCCGCGATCAGGCCGCCGCCCGTCAACATCCAGAGCCGTGCCATCGCCTCGGCGCCTTTTGCGTAAATCTCCTTCAAGGTCTCGCCCGTGGCCACGCCACCGGGGTAGGTGAGTTTTTCGACCACGATCATTTGCCGTCGCAGCCCGGCGGCCACCACGATGCCCACGAGGCAGACGGAGAACGTCCACACCACCAGTTGCGGCCAGGACAGCGTCTGCCCCGTGATCATCGTTAGCGCCGGGATGGGCGCGACCAGCCCTGCCGAGGAAATGGCCGCGCCGGACGAGGCGGCGGTCTGGTTGAGGTTGGATTCGTAGATATTCAGCCCCGTGGTGCGGCGAGTGAGGGCCAGCATCTGCCAGACCCCGAAACCGACGAGCGCGCCGGTGATGGACATGCCAAGCCCCCAGCCGATCTTGAGGCCGGTGTAGATGTTGCAGATGGAGAACCCGCCGCCCAGCACCATGCCCGTGATGACCGCGCGCCACGTCAACTGACGCACGGTGGCGGACGCGGCGGGAGAGCGGGAAGAATCTTCAGAACTCATGGGGTGCGCGCGGGGTGAAATCAGGCGGGACGCAGCGGTGTGAAGCGAACCCCGACGACCGCAGCCCGAAAAACCCGGTTCGGTGTTTCTTCGGGCTTCGAATTTTGGTTCTCAGGTTTCAACGCCTTTCCCTTTCGTGTGGGATCGTGTTGCTCGTGGGCAAGTCATCCGCCGGAATCCGGTTCCTTACCGTTCAATCCTTCTCCCGCTGACGCAGCGCGTCGGCGTTGTCCGCGGCGACCGCCTCGCGCAGTTCATCCAGGAATTTTGGCAGCGCCGCTTCAACGCGGTTCCAGTTGGGGATGAGCGGCCAGAAAGTGGGGTCCTCGGAATGGGCGCGCGCGGCCTCGCGAATGCTGCGGCCGAAGGTGGACACCGCCATCTCCTCATCGTGGCGCGGATAGGTCAGGCCGTTCATGACGGCGTCGGCGTTGTAGGCGCGGAGGGTGTCCTCGGCCTGGCGCGTGTAGGCAAATTGGAGGGTTTCGAACAAACCGGCGTCGAGCTTGATGCCCTCGCTGGCCATGCGGCGGAAGATCGAGCGCATGATGTCCACCGCCATGCGGTTCAACCCCTTCTCGGGATCGCGCACGGAGAGTTCCTGGTGCTTGTGGTCGTAGTTGTCGCACAACTCCGCCTGGCAAATGGCGCGCGGCGCGGAATTGCGGAAGACCTCGGCCAGCATGCCGATTTCGAGACCCCAGTCGTAGGGAATGCGGTTGCGCCGGACGAGGTCAATGTCCATCGCCACCTCGCCCGCCAGCGGGTAGCGGAACGTGTCGAGATACACGAGGAACGGATGCGGGCCGACGATGCTTTTGAGCGCGCGCAGCACCGGGGTGACCAGCAACCGCATCACGCGGCCGTTGAGCTTGTTGGTCACCCGCGGGTAGTAGCCCTTGCAGAAGTCGAAGCCGAACGCGGGATGCGCCACCGGATAGCAGAGCCGGGCCAGCAGCTCGCGGTTGTAGGTGATGACGTCGCAATCATGCACGGCCACCATGCGCGCCTGTTCGCTGGCCAGCACGTAGCCAAAGGCGAGCCACACGTTCCGGCCCTTGCCGCCGGGGCCGGTGTGCAGTTCGGCCTCTTCCAGCTCCCGCAGCAGCCGCTGGATGCGCGGGCCGCTGTTCCAGATCAGCGTGGGCGACTGCGGCAGGCGCGAAAAAATCCTGTGCGCCCGCCGCCATTCGCGGGCGGACGCGCCGTCAATGCCCACAACGATTTGGCGGAGATAGTTGACGTTGCGCAGTTCGCGCACGATGCCCCGCAGGGCGGGCGAGCCCAGCTCGCGCACATGGCAGGGCAGCACGAGCGCGATGGGCGTTTCCTCGGCGAAACCGGCCAGTTCGCGCTCCAGCCGCCCGACGTCGGGCTTGCCCAGCCGGTGCAACGTGGCCACGGCGCCAGTTTGAAAAAAGTCGGACATGCGTTGGTGCGTTTCTCGAACAACGGCGCGACGGATCCCGCCGCTGCCGCGCAACATTACGCGGATGGTGGCCCGACCATCCGCAATGCCTCCGGGCGCGGCGCGCCCGGACCCTTGGTGTGCGACGATGGTAGCCCGGGCGGACGACGCCGGGCAAGCCATGCGGCAGGTTTTTTCCCGCGCAAACGATTGAACCCTCCGCGCGCCTGAACCAAACTCGGTGCGTGAGGCTGGTCATCGTCCACTACCATCTCCGCCCCGGCGGCATCCGGCGCGTCATTGAACTGGCGACGCCCCATCTCGCGCACGCCGTCGGCGGAATGACCGAGGTGGTGCTGCTCACCGGGGCGCGGGCGGACATGGCATGGCACGAACATTTCGCGGCGCAGTTGCCGGGCGTGCCCGTCCGCGTTCACGTCGAGCCGGCCGTGAATTACTTCTCGGAGCAACGCCGGGCGCCGGTCCAAATTGCCCGCCGTTTGCGGGCCGCCTTCGATCAGCTCCTCGTTCCGCACCCGACTGCGGGCACGGTGGTCTGGGCGCACAACCTGGGCGTCGGTCGCAATCTCATTCTCACCCGCGAACTGGCCGCCGCCTGCGCCCGCCACGGCGTCCCGCTGGTCTCGCATCACCACGACTGGTGGTTCGACAACCGCTGGCGGCGCTGGCCCGAACTGCGGCGGTGCGGCGCGGGCACGCTTGCCGCCGTGGCGCGGGCGGTGTTCCCGGCCGCCGGACCGGTGGTTCACGCCGCCATCAATCACGAGGACGCCACCCCGCTGGAAAAGCATCTGGGCCAACGCGCGTGCTGGCTGCCCAACCTGGCGGCACCGGAACCGCCACCCGCCGTCAAACGGGTGCGCGCCGCGCGGCACTGGCTCAACGGACAACTCGCCCACGCCGATGCGCCGGTGTGGCTGCTGCCCTGCCGCACCCTGCGGCGCAAGAACATCGCCGAGGCGCTGCTGCTGACCCGCTGGCTGCGGCCCGAAGCGTGGCTGGTGGTGACCGGTGCGGCCAGTTCGCGCGACGAAGCACCCTATTTCCACGCGCTGGCCGATGCTGCCCGGCGGCATCACTGGCGGCTGCGGCTGGGCGTGCTGGGCGGCGACGAGTCCCGGAAACCGACCATTCCCGAGCTGCTCGCGGCGAGCGAAGCAGTGTTGCTGACTTCGATCCAGGAGGGCTTCGGCCTGCCGTATCTCGAGGCGGCTGCGGCGCAACGTCCGCTGCTGGCCCGGCGGCTGCCCAACATCGCGCCGGACCTGCGCCGCTTTGGTTTTCGCTTCCCGCAGGCCTACGACGAACTGTGGATCGCGCCCGGCCTGTTTGACCGCGACCGGGAGGGCGCGCGGCAGGCGCTGCTTTTCCGCCGCTGGCGTGCGGACCTGCCCGCCGCCGCGCGACGTCAACTGGCGGAGCCTGCCTTGCTGGCCGCCGCCGACGAAGCGCCCGTGCCCTTCAGCAGGCTAACTTTGACCGCACAACTCGAGGTGCTGGCGCAGCCCGTCGCCGCGTCGTGGGCCGCCTGCGCGCCGCTGAACCCGTTCCTGTCCGGCTGGCGCGAACGCGCGGTGCGGCGACAACTGGAGGTGACGCCGTGGCCGGCAGGCGCGGCGCGCTGGCTGGGCGGCGCGGCCTACGCACACCGCTGGTTGACGGTGGTGCGCCGGGCCAAGAGCGCACAGAAGTTTTCCGCGCCGGCCCTGCAAAATGATTTCCTCGCCACCAAGCTGGCCGCCCACAACCTGTATCCGCTGCTATGGCATCCCCAAACGTGACCCCGATTCGCGCCATCATTTTTGACGTGTATGGAACGCTGCTCGAGGTGGGCCCGCCGCCCGCGGACGCGGACGGCCAGTGGCGGCGGCTGTTTCAGGAGTTTTTCGGCACAGAGCCGACGGTGAGCCGGATGGAGTTCACGATGCGCACCGCGCGGATCGTGGCGCGGGAACACGCGGAGGCCAAGGCGCGGGGCATCCCGCGGCCCGAGGTGCAATGGCCAATGGTGGTGGCCGAAGCGGTGCCGGAGTTTGGCCGGCTCGATGCGGAGGAGCAGGTGCGCTTCCAACTGGCGCAAATGCGCGTGGGCCGGAGCCTGCGACTGGCGGAGGGCGCGGCCGATTGCCTGCACGAACTGGCCGAGGGTGAGCGCCTGCTGGGCATCGCATCTAATTCCCAAGCCTACACGCTGCTCGAGTTGGGCGACGCGCTGGCAGAGGCGGGACTGGATTTGGAACTGTTTCACCCCGGGCTGCGCTTTTGGTCCTTCGAGCACGGCTTCAGCAAGCCAGACCCGCACGTGTTCCGCAGCCTGGCGGCGCGATTGGCAGCCCGGGGCATCGCGCCGGGAGAAATCCTGATGGTCGGCGACCGGCTGGACAATGACGTGGAACCGGCCCTCGTGCACGGCTGGCAGGCGTGGCAGCTCGTGTTGCGGGGACGGGGCGGCACCCCCCGCGCCGGCCACTGGCGCGACCTCCAGGCGTGGCTGCAACGCGCGACCTGAGCCGGAAAAAGCAAAGCGCCGTCGGCGGTTTGCCGACGGCGCGCACAGATCCCGGCCCCCGATCAGTTGTTCGCCAACTGGCTGGCGGGCACCTCATCCCAGCGGGTGATGAGATAGCGGCCATTGTTGCGATAGTTCTTCAGCGCCTCGTCGTAGTGGAATTTGAAGTGACCGTTGAGAGTGATGGTGTCACCGATGACGGCGCCGATGAAGTCCTCGTAAGCCGCTCCGCCGCCGTTCAGGCGAATGGCCGCGTTGGGGGCCACCAAGACACCGGTGAACTCCCCATTACCGTTCAGGGAGAAGCTGCGCACATTGTCGGTGGCCCAGAGGAGAAAATTCTGGGCGTAACCACTGCGGTTGATGACGCCGTTGCCGGCGATCTTCACGTCGCTGCCCCCCACCCACATCTCCATCTGGCCATCGGACGCGAGTTCGATGACGTCCTGGCCGGTGAGGGCGATGTTGCCGCCCACCACCAGTTGCACGTTGCCGCGCACAAGAAGGCTGCCGCTCAGGCTGTTGAGGTAGTAGCGGCGCGGGGCGCTGGTGACAGGGTTGCCGTTCAGCACGTATTGGTAGGTCTTCGTGGAGGTGACCAAGTTGGTGGTGGTGTAGCTGTAGGTGTAAGTGTAGCTGGGATAGGTGTAGGTCCGCCCGGTGATCTGGTAGTAGCGGTAGCGATTTCCCACCACCTCGACGGTGCCCACATATGTGCCCGGGGCAGGATAGGTCGTCGTCGTTACCCGGGTGGTGGTGTAATTGGTGACCGTGCCATAGGGAACCGGGACGGGCAGGGCGCTGACAGTGACGTAGGAAACGTTGGTTTGGACCCCCGTGGGGGGCACCGGGCTGGGATAGGTGGCCGACGTGGTGGTGCCCGTGCCCAGAACGTAATTGGTTTGCGTCACCGTGCCCCCCGTGGGTGTTTCCCAACCCGTTGAACCGGCCGGGAGGGTGATCGTGGGAAAGGTGAAATTCATGTCATCGCTGAAATAGCCCGGCTGGATGCCGCGATTGAAGAGTTGCCACAGCCGCGTGCCCACGCCGCCATTCGAGCCGACAGCCACCGTTCCGCCGGGGCCGACCGCCACGCGGCCATAGATGTTGGCGTTCCCTAGGTTGACCGCATTGATAATGCTCGCATTGCTGGCCACATCGCCATTGTCGCGAGCGCGGGAGGGATCATAGCGGCCATTCAAGCTGTAAAGCGGATTGGAGGAATCGAAGCTGTCGGTCATCACGTTGTTGCCGTTCATGTCAATGGTGCGCCGGGCCACCATCGCCTTTTGGAACATGCCGCTGCGGCCCGCCTCGACCCGGACGGCGCGGGTGATGGTGGGCGGAACCTGGTTCACGCTGTAGTTCGGAGAACTGATCTGGGCAAAACCCAGGTCCAGCCACGACGAGGAGGCCGCCCATGTCGGCGAGGTGATGAAGGCCTGCGACGTGATGACGGGGCGCCCCAGATTGGCAGCGTCAATTTGCACGCGGTAACGCAGCGAAGGGGTCAGCGTTCGATTGAGCGTGTAGATGCTGCCGGAATGGACCCAGCCATCGGCGGCGAGATTATTGGTGTTGGTGTTGAGGTGCTGGAGCGCCTCCTCAATGCCGGCCTCGGCGGCGATCAGGGACGCATTCCATACCTGGGAGCGGGCGCTGATGTATTGCTGCTGCTGCGCGTGCTTCAAGTAGCCGGCAATGGTCACGGCCAGGATGGTGGTGAGAAACAACGCCACCAGCAGGCTGGTGCCCCGCTGGGCGGAACGACGGGAAAGTTGAGTTTTCATTGTTGAACCTTTTGTTTGCGGATGACGATGCGGGCGGTCTGGATGTTCTCGCTGTTGATGACACCACCGGGGAGTTCCCGGCTGGTGCGCCAGGTCAGGTCCACGATCTTGGCCAGATTGACGTTGGTGGTGGGGAAGTAGCCAAAGTTGGTGTTGGGGGGACGCATGCCCAGGTTGAAGGCAAGCAGGCTGCAATCCTCCAGCAGGACGCGCGGCACGCCGTTGGAGGTGCGGATGAACTGCCGGGTCGTGCCGTTGAAGGTGTAGGTGATCGGCACCCGGTTGCCATCCACCAAGGTCAGGTAGCTGTTGGCGCCGTTCTGATAGGCGGTGACCGAGTTGGCCTGCCGGATTTCGCGGGTGAGCAGGTCCATCGCCTCGCGGTTCTGCTGGTCAAGCTGGGCGTAGTTCGAAATGGCTTGGAAACTGCGAATGCCGAACAGGTAGGTGGCCCCGACAGCCGCACCGGCAATCGAGAAGACCGTCACCGCAATCATCATCTCAAGCAGGGTCCAGCCACCCCGGCGGTTGGGTTTCTTAATAAACATAGTTCTGCAGGCCGTCCCGGGAGACGAGCGTGGTGAGTTCGCGGCTGCGCGGAATCCCCTTCGTGGACCAGTTCACGCGGACGGTAACCTGGCGGAGATTGGGCGCGTAGGTCGCGGGAAAGGACACCGGCGCGATGATCACCTGACCGGTGTAGGTGCAACCCACATTCCCGCCGGGGGCGTGCGGATCATACACCTCGAAAAACTGCGGCGGGATGAAGCCGGGGTTGGTGACCTGATTCCAGTTGTAGAGGCGGATCATCTCCGCCTGCTCCATCAGGATTTGCGTGGCCCGCTGATTTTCGCGGGTCATGTGCATGGTGTGGAAGCCGCTGGCCATGGCCGCCATCAAGCCGCCGACCGAGATGGCCAGCACGGCCACGGCGGCAACCACCTCAACGAGGGTGGCCGCCGCCAGACGGGCGTTTTGGAGATTGATTGTCATGCGCAGGTAAGCGGGCTTATGCCGCAGGAGTGAACAAGCAGGGCCGGTGCCAATCCCGGCGTGGCTCATGGTTGCGGAAATCAGAGCTAATTTACCCGGTTTCCGGGAACCGCAGGCAGATGGCGTTTTCAGAATTGCGAACCGGCCTGGAAATGCCGGCGAGTGGTGGAGCGCCGGCGTCCTCGCCGGCTTGGCACAGCCACCGGCCCGGGGAGAACGAGTGGCGATTGATTCCGGCGCATCGAAGTTCGTTGGTTCAAAGCCGCCTGGGACGGCGGCGCTCCGGGCGCAGCGTGAAGGGAATCAAAAGCAAAACCGCCGCCGGGATGAGCCGGCGGCGGATAGAATCGCACGCGGAAAGAAAGGCGGGCTTACCAGCGGGTTTTGACCGCGCCGCCCTTGACGCCCTTCTTGCTCCAGTCGCGGGGCTGGCCGCTGTCCCAAGCGGACCAGTCGGTCTCGTCCACCGAGACGGGCTTGCTGCTGAGGAACGTGGTGGGCGTGGGCTGGTAGTCCTTGTCGGTAACGACGGTGGGGGTGATGAAGAGCATCAGATTGTTCTTCTCACGGCGCTTGCTGTCATGGCGGAACAGGCCGCCCAGCACGGGGACATCGCCCACCAGCGGCACCTTGCTGTTGGCCGAGGAGGTCTCGTCAGAGATCAACCCGCCGAGGACCAGGGTGTTGCCGCTGGGGATGAGCACGACGGTCTCGGCATTGCGAGTGTAGAAGGAGTTCACCTTGTTGTTCTGGCCACCCACGGTGCTTTCGAAGAGCGGGCCGAGGCGCAGGATGCGTTGGGCCACGCTCAATTCGACGAAGCTGTTGGCCGCGATGCGCGGCGTGACGTCGAGGCTGACGGTGAGGTTGGTGTATTCCACCTGCGAGCCGCCGGTGGTGTTCGCGGTGCCGGCGGTGGTCTGCACCACCGGGAACAGCAGGCCGACATCAATGGTGGCCTTCTGATTGTCGAGCGTGACCATGCGCGGCTCGGAGACCACGCGGGTGTCGTTGTAAGAATTCAGGAAGGAAAGCGTGGCGGCCAGGCCGTCGGCGTTGAGGAACGCGGTGCCAAAGCTGCTGCCCTGCGTGACGATGCGCGGATAAAGCTGCGCCAGCGGATTGCGGGTGCTCTCCGCGGGATCCACTTTGTTATTGTTGCCCCAGGCGACATTCTGTCCACCCAGCGTGCCGGACCAGTCAATGCCCTTGACGGTCTTGGGATTGACGGTGGTTTCGAGAATTTTGGCCTCGATGAGCACCTGCTTGGTCTGGGTGTCGAGTTGCGCCAGCAGCTTCTCCACCTCCACCAGTTCCTTTTCCGTGGCGACCACGACAATCTGGCTGGTGCGGATGTCCGGCACAACCTTGCTGCGCTTGTCCGCCAGCGAGGCCACGAGCGCGGGCACGATGTTGGTCGGGGAGGCATACTGGAGTTGGAAGGTGCGGGTCACCAGCGGGTCCGGCGCGGCGGGATCCTTCACCGTGATGCGGGTGATGTTGATCTTGGGATCCTCGACGGCCTGGAGACCGTAGTTGTTGAGGAGGGCGAGCAGCGCCTGTTCCGCGGTGATTTTCTCCCAGCGAATCGAGATGCTGGGCTGGGGCTGCGGCTTGCCGTCCGGCCCGGGCGCGCCGTAAGTCACGCGGGGATCAATCATGATGTTCAAGCCGGCGGTGCGGGCCAGGTTGCGGATGGCGTCCAACAACGGCGTGTCGTCAATAACGATGAGGTCGTTGACCGTGCTGCCACCGGTGACGACTGTGGCGGCTCCCTCAGTGGCCGCCGGGGCGGCTGCAGGGGCACCGGTGGCCGCCTCGGCCACGATCAGGTCAGCGGCCGGCTGGGCGACCGGTTCCACGGGGGCCGATTCGGGGGTGGTGGGTTCGGCCGCCGGGGCGGCGTCATCTGCCCGGGCAATCGTCGTGGAGACGAGCAGGCAGCCGAGGAGGGTCAGCAGGTGTTTTTTCATGGTGTGATGATGGTTCTGACGGCGGACGTTATGGTGCGGTTGTAAACGCATTGGGTGTTTGCCAAGCAGGCGGGGTGCCAGCGGGTTTTCCTTGGTTCGCGGGGGTGTTTTGTCTGCGGGCGGGACAGTGGGGCGACGATTCCGGCCAGGTTCCGGACTCAGAACCCGGCGCGCAGGCGGAGTTCCTGGGGCTGGCCCTCGACTTCCACCAGCACCCGGTCCTCCCGAACCTCAACGCAACGGACGCGCACGCGGCTGTTGCCGATGACGACTTCGCCCTCTTCGCCAGCCTCGAACGGGCGGTTGTTGATGCTGGCCACGCGACGATTGCCGGAGGCGGAAATGGCCTTGAGCACCAGCACAGCGGGCGCGGGAGCGGACGCCTTGGCAGATGTGGCACGGACCTGCGAGGCGAAGAGCCGCATGGATTCCGGGAAGAACGGATCCCGTCCTTCGGAGGGTGAGGCGGGAATGATGAACTGGGACTTCGGAATTTCGATGGGGGCCTCGGAAGCGGGCGCCGCCTTGGCAGGCGCCTTGCCTTCGGGACCCGCAGCATTGGGCGCGGCCCCGGCGACGCAGACGGAAATGACGAGAGCCAAAATCAGAGAAGCGGAGGTTTTCATGGCGAAGCGGGCGGGGTCAGGCGTTGGGCTTGATCAGGAAGATGATGTCCATCGTGAACGCGAGCCGCTCGGGACCGCCCAGGTCGCCCCCCATCGAGGAGGCCGGCTTCAACTCCAGGTTGTTGATGCGCGCGAACGGGAAGCGGTTTTCAAAATCAGCGATGAACAACCCGAGATCATGGAAATGCGCCGTCCCGGAAACGGTCAGGGCCGCCTGCTGGTAGGGAAACCGCGGCAACAAGGTCGTCGGACCAATGACCGGCTGGGCGACCTGCGGCATTTCAACTTTGTAGTTCTGGCGGAACTCGCGGAGCGTATTGACGGCCCACGAGAAAATGTCGCCGGTGGCCATCTGCGCCTCGAGCGCGGCGAGCGCGTCCTCGGCGTGGACCAGTTCGGTCTCCAGATTGGCGGAACGGGCCAGGGTGTTGGTCATGTTGACGAACTGGCCCTCCTTCTCCTGAAGCTGGCGTTCGGCCTTGCGGAGGTGGTCGCGTTGCCAGGCGAGCACGCCGAACCACCAGCCGGCGGCCACCATGAGGGTGACGAGACCAACGAGGATGACGTTCTGTTTCTTTTCCTTGGGAAGGTTTTTCATGGCTGGTCGGCGGTGCGGGCAATGTTGACGCTGGCGCGGGCGGGTTTATCGGCCGGGGCGGCCGGGGCATAGCGCTCGCGGGCGGAAATGTCGTTGCGAATCTTTTCCGGGAGACGGGATTCGAGCGTGAACTGCACCGAGGCGCGGTCCGCGCCCGGGGCAAGCTGGGGCGGCGAAAGGTTGACGAGACGGAACTCGTTGTTGGTGCCAATGAGCGAGGCCAGATGGGTCTGGCGGGAGAGCGCGTCGCGGAACCGGGCCACCTGATCGCCCGGATTGGCGCTGGAATCACGGGCCTCGATGACCAGGCTGATGCGTTCGGCTGCGGTGGCGGGCTTGAGCACCTTGCTGGTGTTGGTCTTGGCGCGGGACTCGTCCACCAGGGTGTAGGTGAAATCGGTGCGGAGGCGGACCAGTTGCACATTCTCGAGCGTGGTCTGCTGGAGGGCGTTAAGCAGGGACCCTTGCAGGAACCGCTCCGCGGCAAGCAGGTCCAAACCGCGCATGTTGAGGCGCACCTGCCGCAGGCGTTCGCTGTCCCGCATGACCACGGCGTAGTCGTTGGTGATGGCCTTGATGCGGTCGTTCAGGCCGGCGACCTGGCGGTTGGTGCTGAGCACCTTGGATTGCACGACCACCGAAACGGCGGCCATCAGGGCCACGCAGGCTGCGCCCATGAAGATGGCGCGTTTGACGGGGTCTTTGCGGCGCAGTTCCTCGGCGGCCTGGGCCTCGGCGAGCAGATTGATGCGGATGGGCATGGTTAGAGGGCGGCGACAGCGGCGCCGATGGCAATGCTGAGTTGACCGTGGACCGCCTCCAGTTCGGCCAGTTGGGTGGCCGGGAGGGCGGGTTGGAGAAACGCGGCCGGGTTCCACGGCTGGCATTCGAGCATCAACTCGTTCTGGAGTCCGGCCAGCACCATCGGACTGCGCGCGCTGGCGCCGGACACAAACACATGGCCAACGACGCGGTCGTTTTGGTGCTCGAAAAAGTCAATGGAGGCGCGCAGCTCACGGCCCAGGCTGGCGAGCGCCGGTTCGAGGTGCGGTTGCACCTCGTCCGGCATCCCCACTTTCAGGCCTTCGGCCTCGGCGTAGCTAACGCTCAAAGTCTCCGCCAGCATCGCGGTGAGGCGGTCACCGCCAATGTTGACCACGCGGCTCAACGCAAGCCGGCCCTCGGCCAGGATGCAGATCGAGCTGCTGCGAAATCCGAGATCTATCAACGCCACATTTTCCTTCGCGAACAGCTCCGGTTGCGCCAGCTCGAAGGCGTTCACCGGCCCGATCAGGCCGGGCGTGATGCTGTCGGCATGCAGGCCGGCGGAACGCAGCGCGGTGTGGACATCATCCACCAATTGCTGCCGGGCGGCGCCCACCAACACGCTCTGCTTGGGCAGCGCGCCGGCGGCGGGTTTGGCGGGAGCGGCGGCGGCCGTGGCCGGCTGCGGCAGGATGAAGCAGTCGAACACATGACCGGGCAGGTCCTGTTGCAGGTAGTTGCGCGAGGATTTGGCCACCACCTGGCGCATGTCGCTGACCGGCATGGCGGGCAGTTCCGCCTGGCGCACCAGCGCGTCGTTCACGCCGAGAGCAACCGTGGCCGGTTTCCCCTTGCAGTCGAGGGCTTGCACAATGCTCTTCAAGTGCTCGCCGAGCATGTCCGCGGAGAGGCTTTTCTCGTAGATGGGCGCGTCCTGCACGGTGCAGCCGCTCAGGACGAACGTAACGCCCTTGCGCTGGACCAGCACGGCCTTGGTGGTGCGCCCCCCGAGGTCGAGGGCAACAATGCAATCCCGCTTGCGGGCGCGCGACGAATTCAAAAATGGCAGGGCCATGGCGGCGATTTGGTTGTCTGGCTTCTTCGGTCGTCGGCGGGCTTGCCCGCCGGTTCCGGTTCCCTTCCGCCCGCCAAGCGCAACGCCTCGACGGGCCAGGTGAACGGACACCGTCTGGGAAAGCAGCCCCCGCGCCAGCCGACGCACTTCTGCGAAACACGAGGATTTCATTCGCAAAGCCCGCTCCCGTCCCCCGTGACCTGTCCTGCCTCAAGGCACCCCTGCCCCATTCCCGAACCGGCCCGGCACCGTGCCTGCGCCCGGCCTCCCCTTTCCCGGTTTGATCGCGGTTGGGCGTTGGAGGTTGGATTTTCCCACGCCTTTCCCCGCCGCCTGCATTCCCAGTTGCCGCTCCCGCGGCCGTGCGCCAAGTTGCCCGCCGATGTCCGGTGCCGAGCCGAATGCCGTTCGACCAACGCTGCGCACCCGGCCGTGGGAGGATTCCCGGCTGGTGCGCGCCTTGGTCGCGTCGTTGGTCCTTCACCTCCTGGCTTATGGCACCTTCAAGGCCGGACAACGTCTGCACGTCTGGGAAAAAGTGCGCGTGCCGGCCTGGGTCCAGAAGGCCACGGACGCGCTGGTTCCGCCCTTACTCAACCGCCCCGCCGCGCCCGAGCCGCGCGAAGCGCCACTCATGTTCGTCGAGGTCAACCCCGCCCACGCCGCCGCCGAACCTCCCAAGGATGCGAAATACTACGCGGCCGTCAGCTCGGTAGCGGCCCAGCCCGAGCCGGCCGCCGAGGAAAAACCGCTGCCCAAGCTCGACGGCACCCAGGACCGGATGCTCCGCACCGAGGACACCCCGCTTTCACGCGGGCAACCGCTCCAGCCCGCGCCGCTCCAACCGGTGACCAAACCCGGGGAAGAGGCCGAGCCCCCGCCCCGCCCCGCCGAAACTCCGGGTGCGTTGACGATGGCCAAGCCCGCCGAAACCGAGCGCAAGACCGAGGGCACCGGCGAACGCCCCCGCCCGCGCACGCTGGCCGAGGCCCGGGCGCGTCAGGCCCCCGAGCCACGCCTGACCACGGCCGGCGAAAAGGCCCGGGCCGCGGGCGGCACGCGCCGGCGCGGCATTGCCACCACGCTGGACGCGATTGGATCGCCAATGGGGGTGTATGACGCGCAGGTGGTCGCGGCCATCCAGGAGCGGTGGTTCACCCTGCTTGACCAGCGCAACTATGCCAGCGACCGGTCCGGCAAGGTTGTTTTGGAATTCAAGCTGCACTACGATGGCCGGGTGACGGACCTGAAGGTGGTGCAGCACACCGTGGATGAACTGCTGTCCCTGCTCTGCCAGAAGGCCGTGCTCGACCCCGCGCCCTACGCGCGCTGGCCGGCCGAGATGCGCCGGCTCGTGAACGGCGATTTCCGCGAGGTGCGGTTCACCTTTTTTTACAACTGACGCGGCCCACTTTTTTCTCCCATGGAATTCTTCGTCTATCTGCTGCTGCTGGCGACCTCGATCGTCGGCCTCACCGTCGCCATTGAACGCGGCCTGGCGTTGCGCTGGAAAAAAGTCGTGCCGCCCGAGGTCGAGGCCGCCGTCGAATCCTGCCGCACTCGCGCCGAAGTGCCCGTCCTGCGCCGGGTTTGCGAACAACATCCCGCCCCGTTGAGCCGCCTCCTGCTCGCGGGTCTCGAACACCTCGACTGGTCGCGCAAGGACGTCGAGGACGCGATGCAAACCCGCGCCCGCCACGAGGTCGTCAAACTGGAGCGCGGGCTGGTCGTGCTCGAGATCATCGTCGGCATTGCGCCCCTGCTCGGCCTGGTGGGCACCATTGCGGGCATGATGGACCTGTTCCGCGGCGTGGGCACCGAGGGCTTGAGCGACGCCACGCGGCTGGCCAGCGGCATCGGGTTGATTTTGAAGGCCACGCTGTTCGGCCTGCTCATCGCCATTCCCGCCCTCATCACGTGGGGCTACTTCACCAAAAAGGTCGAGGTGTTGACCGTCGAAATGGAACAGCTCTGCGCCGAATTCGTCCGCCGCCAGTTTCAGGAGGACAAAAAGCCATGAGACGGCGGCACCGTTTACGCCACCAGCCAGACAAACCGGTTCACGCATCACGCATTACGCAGCACCCCTGACATGCGCTTCCCCGTCCGCAAACGTCGCCAGGCCCCCGCCGTCATCATCGTCGCGCTGATTGACGTGCTGATCGTGATGCTGATTTTCCTGCTGGTGACCACCACCTTCAAACAGCAGCCCGCGCTCCGGCTCGCCCTGCCCGAGTCATCCCAGGCCGCCAAGACCGGCGCGAGCGATGACGCGCCGCTGATTGTCAGCGTGGACGCGCAGGGGGCCATTCGCCTCGGCCCGGACGCGCTCGCGGTGACCGCCGACCGGCTGCACGAGGAATTGCTCGCGCGCGCCAGCCGCAACCCCGACCTGCGCCTGGCCATCAATGCCGACCAGGCCGCGCCCTTCGGCCAGATCGTCAAGGTCATGGACGCCGCCAAGGCCGCGAACATCCGCATGGTCAACGCCTTCACCCGCCAGCCCGGCGGCAAGTAAAGCCCGCCGCCCGTCCCCCATGCCCGTCCCCGACCTGGTGCGCAAGAAACTCGCGGACCTTCCCCACCGGCCCGGCGTGTATCTGATGAAGGACCGCTTCGGCACGGTCATCTACGTCGGCAAGGCGCGCGACTTGCGGAAGCGGGTGATGACGTATTTCCAGCCCTCGCGCCGGTTGGGTTGGGATCCGCGGTTCAAGGCGCTCACCGAGACCATCCACGACCTCGATGTCCACGTCGTCCGCAGCGAGCCGGAGGCGCTGCTGCTCGAGAGCAAGCTCATCAAGGAACTCCAGCCCAAGTTCAACGTGGACTGGCGCGACGACAAACGGTTCCTGATGGTCAAGGTCAACCTCAACGACCCCATCCCGCGCTTCACGCTCACGCGGCTGCGCACCGACGACGGCTCGCGCTATTACGGGCCGTTTCCGAACGCCGGCGCGCTGCGGAACACGCTCACGCTCATGCGGCGGCAGTTCAACCTGCGCGGCTGCCGCCCGCTCACGCCCGGCCCGCAGGACTACAAACACTGCCTCTACGGCAACCTCAAATGGTGCACCGCGCCGTGCGTCGGCAACGTTACCCCCGCCCAGTATCTCGACCAGGTCCGCGCCGCCTGTGAATTCCTCGACGGTCAGTGCGGCGAAATGGCCGCGCAACTCGAGGCCGAAATGCGCAAGGCCGCCGCCGCGCAGGAATACGAGAAGGCCGCGAACCTCCGCGACGCCCTCGCCGCCCTCAAGCAGACCACCGCCAAGGCCACCCGTTACGAGCGCACGCCGTGGAACGTGCCCGTCGCCGCGATGCCCGAGCGCGACAACGCGGAACTGGCCAAGGCCCTTGGCCTGCCCGCGCCGCCCGCGCGCATCGAGGGCTTCGACATCTCGAACATCAGCGGCACACTCAAGGTCGCCAGCGTGGTCACGTTCCGCAATGGCCGCCCCGACCGCGCGAGCTACCGTCGCCTGCGCATCAAGGACGTTCAGGGGCAGGATGATTTCGCCTGCATCGCCGAGGCGGTGCGCCGCCGTTACGCGCGATTGTTGAAGGAGCAGGCCAAAGCCGCCGCGCCCCCCGCCGCTTCCGGTGGAGCAGCCGACGGCCAAAGTATGGACACGCCCGACCCCGACGCGGACCGCGCCATTGTCGAGGAGTTGCGCGAACTGATGGCCAATCCTTTCGAGGCGTTGGAACAGCTCAAGGCGCACGAACCGCCGCCCACCGCCCACCGCTCCGCTTCGGCTTCACCCGCCACGACCCTGCCCGACCTCATCGTCATTGACGGTGGCAAGGGCCAGTTGAGCGCGGCGTGCGCGGAGTTGCGGAAGCTCGGCCTCGGGCACATCCCGGTCATCGGGCTGGCGAAGGAGTTCGAGGAAATTCACCGGCCCGGCGTGGCCGCCCCGCTGCGGTTGAGCCATGATAGCAACGCGCTCAAGCTGCTCCAGCGCATCCGCGACGAATCCCACCGCGTGGCCAACAGCTACAACGCGCAACTCCGGCTGCGGAAAATCTCCGAAAGCCTGCTCGACGAATTCCCCGGCATCGGCGAAGCGCGCAAGGCGGCGTTGTTGAAGAAGTTTGGCTCGATCCAGCGCCTGCGCCTGGCTACCGAGGAGCAGATCGCCGAGGTGCCCGGGTTCGGCGGCAAGGTGGCGGCGGAACTGAAAGCCTTCCTCCTCGCGCGGCTGAACGCGCCCGCCGATTGACCCCCTCCTGCCGGCCCGCCACCTCGCGTCAGCGCGAGTTGCTCACCTTGGCGTTGAAGCTGCTGCTGCCCGCCTGTATCGTTTCTGCCGCCATGCGCCTCGACACCGCCCTGGAACACATCCGGCAATGCGCCGGACTCATGGACACCCGTTACCAACGGACCGTTTTTGACGAGTGGGCCATCGTGAGCTTTGAGAAAGGCCGCC
Source organism: Limisphaerales bacterium (assembly GCA_046290825.1). Taxonomy (GTDB): domain Bacteria; phylum Verrucomicrobiota; class Verrucomicrobiia; order Limisphaerales; family DSYF01; genus JBKBTZ01. Next base: position 55,330 of record JBKBTZ010000004.1, read on the forward strand.
CCCGAGTGGTCCATTACCAGGGGCCGCGCGCCGACAAGTTCCTCGCCAGTTTTGACGCCGACCTCGCGGCATTGCGCGCCGGCCTGACCTCGCAACGCTACGAGACCGGCGACTTCGAGTTTGCGCGGCAGGCGGCGGGCACGCATTTCGAAGCCTTCATGGTCGCCGGCCCGGGGGTTTACCTGATCTGCAACAACACCTGGGCCACGATGGACCAGATTGCCGCCAACCCGCTTTGGCTGGCGGCGCAGGTGCCGTTTGTGGAGTTGAGCGAACGTTTCCGCGCCGATCCGCTAACCTTGTGAATGCGGGTCCGACCCGCGCCACTCACGCAAGCAGTTCCCGGAAGCTCGTCTTGAAGCCGGACAGCAGTTTGGATTTGGCCACTTCGCCGCCCTTGGCCCGCGAGTGGAGTTGATAGACGCCCTTCACCAGCGCGAAGACCTCGATGGTTTCGGCGTCCGGGTCCACGATCCAGTATTCGGTCACGCCCGCCTGCTCGTAGAGCGCCTTCTTCTCCACCCGGTCGCGCTTCCAACTGTCGTGGGACACCACCTCGACCGCGAGGTCCGGCGCGCCCGCCACGTAATCGCGCACCAAGCCCAGTCGCGCCTTGGCGATGAAGAAGACATCCGGCTGCACCACGCGGCGCGGAGTCAGCACGATGTCCAGGGGGCTGAGAAAACACTCGCCCATGTCCCCCTCGGAAACGAAGCAGTCTAATTGCTTCCACAGGCGGGCAACGATGCGCTGATGATCAGGATGCGGTGCGGGCGACATGACAATTTCTCCGTTCCAGAGTTCCACCGGCAGGTTGGTTTCCGGCAGTTCGGCGACCATTTCCGCGTAGGTCCAGCGGCGTTTCGCCTTGGGCGGTTTGGGCAGCGCAGCCGTTGTCATGGATGCAATAAAACCGCCTCCCTGCCGGATGGCAACCGGAATCCCGCCCTACCCGCCAAAACCGCGCGCCACGAACCAGCCGTAAGCGGCGAGCAACCCAAGCCCCACCATCCGCGGCACGCCGCCGAACACCGCCACCAGCGCCAGATGGAGCACCGTCACGCCGCCCAGCAGCAACATGCCCGTTTCAAACACCCCCGGCACCTGCACCGGTTGATACAACGCCACGATCCCCAGACACAGCGGGATGCAAATGTGGCCGTCGCCCACCTGTGAACTGAACAGCACGTCCGCCCGCCGGCGCCAGCCGTAGTAAAGCGCGAGCAACGCGTTGGGCAGCACCATCAGCCAGCCCGTCAACCAGCCCAGGTGGCGCGCACTCAGGAATCCGTGCTCCAACCCGCTGATCCACGTCACCAGCCAGTCCGTGCTCACATAGACGCCCACCGCGCCCACCGCCAGTAGCAGCAAATCCACCGGCAACCACCAACTAAACGACCGCCCGCTCCGCGCGTTGGTCTTGAGCACGTCAAACACATGGAAGCACTGCCAGAACAGGAACAGCCCACACAGCACCAGCCCATCGTTGAAACTCAACGCGCCGTCCCGCGCCAGCGCCCACGCCGCGCCACTGAAAAACAACACCGCCGTCAACGTGAGCAGCAACGACAGCCGGTTCACCTGCGCCGCGCGGCCCGCGCCCCGACGCCCCTTGCCACCGACCTTGCCATTCAGACTCAATCCCCAGAGGACCGCCGGCAGGCCGACCAGCAACGTGAGGTTCGTCACGTTGTTGACCAGCGCATTGATCACCACCTCTCCGCCCGGCCCGCCGCGCGTGCCCAGCAGGAAGGCAAAGACCAGATTCCCGATGCCGGAGCAGTAGGGCATCACCAGCGTCCCCAGCACCGTGCCCTCGAAGCCGTCCGCGCTCATGGCCTCGAGCCGCCAGATCATCAGCAACGAGGCCAATACAAATACGAGCAGGAAGACCCCGGGCGTCCAGGGGCCGGCCTGTTCCAGGAACTGCACGAACGTTCGCAAGCGGCGCGGAGTTAAGCAGCGCCCCGCCCCCGCGCCAAGCGTCCGCCGGGCGGGCCGGTCACTCCACGGTGACGCTCTTGGCGAGGTTGCGCGGTTTGTCCACATCGCATCCGCGGGCCACGGCGATGTGATAGGCCAACAGTTGGAGGGGCACGGCGGCTAGCAGCGGAAACACCGGATCGAGGGTTGGCGGCAGGAAAATTACTTCGTCCGCCTTGCGCGCCACCCCGTCGTCCCCCTCGGTCGCCAGCGCGATGACGGGACCGTTGCGGGCCTTGATCTCCTCGAGGTTGGCGAGCGTCTTGTCATGCAGCGCGTCGCGGGGCACGAGCATGACCGACGGGGTGTGCTCGTCTATCAGCGCGATGGGGCCATGCTTCATTTCGGCGGCGGGATAGCCCTCGGCGTGAACATAGGAAATCTCCTTGAGCTTGAGCGCGCCCTCAAGGGCCACGGGGTAATTGCAACCCCGGCCAAGAAACAGGAAATCCTCCGCCCGCGCGTATTTGCGGGCGATGCGCCGGATTTCGTCGTTCTGTTGCAAAATCTGTTCGATTTGCCCGGGCACGGCCTCCAAGGCCTGAAACACGGCCTGCGCGCGGGTGTGGGACAAGGTGCGCAGCCGCCCGAACAACAGCGCCAGCAGCGTCAGCACCGTGACCTGCGAGGTGAACGCCTTGGTCGAGGCCACGCCAATCTCGGGGCCGGCGTGCAAATAGATGCCGCCGTCGGCCTCGCGGGCAATGGTGCTGCCCACCACGTTGCAGAGGGCCAGCACCTTGTGGCCGCGCCGACGGGCCTCGCGCAGGCTGGCCAGCGTGTCGGCGGTTTCACCGCTTTGCGTGATGGCCAGGACAAGCGTGTGCTTGTCGAGCGGGGCGTTGCGGTAGCGAAATTCGCTGCCGTATTCGACCTCGGTGGGCAGTTGGGCGAATTCCTCGAACAGGTATTCGCCCACCAGCCCGGCGTGCCAGCTCGTGCCGCAGGCCGTGATAACCACGCGGTCCACGGCGCGCAGCTCGGCGGGCGTCATGTTCAACCCGCCGAACCGGGGCATGGCCTCGGCATGGTCAATCCGGCCGCGCAGCGCGTTCTCGATCGAGCGCGGCTGCTCAAAAATCTCCTTGAGCATGAAGTGCGGGAAGCCGCCCTTCTCGACCGCGCCCGCGTCAAATTCGATCTGGCTGACCTGCAACGCGGCCGTGTTCACGCCCAGGCTGTCATGCGTGTAACCCTCCCGGGTCAGGGTCACCACGTCGTAATCGTTCAAATAAATGACCTGCCGCGTGTGAGCGACGATGGCACTGACATCGCTGGCCAGAAAATGCTCCCCCTCGCCCACGCCCACGATGAGGGGCGAGCCGCGCCGCGCGGCCACGAGCACGTCGGGATGTTCGCGGCACAGCACGGCAATCCCGTAGGTGCCGATGACCTCCCGGAGCGCGTTCATCACGGCCCGCGTGAGCGGATGCGTGGAACCGACGGGAGCGGCGGCCAGCCTTTCGTAATGCTCCCCGATCAGGTGCGCGAGCACTTCGGTGTCGGTCTGCGAACGGAAGGTGTGACCGGCGGCCAGCAGCCGCTCCTTGAGCCGGTCATAGTTTTCGATCACGCCGTTGTGGACCACGGCGATGCGCCCGGACTGGTCCAGGTGGGGATGGGCATTGGCGTCGGTGGGTGCCCCGTGCGTGGCCCAGCGGGTGTGACTAATGCCCACGACGCCGGGCAGAGGTTGGCGCTGCACGGCGGCGGCGAGCTGGTCCACACGGCCCGCCGCCTTGCGGACTTGAAGGATGTGGTCGGTCAGCGTGCAAAGACCTGCGGAATCATAGCCGCGATATTCCAGCCGCCGCAGCCCCTCGATCAGGAGGGGGGCCGCCTCCTTTCTGCCGATGTAACCAACAATGCCACACATGATTTGGGGCCACCATGCCCGAAGCGGCCAGCCCCGCACAAGGGGGAGGGGGCTTATCAGCGGACAATTTTCCCCGCCAACCCGGGAAAGCTGCCGGAGGTCCGGCGCCACCCGATGCGGGCAACCCTCGGAATCGGGCCTGTTTTGCGGTTTTTTGGCCAAGCGACGGCCAGAATTGGATTGATTCAGCCCGGCGGAGTTGCGACAAAAAACGCGCCCGGAACCGATTTCATGAGTGCCCTGAAGCCCATCGAGGCCCCCGCCGCCGTGGAAAACCCCGCTGCCTGCCCGCCCGCGCCCGCTCCGGCCGTCGGCGGCCCGAATGGCGACGGTGACCACGGCCCCGCGCCCGCAAAACTGCCATTGTTTGACAAGGTGCGGAATTACCGCAGCGCCGCCCAGGTCCGTGCCCTCGGGTTGTATCCGTATTTCCGCAAAATCTCCTCCGCGCAGGACACCGAGGTCATCATGAACGGCCAGAAGGTCCTGATGCTCGGGTCGAACAGCTACCTGGGCCTGACCAACGACCCGCGCATCAAGGAGGCCGTCATCGCCGCCGTAAAAAAATACGGCAGCGGCTGCGCCGGCTCGCGGTTTCTGAACGGCACGCTCGACCTGCACATCCAGCTCGAGGAGGAACTCGCCGCCCTGATGCACAAGGAGGCCGTGCTGCTTTACTCCACCGGCTTTCAGGTCAACCTGGGGGTGGTCAGCGCGCTCGTCGGGCGCGATGACTATGTGCTCGGCGACAAGGCCAACCACGCCAGCCTGGTCGAGGGCTGCCGCCTCGCCGCCGGCGAGTTCATCCGGTTCGCGCACAACGACATGGATGCCCTCGCCCGCCGCCTCGCCCAACTGCCCCGCGAGGCCGGCAAGCTGATCGCGGTGGACGGCGTCTTCAGCATGGAGGGCGACATCATCAAGCTGCCCGAGCTGGTCCGCCTCGCCAAGGAGCACAACGCGGCGGTGATGGTGGATGACGCGCACAGCATCGGTGTGCTGGGCCGCGACGGCGCGGGCACGGCGGCGCACTTCGGCCTGGAGGACGAGGTGCATCTCATCATGGGCACGTTCAGCAAATCGCTGGCGAGCCTCGGCGGGTTCATCGCCGGTGACGCAGCCACCATTGACTATCTCAAGCACAACTCCCGCTCGCTGGTGTTCAGCGCCAGCATGAGCCCCGCCAACGCCGCCGCCGTCCTGGCCGCCCTGCGGATCATGGTCAGCGAGCCGGAGCGCATCGCGCAGTTGTGGAAAAACACCGAGCGCATGAAGCAGGGCCTGCTGGCCCTTGGCTTTCATCTCGGCGCCTCGGAAACTCCCATCCTGCCCGTCTATGTCCACGACATGCTCAAGACCTTCCAATTCTGCAAACGCTTGCAGGAGGAGGGCGTGTTCGTGAACCCCGTCGTCTCGCCCGCCGTTCCGGTCGGCGACGAACTGCTCCGCGTCAGCCTCATGGCCACGCACACCTTCGAGCAGATTGACCGCTCGCTCGAGAAGTTCCAGAAGGTGGGCCGGGAACTCGGAATCATTTGAAGAAACGGGCGAATGAGTCCCCGGGGCAAAAGGTTGAAGGGACCGAACCCGCAACGCCCGTTCAACCATTCCCCGTTCAACCGGGTTAGCCCTTTGAACCGCTCTTCCTCGACCGCTTCATGAAAATCCTGCTCACCGGCGCCAACGGTTTTGTGGGCAGTCACGTGCTGGACCGCCTGCTCGCGCAAAACCTCTCCGTCGTGGTCCTCCTCCGCCCGAACAGCGACCGCCGGTTGATCACCGGGCAGCTCGCGCGCATCGAGGTCCGTCCGGGCGCACTGGATCAGCCCGCCGCGCTCGACGCGGCCCTCGAGGGGGTAACACATGTCATCCATTGCGCCGGGGCCACCAAGGCGCTGACGGCGGAAGGGTTTTTTGCGGTGAACCAACTGGGCACGCGCAACGTCGTGGCGGCGGTCAACCGGCGCGGCGGACAGATCCAACGCCTCGTCCACATTTCGAGCCTGGCCGCCGCCGGCCCCGCCCTCGCGGACAAACCCCGGCGGGAAAGTGATCCACCACAGCCGGTCTCGGATTATGGACGCAGCAAACTCGCGGCGGAACGCGAAGTCACCGAGGGCTGCCGCGTGGACTGGACCATCCTCCGCCCGCCCGCCGTCTATGGGCCGCGCGATGCCGAATTCCTGCGTCTGTTCAAGGCCGCGAAACTGCATCTGGCACCCCGTTTCGGCGGGGGCCGGCAACCACTCAGCCTGGTTTACGTCGAAGACCTTGCGGCGGCCATCGTGGCGGCAACACGACACGCGAACGCGGCGCGGGAAACGTTCTTCGTGACCTCCGCCGAGGTGGTCTCCACCGCCGAACTGGCCCGGGTCATCGCCGAGGTATCCGGCGGCTGGACGCTGCCCCTGCCGCTGCCCGGCGCGGTGCTCTGGCTGGCCTGCCAGTCGGCGGAGATGCTGGCGCGCTTGCGCAAGCGGCCCAGTGTATTGAGCGCGCAGAAGTGGGCCGAGTTGAAGGCCCCCGGCTGGGTTTGCGACGGCACTCGCTTCCGGGGCGAGGTGGGCTACGAATGCCGCACCCTGCTCCGGGCGGGCGCGGCGAAAACCCTGGATTGGTATCGCACGGAGGGCTGGCTGTGAATGAAACCCGATGAAACCCGAAAAAATGGAAATGGATCAACCGGCCTGCCCCTTCATGGCCCGCGCGGGCACTTTCCCCATTTCCCATTTCTGCTTTTCCCATGAGGCATTACCGGTTCATTGATTACGCCACGCAGGGTTACGTGGCGGTCGTGGGGCTGCTGATCCTCTTTCTGCACGGCGGCCAGGTGCCGGGGTGGGGCTGGTTGCTGGCAGCGCATGGGACCTGTTTGCTGCTGGTCCATGGGCTGATTCACTGGGCGACGGCGCGGCCCGGCAATCGCGTGCTCGATTTCCTCCGCCATTTCTATCCCGTCCTGCTCTACACCGGGTTTTACCGAGAGACCGGGATGCTGAACCAGATGACGATTTCGGGTTACCTGGATGCGGTGTTCATTCGGTGGGACCAGATGGTCTTCGGGTTCCAGCCCAGTCTGGAGTTCATGCGGGCGCTGCCCTGGGTGTGGGTGAGCGAGCTGTTCTACGCCGCGTATTTTTCCTACTACGTAATGATCGCCGGCGTGGGCCTCGCGCTGTTTCTCCGCAACCGGGCGCATTTCCATCACTACCTCGCCGTGGTGTCCTTCGTCTTCTACGGCTGCTATCTGATCTACATTTTCCTCCCGGTCATTGGCCCGCGCATCCTTTACAGCGATCTGGTCCCCTACACCCCGCCGCCAGAGGCGCCGCCCGCCGAATTGTGGGTCTGGCCCGAAGCGGTGCAGCAAGGCCCCTTCTACCGCATCATGGCGGTCATCTACGATCATTTCGAATCGCCGGGGGCCGCCTTTCCCAGCAGCCACGTCGCCATCGCGCTGGTGACGGTCTATTTCTCGTTCCGTTACCTGCGGGCAATCCGCTGGCCGCATCTGGTAGTGGCGGTGATGCTCTGCTTTTCGACGGTCTATTGCCGCTATCACTATGCGGTGGACGTTCCCGCCGGCGCCCTGACCACCGCCTTACTGTTGCCCCTGGCCAACCGGCTCTACTGGCGGTTTGAACGGCGCAGCGTCATCTGAGATGCCGCAGGGAACGTGGAACTCCCTCATGGCGACAAAGGTGAGGAAAAACGAGGGCCCCCGCCCGGGGTTTTACGCCCAAGCGGGGGCCGAAGTGGGGGATGGGAGTTCGCCACGCTCTCTTTCCCGTGCCGACATTAGGCGCCTCAGTGGGCTGCCGGCTTCCCGACGCTATTCTCCACGGCAAGCGGAGTCATCGGCCTCGTAGCAGGGCCGTCCAGCGCGTTGCCGCCGCTGGATTTTGAGTGAGGCTTTTCAGCCCGCTTCGACTGGTGGTTGCGCCACCGGCCTGCGAACCAGGCCAAGACACGGCTGTGATGCTCATTCCGCGTCTTGACCACTTGGTCCGGGACGGCCACCGCTTTTGGCGGTGCGTTGGCCCGAACCACGGGTCTCGCCTCTTACCTCTCAGGTTGCCTTTCGTTTCACAGTCCAGCGGTGCCGTTTTTAACATCGCCGGCTCGCGGAAGGTTTTCACGGAGCCTGCCAAGCTCCCGTGTCCTCCCCGGTGCGCGCGCTCTTTTTGTCCCGCCTTTCGGCGTCTTTCGTTCGGCAGAGAGTCCTGCGACGCCCGCCCGAGTCGCCCGCCCGTGCTGATACACAGTAGCAACCACTACCCCCTGGGTAACTGCGATTCGCCCGGACCCGAAACCAGCCCGGACTACTTAACCCGGCTTGAAGCGGTTTCTCATCGCTTCTGGCCGCCAAGTTCCTTGTTCGCGGTTACTGACGGCGCGCGAACGCCGCCAGAGGAACTGGTGAATCCTGCCTCGGACATCAGATGTGTTTCAACCTGCTGCCTGAGGGGCCGGGGCAACCAGCCTGCCCCCGCCTTTCCCCGGTCACCCGGGATTATCCTCGAATCGCTCACCGGCGAACTTTCGCCCTCCGACATTGCGATCCAGTTCTTTCAATGAACTGGGAACACGTTATCACGGTTCACGTCGTTGACCATGATTTGTTATGCACCGGGTTGTTCACGGAAGGGCGGAAGGCTTCACGGCCAAAATATGCGGAAAACCGCGGCAAATCGGGAGGTATTCGCAATTTGTTCACAGTCACCCCGGCAACCAGAAACGGGCGGTGGATATTTTTTCATTTTTTCCGCGTGCCGGAACGGGCTTGCGAAGCCGGGCAACGCGGAAAACGGCCCCGTCACGCGATGACTTCCGCCCGGCGCAGTTGCTTGAGCAGCAGATCGCTCAAATCCGTGTTCGAAGCGGCAAGGAAGTAGTTCATGCCGCGCGTCTGGCAATACTCGCGGAGGCGACCGCAGAAATTTTGCACGGTCTGCTGGTAATGCTTCAGTCGGAACTTGCCGAAGGTGACTTCGCGTTGGTCGCCGGTCTCGGCGTCCACGAGGCGCAGATCGCCAAAGGTGGAAGGCTCCAGTTCTTCGGGCGCGAGAATTTGAACAACGTCCACCTGAAAGCCGCGTCCGAGCAACGCGGTCAGGCCGGCCTCGTAACCGCCGGGGTCGAGGAAGTCGCTGAGCACCACCGCCAGCCCGGCCTGGCGGGCTTCCAGCGCGCCGCGGCGGACGGACTCGTTGAAGTTCGCGGCTCCGCCGGCGTGGAGGCGGGCGAGGTTTTGGAGGAATTGGAGCGAACTCTTTTTGCCGCGCACGCGGGAGAGGGAGTTGACGATGGCCGATTGACGCTGGCCCGTTGCTGAAACGTCGTGATGCGTAATGCGCGATGCGTGAGGACCGGTTTGTTCCGCGTCTCGCATTCCGCGTTCCCCGCTGGGGAAGACGTTCACGCTGACGCGGTCAAAGCCGCAAAGAGCGATGTAGCCGATGGCGGCGGCCACCTGGCGGGCGAAGTCGAACTTGGGCGGCTTGCCGAAGGTCATGGACTCGCTGGCGTCAAGAAAGATGCGGACGGGCAGTTCGCGCTCCTCCTCGTAGAGCTTGAGGAAGAGGCGATCGAGCCGGCCGTAGAGGTTCCAGTCGAGGTGGCGGAAGTCGTCGCCGGGGACGTAATTGCGGTGGTCGGCGAACTCGACGGACTGGCCCCGCGCGCGGCTGCGGCGCTCGCCCTTGGCGCTGCTCTTGGCACGCCGCGCCGCGAGCAACTGGAATTGCTCAAGCTGGCGAAGGAGTTCGGGGGTGAGAAGAGGCATGCGCTAAGGCGAGGATGGAAGGTGGAAAATGGAGGATGGCGCAACCCTCCGAAGTCGCGAAGCGACATGGGAAATTAGCCAGCCACGAGGTGGCTGGAACGTCGGCATGAAATAACCTCCCGTCCCGGAGGGACGGGGGGAATACACGCCGTCACCACGCAACGGATGGTTCCGCCGTCCCTCCGGGACGGATGCCATCCACAACCGCAAATACCAGCCACCTTGTGGCTGGCCAATGTCCGTCGTCGCTCCGCGACGGCATACGGCCGCCGACCAGGACGGGCCTTTTTGTTTGAGCGCGTCGTGTGACGTGCATGGGTCACCACAAATAACGCTCGTCATATTGCACTCCGTGTTTTTGGAGGAAGGCCAGATACTCTTCTTGAAACGACTTCGTCCGGTGATGCTCCTCCTGTTTGGTGATGTATTCTTTGACGGCCTCGCAATTTGACACGCTAACGGTGAAGGCGCCGTAGCCTTGCTGCCATGCGAAATTCTTCAAGCCGATGGTCTCGTGAATCCAGCGCGAGGACGTTTGTTTGATGTCCTGAACGAAGGTCGAGAGCGTGTGCGTGGCCTTTAGCCCAACCAGCAAGTGAACGTGGTCCGCCGTGCCGCCGATGGCCTCGGGGACTCCATCCGCAGCGCGCACCAGGCCACCGAGATATTCGTGAAGTCGGGCACGCCAGGCAGCATCTATGAACGGATGCCGGTCTTTCGTGCTGAACACGATGTGGTAGTGGAGGCTCAGGTGGGTGGAGGGCATGCGTCAGGTGTATGGAATTCGGGTTGGGTTTGCGTTCCGTCGCGAAGCGACGCCGGAAATTAGCCAGCCACAAGGTGGCTGGAACGCACGGTTACAAATGGGTTCCGTCCCGGAGGGACGGTGGAAACGATGGCCGGTGATATTGCGCGAGGGTCCACCGTCCCTCCGGGACGTGGGGTGCTTGGGGGCCATGATACCAGCCACCTTGTGGCTGGCTAATTTCCGGGTGCCCCTCCGGGGCCGGGAACACGCGGAAGCCGTGGGTTGGCACCCTCGGCTATTCACGTTGGTCCGCCGCTCGGATGGAGAAGGGCTGGCACGCCGCGCCGCGAGCAACTGGAATTGCTCAAGTTGGCGCAGAAGTTCGGGGCTTAAAAGCGACATGGAAATTAACGCAAAGGCGCAAAGGGGCAAAGACGCAAAGGGGATGATGTTTCAATTGTAGAGATCATGCGTTGAATCTCATTGGCCTCTGGCCTCCGCAAGCAGACCAAAGGGTTAATTCGACGGGAAGCTCGCGGAGTTTGGTCAGGGCTTCGACTGCTCCAGGCAGGAGTTCGCCATCCTCATCAACGAGGGTCAAATCAACGTCTATGCACACATTGATTGGCATTTGCTTGCGCCTTTGCCCCTTTGCGGCTTCGCGTTAAGCCGTCACCGCTTCCACCGTCTTCGGAACTTCCTTGAGGACCTGGTCAATGACGTGGTCGGTGGTGATGCCTTCGGCTTCGGCTTCGAAGTTGAGGATGAGGCGGTGGCGCAACGCAGCGTGCGCGATGGCTTGGATGTCCTCGAAGCTGACGTTGAAACGGCCGTGCGCGAGGGCGCGGACTTTGCCGGCGAGGAGAAGCGTTTGCGCGCCGCGCGGGCTGCTGCCGAAGCGGAGGTATTGATTCGCAATGGCCACGGCGGTCGCGGTCTTGGGATGCGTGGCAAGCACGAGGCGCACGGCGTAATCCTGCACATGCGACGCAACGGGCACTTCGCGGACGAGTTGCATGAGTTCCAGCAAGCGGTCGCGGTCCAGCACTTTGGCGGTCTGGGCTTTGTGCCCGGTCGTGGTGCGGTTCATAACTTCGGACAATTCGGCGTGCGTCGGGTAGCCGACAAGGAGCTTGAAGAAGAAGCGGTCCAACTGCGCCTCGGGCAGCGGGTAGGTGCCTTCCTGGTCAATCGGGTTCTGTGTGGCCATGACGAAGAAGGGTTCGACCAGCTTGCGGAGCTCGCCGCCGGCGGTGACCTGCTTTTCCTGCATGGCTTCGAGCATGGCGGATTGGGTTTTGGGCGTGGCGCGGTTGATTTCGTCGGCGAGGACGAGGTGGGCAAAGATGGGTCCGCGCTGGAACTGAAATTCACGCCGGCCGTTGGGCATTTCCATGACGAGGTTGGTGCCGAGGATGTCGGCGGGCATCAGGTCGGGCGTGAACTGGATGCGGCTGAAGCTCAGATCCAGCACCTCGCCCAATGTGCGGACGAGGAGCGTCTTGCCGAGGCCGGGCACGCCTTCAAGCAGCACGTGCCCGCCGCCGAACAGCGCGATGAGCGTGTTGTCCACGATGGCGTCCTGACCGACGAGCACCTTGCCGATTTCGTGGCGCAGGGCGGAGTAGGTCTGGCGGAACTGGGCGATTTGGGCTTCTGTGCTCATGTGCGGTAAAGGCGGTAGAGGCTGAAATTCGTCGCGTGGGCCGATGGATGTTTGGGTGCGATGCCGGGCAAGGGTTGCGGGGCGGGAGGGCAATTTCAACCCGAAATCCCGGCCCCGGCCAACAAAGCCTTGTTGCCCTGTCGCCCCGCGCTAACACTTCGGCCATGCCGACACGCACTTTGATCAAACACGCCCTGGCCGCCACCGAACCGCGCGAACACATCCTGCTGGGCGGCTGGGTCCGCACGCGGCGCGACAACAAGGGCTTCAGCTTCCTCGAACTGAACGACGGCTCCTGTCTGGCGAGCATCCAGGTGGTGGCGGACGCGGGCATCCCCGGTTACGAGCAGATTGCCGAGTTCACCACGGGTGCCTCGGCGATGGTCGAGGGCGCGCTGGTGGCGTCGCCGGCGGCGGGACAGAAATGGGAGGTCAAAGCCACGGCCCTGCGTCTGATCGGCGGGGCGGACGCGACCTATCCGCTTCAGAAAAAGGGCCACACGCTGGAATTCCTCCGCACCATCGCGCATCTGCGGCCGCGGTCGAATCTGTTCGGCGCGGTGTTCCGGGTCCGCAGCCGGCTCGCCTACGCCGTGCATGAGTTTTTCCAGAGCCGTGATTTCGTTTACGTTCACACGCCCATCATCACGGCGAGCGATTGCGAGGGAGCCGGCGAGATGTTCCGCGTGACGACGCTCAAGGGGAACATTGACGAGCGGCCAACGACGGATTTCTTCGGCAAGCCGGCCTACCTCACCGTGAGCGGCCAGTTGGAGGGCGAAACTTTCGCGTGCGCCCTGTCAAACATCTACACCTTTGGCCCGACGTTTCGCGCGGAGAACTCAAACACCGCCCGCCATGCCGCCGAATTCTGGATGATCGAGCCGGAAATGGCGTTCTGCGATTTGCAGGGTGACATGGACCTGGCGGAGGAGTTCATCAAGGCGCTGGCAAAACACGCGCTCGAGCACTGCGCGGAGGACCTCGCGTTCCTCGGCAAGTTCGTGGACAAGGGTCTGCACGAGCGGCTGAAGTTCGTCGTCGAGCGCCCCTTCGTGCGCGTGCCCTATCGGGAAGCCGTGGACATCCTGTTGCGGAGCGGGCGTAAATTCGAGTTCCCCGTCGCCTACGGACAGAACCTGCAGTCCGAACACGAACGCTTCCTGACCGAGGAACATTTCAAATCACCGACGACGGTCTTCAACTATCCACGCTCGCTCAAGCCGTTCTACATGCGCGTCAACGATGACGGCGAAACGGTCACGGCGATGGACGTGCTGGTGCCCGGCATCGGCGAGGTCATCGGCGGCGCGCAACGCGAGGAACGGCGGAGCGTGCTGGAGGAGCAGATGCGCCTGCACAAACTCAACCCGGAGGATTATTGGTGGTATGCGGACCTGCGCCGTTACGGCACCGTGCCGCACGCGGGCTTCGGCCTGGGCTTCGAACGGCTCATCATGTTCCTGACCGGCGTGGGCAACATCCGCGACGTGATTCCCTTCGCCCGCACCCCGGGCAACGCGGAGTTTTGAGCGTCGCCGGCGAGCCGACGGCCCAATGGCGCCTTACATCCCCGCCAGCCAGCGCACCGCATAGGCGGGCAGGCGCACCTCCGGATTGCGGCCAATTTCCTCCCATTTCCGGGCCCCGACGGGGTCTGGCAGCCGCACGGTGACGGCGTTTTCGGTCAGATTGTGCAGGCACAGCATCCGGTCCCGGCCATCCGCCGTTTCGCGCACCACGGCGAACACCGCCGGGCCAAGGTCCAGCACCTCCTGGCCGGCCTGCGGCGCAAAGGCGCGATGCGCCCGGCGCAGCGCCAACAGGTCGCCGTAACGATGAAACACCCGGCTGCGTAGCGAAATGGGATTCTCCAACTCCGCCTCCAACTCGTCGCGGGTGAACTTCTGCCGGTTGATGCGGCGGTTGATGCCCGTGGCCACCGCCGCGGCGCGGTCGTTGCGGGAGCCGAAGAGCGAATGGAAATAAATGCCGGGCACGCCGGCCAGCGCCAGCATGATGGCCTGCGCCACCATGAAGCGGTCCACCTGCAACGGCAGCGGGTCCGCCATGACCGGATCATTCACCGCGTCGAAATACACGATGTTCAGTTCATACGGGCTGCGCGAGCCGTCGGGGTTGTGCTTCTCGTTGATGAGGCCGCCGTGGTCACGGCAGCGGGTAACGAGGAAATCAATCTCCGCGTCCGGTAGGATGCCGCGCGCGGGGTTCAGTCCGATGCCGTCATGCGAGGCGAGGAAGTTGAAGAACGTCGCGCGCGGGGAGGGCGTCCGCAGGGAGGCGGCCCAGCGCGTGAGGTGCGTGCCGTCGCTGCGCAACAACGCGTGCAACACCAGTGGCGGCAGCGCGAAGTTATAGACCAGTTGCGCCTCATTGGTGCCGTCACCGAAATAGGAAATATTCTCGGCGTGCGGCACATTGGTCTCGGTGATGAGCTGCACGTGCGGCGCGACCTCATCAAGCACCGCGCGAAACAGTTGAATGACCGCGTGCGTCTGCGGCAGGTGAATGCAGGGCGTGCCGATCTCCTTCCACAAATAGGCGATGGCATCGAGCCGGATGAACCGTGCGCCCTGGCGGACGTAGAGCAGCAGGGCATCCAGCAACGCCAACAACACGCGGGGGTTCTTCACATTGAGGTCCGCCTGGTCGGCGCTGAAGGTGGTCCAAACCCGCTCCGGACCGCGCGCGGTTGGGAAGGTCGTCAACAGCGGCAGCGCGCGCGGGCGCACCACCCGCGAAAGGTCGGGATCGCCGTCCACAGTGACAAAGAAATCGCGGAACTCCGGCTCATCGCGCAGGAACCGCTGGAACCAGTCGCCCTGCACGGAGGCGTGGTTGAAGACCGCGTCGAACATGAGATCGAACTCCGGCCGGAACCGCGCCACGTCCGCCCAGGTGCCGTATTCCGGGGCGACGGCAAAGAAGTCCTTCACGGAGAACCCGTCATCCGAACTCCAAGGATAGAACGGCAGCAGATGCACGCCGCTGATCAGCCCCCGCAAATGGGAACGGCAGAACTCCGCCAGCGTCGCCAGCGGCGCAACGCCCGGTTCCGTGACCTGGTCCGCGTAGGTAATGAGCAGGGCGTCGCGCTGATTCAGCCGACGACGGGAAACCGGACCCGAACGGGGCGGCAACCGATCCATCAGTTCCGCCAACAGCGACCCGGCAGCGTCCACGCCATAAAGCTGTTCCAACAGCGCGCGGATGCGCTTCCTGGCAGGATGGTTTTGACGCGCGGGCATTTGCAATTCTGGCCCGCCAGGGCTGACGGCGCAACCCGTCGTTGCGGTCCAATTTTTTCTCGCCATGCCGGACCGCCCGGCCAGACTGCGCGCCTTCAAATGAACGAGCAGATCGTCATTCTGGATTTCGGTTCGCAATACACGCAGGTCATCGCGCGGCGCATCCGCGAGTGCAACGTGTATTCCACCATCCTGCCTTACCACACGCCCGCCCGGGAGATTGCCGCGATGCAGCCCAAAGGCATCATCCTCTCCGGTGGGCCGTCCTCGGTTTATGCAAAGGGCGCGCCGCTGCCGGACAAGGGCATCTTCCAGCTCGATGTGCCCTTGCTGGGCATCTGCTACGGCGTGCAACTGCTCGCGCATTTCCTGGGCGGCAAGGTCGAGAAGGGGCCGAAGCGCGAATATGGCAAGGGCACGCTCACGGTGCTCGACCCGAACTGCGCGTTGTTCGAGGGGCTGCCAAATTCGCTGCAGGTTTGGAACTCCCACGGGGATAAGCTCACGCGGCTGCCCAAGCATTTCACAGTCGTGGCCACCACCGAAAACTCCGACTACGCCGCCATCGAGCACAGTGGCAAAAAGTTCTTCGGCATCCAGTTTCATCCCGAGGTCGTCCACACGCCGCGGGGCAAGGAGATCATTTCCAACTTTGTCCACGGGATTTGCGGCTGCGGCAAAACGTGGACCATGCGCAATTACATCGAGCAAGCGGTCGAGGAAATCCGCGCACAGGTTGGCCAAGAGCGCGTCATCCTCGGCCTCAGCGGGGGGGTGGATTCCAGCGTGGCGGCGGCGTTGTTGCACAAGGCCATCGGCGACCAGCTCACCTGCATCTTCGTCAACAACGGCCTGCTGCGCGCACGGGAGGCCGAGGTGGTGCGGGAAGTGTTCGGGCGCAATTTCAAAATCAAACTGCAATACGAGGACGCCACCAAGCTGTTCTTGAAAAAGCTCAAGGGCGTCACCGACCCTGAAAAAAAGCGCAAGGTCATCGGCAAAACATTCATAGACGTGTTTCAAGCCGCGACGAAACGTGCGGGCAGGGCGAAATTTCTTGCACAGGGCACGCTCTATCCCGACGTGATCGAGTCCGTGCCCATCGCCGGCAATCCCGCTGCGATGATCAAGAGCCACCACAACGTCGGCGGGTTGCCCAAGGGGATGAAATTCAAGCTCGTCGAGCCGTTGCGCTGCCTGTTCAAGGACGAGGTGCGCGTGCTCGGGCTGGAACTCGGGCTGCCCAAGGAAATCGTCTGGCGCCAGCCCTTCCCCGGCCCCGGCCTGGCCGTGCGCTGCCTCGGCGAAATCACGGAGGAAAAACTCCGCATCGTGCGCGAAGCCGACGCCATCGTTGTCGAGGAGATGAAGAACAACGGGCTTTACCACAAAATCTGGCAGAGCTTCGCGGTGCTGCTGCCCTGCCGGAGCGTCGGCGTGATGGGCGACGAGCGCACCTACGACTACACCATCGCGGTCCGCGCCGTGGAATCGCAGGACGGCATGACTGCCGACTGGGTGAAGCTGCCGTATGAGATTTTGGAGAAGCTGGCCACGCGCATCATCAACGAGGTGAAGGGTGTGAACCGCTGCGTCTTCGACATCACCAGCAAACCGCCGGGGACGATCGAGTGGGAATGAGCATCACCTCAGGCTCTTCCGCGATACCGGCGGGGCGGGCACTGGCAGGCGCTACTTGATCCCCGCCAGCCGCGCCTTCCACAGGCGGTAAAGCTCGACGGTCGCCCGCACGTCGCGGATGCAGTATTCGGCGATGTCCCGGAAACGGCCCTCGGCCATCAGTGTGTTGACGTCCATGCCGGTGACGCCGTGGCTTTTCGGCGACTCCACGCCAAACGCCTTGCAGTAGAAATCCAGGTTGAACCGCTTGGCTGCCCCCTCCCGCCCGCTCACATTGTAAAACGTGAACTGCTCCGCCAGGTCGCAGTGTGGTTCGGTGGCAAAGCGGTAGCCCAGCCAGTCCTTGCGCGAGATCGGCACGTTCAGCAGCGCCGAACGGAGATAGATGAACGGCACGTCGAAGCCGCGTCCGTTGAAGGTGACAACGCTGTCGTAATGCTTCGCCACATCCCAAAACGCCGTCAGCAGTTCGGCTTCATCGGCAAAAGGGACAAACTCGACCGGGCCGGCCTCGCCCGCGTCCTCCTCAAAATCGTCGGCGAGGAACAGGGCCTGGCCGCGGAGACTCTCGGCGTTCAACATGCCGATGCAGACAACCTGCGCGGTCAACGGCCAGAGGTTGAGCTGGCGGGTGATTTCCTCGCGGCGGGACTCGCGCTCGGGGCCTTCGGGCAGTTTCTGGATTTCCCGGAAGAGATATTCCTGCTGGGTTTCGTCAAAGCTCTCCAGCGGGAGGGCGGAGGTTTCGATGTCGAAGACGAGGGTGGCCATGAAAGCAAAACCAGGATGGAAGCTTGATCGGGGATCAACCTGCCATCCTGGTGTTAAAGGTTATTGGTTACTTCTTCTTGCTGGTTTTCTTTTTCGCCGCTTTTTTCTTCGCTGCCACAGGTCTTCACCTCCGTTCTGATTTGGGTTGCTGGCAATCACTTAACGAAAGCGCCCTGCAGTGGCCAGCGGAATTTTCAAGATTTTTTCCCACGCGTGACCGGAGCGACGATTTCGCCGAACGATGCGCAGGCCGTGAAACGCCCACGCTTCACGATCAGCGCCTCATCCTCTGGCGCGCAACCACGCGAGCGCCACCAGCCCGATCGTGAGCAGGCCGCCCACCGCCCACGTGGCGGCGTGTGCAGTGCCGGGCGCGAGCGTCAACGCAAGCGCACCAATCGCGGGACCGCCGAAAATTCCCGCGCCGATCGCCGCCTCATGCAGTCCGCCGTGCTCACCCTTGCTTTCCGTGCCCACGTCCATCGAGTAGAAGAGCGAGGCGTAGTAAGCCATGCCCGTGGCCAGACCAAAGACCAGTTGCGCACCCGCCACGGCCCACAAGGACGGCGCCAGCACAATGACGATGAAACTCGCGACCAGCCCGACGAATGCCGCCAGCATCCAGCGGAAGCGGTAATGCCAGCCGGCCCATTGCCACAGCAGCACAAACGCGCCAAAACGTCCGAACAGCCAGATGGATCCGAACCAGCCCGCCTGCGTCGGCGTCAACCCGAGTTGGGCCGCGATCGAAGGCATCACCGCAAACAGTGTGTTGATGGCCACATACGCGAAGGGGTTGGCCAGCCACGCCATCTTCAGAAACGTCTGGGGCCGCACGGGCTGATGAAACGCCGCCGCCTCGGGATGCGCCGGCTCAGCCATCCCGCCCGGCGAAGAAGCGGGCACCATCTTTCGCCGCAGCCACGAGGCCAGCCCGAACTGCGCGGCAAACAGCATCGCCGGCAACCAGAACACCGCAAACTGATTTGAGAAGTCGAAGAGGCGGCCGCCACCAAAGAACGCCAGTGCCGCGCCCGACGCCCAGGTGCAATTGTAGATGCCGACCATCCGCTGCACACCCGCCCGGGTCTCGCCGTCGCTCGCCAGCGCCTCCAGCGCCGGCCAGGTGAACAGCAAAGCAACGGTGTAGGCGACGACGAGGACAACCTGGCCGGCGGCGAAATCAAGTTGGGAACCAACCAACATCAGCCCGGTCAGCGCGGCATAACCGACCCGCAGACTGGTGAAGTAGCCGCGCCGTTGCGCGAATTTCCCGCACTGCCACGCGGCGATGATATAAACCAGACCGTGCAACGCGGAGACGCCGAGGTTGAGCCGGTTGTCGAAGCCGAACTGCCGCTGCAGGTAAAAGAACAGGTAGTTGAAGTAAAGTGTGGTGGCGACGGTGTTGATCGCGGTGAGGGCGAAGACGCCGGGCTTGTAACGACGGGGAAGCATGGATGGAATGCGGAATCTGGAAGGGAAATGAAGGCGCGTGGAGGAAGCTCACGGATCACGAAGCACGCATCACCTCTTCAATCGCCTTCCGGCAATACCATTTGACCGCGTTGCTCATGGGCGGCCGGAGCGTCTCCAGTTCGGCGGCGGAACACCAGCGGATGTCATGATGCTCGGCGGGAGCAAGCTGGACGTGGCCGCCCTTCGGACGCGCCCAGTAAATGAGGCCGACATGCTCATGTGTGGGGTTGATGCGGTGAATGTCCAGATAGCGCGGGGTGATGAGCGCGCGGGTGCCCGGTTCGGTGGTCGGGGCGCGCTCGCCCAGCAATTCCACCTCCAGGCCGCTTTCCTCCCGGGCCTCGCGCAACGCCGCCTGCTCGGGATCCTCGTCCAATTCGATGTGGCCGCCGAGCGGCAGCCATTTGTCGAGCTGGCGGTGGTGGATGAGCAGCACCTGCGCCTGATGAACGACGAAGATGGCCACCGTGAAATCAATTTTTTCGTGGAGATGAGGCATGGGGTTCGTGATGTGTGATGCGTGATCGTGACGGAGTGGTTGTTGCCCCTCGCTCACGCATCACGCATCACGGCTCATGGATCAGTAGTCATACAGCCCCTGGTCCTTGGTATAGCCGCCGCCCCCGCCGCCTTCGCCTCCGCCCATGAAATCGCCCAGCACATCGCCCATTTCGGCTTCAATTTTTTCCGGGTCCTCACCGGCTTCGAGCCGCTTGATGGCGGTGTCCAGCTCCTTGGGGACACTGCCGGGCGGCATGAGGTCCTTCATTTTGCGCATGAGGTGGGCCATGTGCCTGGGATTGTTTTCGTCGAGATGCGCAATGTCGCGCTCCATTTCCCGCATGGCGCGCTCCACGCGGGGGTCGTCGAAGTCCGGCAGCGGCGGGCCATCGGCATCCGCGCCACCCGCGCCGGGTGCGGGTTCCTTCAAACCTCGGGTCAGGGCGAAGCGGCTGATTTCCTTGGTCAGCTTCGGGTTGCCACATTTCGGGCAGACCGGCGAGCGATCCGGGTTCACACGCCGGGCGAGGAAACTGTAAATGCGCCGGCACTTTGGACAGGCAAATTCGTAAATCGGCATGGCGTCACAATTTGAAATCCGTTCGGACCGCGCCAGTCAGGAATTGCGCCCAAGGGCGGGCAGGCGGGCCATCAGTTGCAGCAACTCGCGCGCGCCCCGTCCGGGCGGACGGCAAGGCGGCCAGAACGCCACGAGGCGCCGCTGTGGACGCCGGCCGGCCAGCGGACGATAGACCGGTCGGCCCGGCTCATCCGCCCGTGTGGCCATCGCGGGAATCAAGGACACGCCCAGTCCCACCCGGACCAGCGCCTGGATGGTCTCAAGCTGGGCACTGCGAAAGCTCACCTGCGCGCGGACCCGGCGTTGCGCGCAAAAACCCAGCACCTGGTCGCCGAGACAATGCCCATCCTGCATCACAATCAGGCGTTCGCCGGCCAAATCCCTCGCCAACAGCGCGGGCTTCCGGGCCAGCGCATGGCCGGGTGGCAACGCAACCAGCAGTTCCTCGGTGAACAAGGGCCGGATTTCCAGGTTCACATCCCGCAACGGCTCGCTCGCCACGGCAAAATCAATCTCCCACGCGTGCGCGAGCTTCAACAGCCGCGCGGTGGTGTCCTCCTGCACGATCACCTCCAGCCCCGGAAACCGTTTCGCAAACCGCGCCAGCACCGGCGGCAACAGGTAAGGCGCGATCGTAGGCAGCACGCCCACCGTGATGGTGCCCCGCAGCAGCCCCTGCGCCTCCGCCGCCTCCCGCCGCGCCGCCTCGGCCTCCTCCAGAATCCGGGTGGCACGCCGCAGAAAGGCCTCCCCGAACGCCGTCGGCCTGGCCTCGCGCTGGCGGCGGTCAAACACCCGCTCGCCCAGTTCCTCCTCCAGTTTCTGAATCTGCTGGCTGAGCGAGGGCTGCGCCACGTGGCACTGTTCGGCGGCGCGGGAAAAGTTGCCCGTGCGCGCCACCGCCACCGCATAGCGAAGCTGGTGCATTTCCATAGGCGCGGCCTATCGTGCGCAAAGGAAACAAGTATTTCAACCGTGCCGCAAACCTGCTACGCTAGCTTCAGTTCGTCGTGACCTTCCGTCCACTTCCCATCCGGAGGCGGCGTCCGACAATCCAATCGCAACCAAAAACATTCATCATTCCATGACTACTGAAGCCAAATGTCCCTTCCATCACGGCGCCGGATTCTCCGGCGCGGTCCCCGCCGGCGCCGGCACCACCAACCGCGATTGGTGGCCCAATGCCCTGCCGCTCGAGATGCTCCACCAGCACTCCGCCAAGTCCGACCCGATGGGCGCGGACTTTGACTATGCGAAGGAATTCCAGTCGCTGGACTACGCCGCGCTCAAAAAGGACCTCGCCAAACTCATGACCGATTCGCAAGAGTGGTGGCCCGCCGACTTCGGCCACTATGGCGGCCTGATGATTCGCATGGCCTGGCATGCCGCCGGCACCTACCGCATCGGCGACGGCCGTGGCGGCGGTGGGCGCGGCCAGCAACGCTTCGCCCCGCTCAATTCGTGGCCCGACAATGTCAGCCTCGACAAGGCCCGCCGCCTCCTTTGGCCCATCAAACAGAAATACGGGAAAAAAATTTCCTGGGCTGACCTCATGATCCTCGCCGGCAACGTCGCTCTCGAAACCATGGGCTTCAAAACCCTCGGCTTTGCCGGTGGCCGCGCGGACACTTGGGAACCCGACCAGGATGTCTATTGGGGCAAAGAATCAAAATGGCTCGACGACAAACGCTATTCCGGCGATCGCAATCTCGAAAATCCTTTGGCCGCCGTGCAGATGGGCCTCATCTACGTCAACCCCGAAGGCCCCAACGGCAATCCCGACCCGGTGGCCGCCGCGCGCGACATCCGCGAAACCTTCCGGCGCATGGCCATGAACGACGAGGAAACCGTGGCCCTGATCGCCGGCGGTCATACGTTCGGCAAATGCCATGGTGCCGGTCCTGCCACACACGTCGGCCCCGAACCCGAAGCTGCACCCATCGAGCAGCAGGGCCTCGGCTGGAAGAGCACCTACGGCACCGGCAAAGGCCCCCACACCATCACCAGCGGCTTGGAAGTCACCTGGACCCAAACGCCCACGAAATGGAGCATTTACTACTTGGAAAACCTCTTCAAATACGAGTGGGAGCTGACCAAAAGCCCCGCCGGCGCGTGGCAATGGGTCGCCAAAGACGCTCCGGAAATCATCCCTGACGCGTTTGACCCCAACAAAAAGCATCGCCCCACGATGCTCACTACCGACCTTTCACTGCGCTTTGATCCGGCTTACGAAAAAATCTCGCGCCGCTTCCTTGAGCATCCCGACCAGTTCGCCGACGCCTTCGCCAAAGCCTGGTTCAAGCTTACTCACCGTGACATGGGCCCGCGCGCCCGTTACCTCGGACCAGAAGTGCCCAAGGAAGAGTTCATCTGGCAGGACCCGATTCCCGCGGTGAACCACCCGCTCGTGGACGCGAAAGATATCGCTGCGCTCAAAGCCGACATCCTCGCCTCCGGCCTGACCACGGCGGAACTGGTTTACACGGCCTGGTCCGCCGCTTCGACCTTCCGCGGC
>JBKBTZ010000050.1:0-22717 GCA_046290825.1 Limisphaerales bacterium
GCGTAAATCGCCAGCGCCGCCAGCGCCGGAACAAAGACCGCGCCGAGACGCAACGCGGTCGTCGCATGGCCGAGGCGCGTTTCCCAGAGGCCCAGCCCCAGCCACGCCACCACCGCCGCCGCCACGCCGGCGGCCAGCAGCGGCGACGCGGCGGCGCGCAGTTCCCGCCACCCAAGGAACTTGAGCTTGCGCCGCAGCGCGTAGGCCAGCAGCGCGGCGTTGGTCGCCGCGCTGAGCGAGTTGGCAACGCCCAGCGCGCCCTGTTTCCAGCCATGCTTGAACAACACCAGCAGACCGAAGGTGAGCAGCACATTCAACCCCAGGCAAAACAGGCTCACGCGCATCGGCGTCCGCGTGTCGCCCAGCGCGTAAAAGGCGCGCGCCAGGACGTTCACCGTCGAGAACATCACCAGCCCGGGAGCCAGACAGGCGAGAGCGAACGCGACCGGCGCGGTGGCCCCGTCGGCAGCGAACCGGCCCCGCTCAAACAGCAGCCGGACGATCGGCTCGGCGAGCACGATCAGCAGGACCGTGGCGAGCAGGTTCAGGAAGAGCAGATGCATCAATCCCTGGCGCAGGGTGGCGCGGAACTCGTCAAACTTCTTGTCCGCAGCCAGCCCGCTGAGGGTGGGCAGGAGGTAGGTGGCCAGCGACACGCCAATGACGCCCTGGGGCAGTTCCATGAGCCGCACGGCATATTGAAACTGCGCCACAATCCCGCCACCAATCCAGAAGGCCATGCCCTGGGTCAGCAGCACGTTCAACTGATACGAGGCCACGCCAATGGTCCCGGGCAGCATCCGCTTCACCACCAGTTTCACCGTCGGGTCGCCGGCGGGCGAAATCCAGGCGAACCGCCAGCCCTCACGCCGGAGCGAGGGGATTTGAAAGGCCGCCTGAGCCACTCCGGCCAGCAGCACGCCCAGCGCGAGGGCGAAAATTTGCTGCGCCAGCTCCGTGCCGAAGCGCGGCGCCAACCCGAGCACGGCGGCGATCATCACCACGTTCAGCACGCTGGCCCCCAGCGCGGGAATGAAGAAGTGCCCGCGCGCATTCAACATGCCCATGAACGTCGCCGCCAGGCACACCAGCAGCATGTAAGGAAACATCCAGCGCAGCAGCCGCAGCATCAGTTCCGTTTGCGGCGCGAACTGACCCACCGCCAGGGCCAGCGAAACACCGGCCAGCACCAGCGCAATGATGACCGCCGCCGCCAGCACCAGGCCGGAGAGCGTGGCGTTGGCAGCCCGCCACATCTCGGCTTCGCCCGCAGTGCGCTCCTTCTCCTTGAAAATCGGAATGAACGCCGCCGTGAGCGCGCCCTCGCCCAGCAGTCGGCGGAACAGGTTGGGAATCGTGAACGCCATCACGAAGGCGTCGGCCACCGGGCCGGTCCCCATGAACCAGCCATAGACCATCTCGCGCACCATGCCCAGCACCCGGCTGGTCAGGGTGGCGACGGCCATCGCCCCGGAGGACTTGAGCATCTGCGACATGCGCGCCGGAGGCTAGGGGGCCGACCGGCGGCGGCAAAGGGGAAAGCTCCGCAGGGTCACGGACAAATCCTCCCGGTCCCCCCACCCGGCCGGGCGGGAACCCCGAAGCGCGGCAACCGGGCAGAGCCGCCTGCGCCGCTCACGGTTGCAGCCGCAGGGGACGCCCGGGGCGGGCACCGGTGTGCGCGTCGTTCTCGACCACAACCTCGCCATTCACGAGGACAAACTTGAAGCCGGTGGCGAAGTGATGCGGGTCGTTGTAGGACGTGTTCTCCCGCACCGTGGCGGGATCAAAGACCGCGACGTCCGCCCAATGACCCGGCTTGAGCAGGCCGCGCTCGGGAAAGCGGAAGGCGTTCGCCGGCAGGCTGGTCATCTTGCGCACGGCGTCCTCCAGCCGCAACACGCCCAGTTCGCGAACGTAGCGTTGCAGCACCCGGGCGTTGTTGCCGTAACCGCGCGGATGCGGCACGCCCACGCCCAGTTGCCGGATGCCGCTGTCGCAGGCGACGGCGGTGAAGGGATGCCGCAGAAACGTCTGCAAATCCTCTTCGTTCATCCCGTGGAACACCCCGCTGCCGCTGCCGTTCTTCTGAATTTCAATGATGGTTTCCACCTGATCGTCCAGCGTGTCCGCGCCGCGCAGGATTTTCGCGGCTTCAACGATGGTCTTCCCGTTCAGGCGCGGGTCATGCCGGTAGGAGGCAATCACGGCGTAACCGAAATCCTCGCGCCCCCGGTCACGCAGCCGGGCTTTGATGTCCGCCACGATCTTCGCCTTCTGTTCCGGGTCGGCAATGCGCGCGGCAAACGCCGCCGCCCCGCCCTCCCGCGCGCTGTCCGGCAGAAGCTGCCCCAGCGTGGTGCTCGAGGCGGTATAGACATACTGGTCCCAGGTAACGTCCAACCCCTCCGCCCGCGACTGGTCCAGGAACGCGAGGACTTCGTTGGCCCGGCCCCAGGAACGTTCGCCGCCGAGCTTGAGATGCGAAACATGCACGGGCAGCCCCGCCTCGCGTCCGATCCGCATGGTTTCCCGGAGCGCCTCGAAAATCCGCGTGCCTTCATTCCGCATGTGCGTGGCGTAAAGGCCGTGGTGGCGGGCGGCCACCTTCGCCAGCTCGATGATTTCCTCCGTCTCGGAAAATGTTCCCGGCAGATAGATCAACCCCGTGGACAAGCCCCACGCGCCGTCCCGCATGGCGCGGTCGGTGAGTTCGCGCATCCGGTCCAGTTCGGCCTCCGTGGGGGGCCGGTCGAACGAGCCGCCCATCGCGGATTCCCGAATGGTGTTGTGGCCGACCAGCGTCGCCACATTGACGGAAACTTTCGCGTCCTCGATGTCGCGGAACAGTTTGCCCACATTGAGTTCCGAGCCGCCGCAGTTCCCCACGACGATGGTGGTCACGCCCATGCGGACGAAGTTTTCCGCCTTGGGATGGCGGGCCACGTTGTCGGCGTGGGTGTGCAGGTCAATGAACCCGGGTGCCACGATGTGTCCCCGCGCGTCCAGTTCCCGCTTGGCGGCATTCGTAATGACCCCCACCGCGACGACGCGGCCGCCCGCGATCCCGACATCGGCGAAGAAGGCCGGGCTGCCCGTGCCGTCCACCACCCGGCCATGCCGGATGACCAAATCCGATTCCGTCGGCGCGGCAAAGGCGAAACACCCGAAGCCGATAACCAGTGAGCAGAGAGCGGTTTTCATGACGCGAAACTGTTTTAGCGCCGCCCCAGCATTCCCGGCAGCCCGCCCCCCATGCGGGCCATCATCTTCTGCATCTTGCCCATCTTCTTCATCATCTGCTGCATCTGGAAGAACTGGTTGAGCATGGTGTTCAACTCGGTCACGGTCGTCCCGCTGCCGGCGGCGATGCGCTTGCGACGGCTGGCGTTCAGAATGACCGGATTGCGCCGCTCTTTGGGCGTCATCGCGCAGATCATCGCCTCCATCCGGCGGAACTTCTTTTCCTCCTTCGAGAGATCCTGTTTGGCCGCCACCTCCGCGCCGCCCGGCAGCATTTTCACAATGTTCTCCAGCGGACCGAGCTTTTTCATCTGACGCAACTGGTCGAGGAAGTCCTCCAGCGAGAACTCGCCCTTGCGCATCTTTTCCTCCAGGCGCTTCGCCTCGTCGAGGTCCACCGCTTCGGCCGCTTTTTCAACCAGGCTCACCACGTCGCCCATGCCGAGAATGCGCGAGGCCATGCGCTCGGGATGAAACGGCTCAAACTCGTCGAGCTTTTCGCCGACGCCCGCGAACTTAATGGGCTTGCCGGTAACGGCCTTGAGACTCAGGGCCGCGCCGCCGCGCGCGTCGCCGTCGAGCTTGGTGAGAATGGCTCCGGTGATGTTCAGCGCCTGATCGAAATGCGTGGCGACGTTGACGGCCTCCTGGCCGGTGGCGGCGTCGAGCACAAGCAGGATTTCCTGCGGCTGGATGAGGTCGCGCAATCGGACCAGTTCCTGCACCAGCGGCTCATCAATCTGCAACCGCCCCGCCGTGTCGAAGATGAGCGTGTTGCGGTTGGTTTCCTTCGCGTGGGCCAGCGCCTCCTTCGCGATCCGCAGCACGTCAGTTTCCCCCTTTTTCACGAACGTCGGAATGCCGAGCTGCTGGCCGAGCGTGGCAATCTGGTCCATGGCCGCCGGGCGATACACGTCCGCCGCAACCAGCAGGGGCGTGCGGCCCTGCTTGGCCAGGAGGCGGGCGAGCTTGCCGCTCGAGGTGGTTTTGCCCGCGCCGTGGAGGCCGACCATCATGAGGCAGGCCGGGTTGCCGCTCAGGTTGAGGCCGGCGTTGGTCGAGCCGAGCAGGTCCACAAGCTCGTCGTGGATGAACTTGATGATCTGCTGGCCGGGCTGGACGCTCTGGACGACTTCCGCGCCAAGCGACTTGTTTTTGACGCGCTCGATGAAATCGCGGGCGACCTTGAAATTGACGTCGGCCTCGAGCAGCGCCAGGCGCACCTCGCGCAGGGCGTCGCCCACGTTGGACTCGGAAATTTTCCCGAGACCGCGCAGGTTGCGGAAGGCGTTCTGCAGTTTGCCGCTCAGCGAATTGAACATCGGGCGAGCCTAGGGCGCGCCGGGCAGGTTGACAAGGGCCGGGCGGATTGCGTTATATTCCGGCCCCGCGCTTTGCCGGGTGGTAGGATACTCAAGTGGCCAACGAGGGCAGACTGTAAATCTGCTGGCTTACGCCTACGCAGGTTCGAATCCTGCTCCTACCACCATTTCCCCTCACCGTTCTCCGCCGAATCCACCGGGCTTTGACCGCAATGTCACGTCGGCGCCATCGGAATTTCATCTTGGCCGGCCACCCTGTCGCCCGTGTTCCGCTTCGCGATTCCATCGTCGCTGTTATTCGCAATGTCCGTCGGCCTGCTGTCCAGCCTGACGCTGCTTGCCAGCGTGGCCTCCCTTCAGGCGCATCCGGAACTCAGCGAGCAAATTGACCGCCTCTCCGCGGAAATGCGCCGGCTCGGCCCCAGCCCGGAGCGGTTGCGCGAACGGGCGGAACTCCACCGCCGTCACGGGGAATTCGCCGCCGCACTGGCCGACTTGGACGCGGCCGCCCAACTGGGCGCGGCCGATGCGCTGCGCCTGGATCGCGCCCGGGTGCTGTGCGACGCGGGCCGGTTGGTCGAGGCGTTGCCCGAAATCGAGCGCACCCTGGCCGCCACCAACCCTCCTCCCGAAGCGTGGGTGCTGCGCGCCCGTTGTCGCGCCGCCCACGGCGAAATGGCGGGGGCCATTGCCGACTACACGACGGCCATTGAGCGGCTCCCGCATCCGGGGCCGGATTTGTATCTGGCCCGGGCGCGGCTGCAGGCCGGCCAGGGAAATTTCCTGGAGGCCGTGCGCGGGCTGGGCGAGGGCGTGGGCACCAACGACATCGCGTCGCCATTACTGCTGACCGCCGTGGAATATGATCGCCAAAGGGGCGCATTCGACGCCGCATTGCAGCGCGTGGACCGGCTGGTGGCGCGGTATCCGGTCAAGGAACCGTGGCTCACGCTCCGCGCGGAAATTCTCGAACAGGCGGGCCGCATCACCGAGGCAGCGGCCACGTTTGACGCCGTGCTGGCCGGCATCGCCGCCTACCCGGCCACCCGCCGACAACTGGAATTAACCCGCCAGCTCGAGGCGCGCGCCACCGCCGGTCGCGAACGGACCCGGACCGGCGTCGCGGCCCCCAACGCAAATTCCCATTCCCATGAACTCGCCCCTGTATCTCATCCATGATTCCCCGCGCCTGAACCGGCGCTCGTTCGTGCTGGCCACCGCGTCCCTTGCCGCGGCCGCCGTCTGGGCCGGTCGCGCCTGGGGAGCCGTCAAACAGCGACCGACCTTCTCCGCCTATCCGTTTTCACTGGGCGTGGCGTCCGGCGATCCCGCCAGCGACGGTGTGGTGCTATGGACGCGGCTTGCCCCCGACCCGTTGCATGGTGGCGGCATGACCGCCGAACATGTGGCCGTGGACTGGCTGGTTGGCGAGGATGAAGCCATGCGCAAGGTGGTCCAGCGCGGCACCGCCATCGCGCATCCCGATTGGGCACATTCCGTGCATGTCGAGGTCACCGGGCTGCGTCCGGACCGCTGGTATTGGTATCAGTTCAAGGCTGGCGGCGAGGTCAGCCCGAAAGGCCGCACCCGCACGTTGCCCACCGACGAAAGCCAGCCCCCACGGCTGCGGCTGGCGTTTGCCTCGTGCCAGCATTATGAAGCCGGATTTTACACAGCTTACGAGCACATGGCGCGGGAGGACCTCGACCTCGTGTTCCACCTCGGCGACTACATCTACGAGAATGGAGCGCGTGAGGGGGGAGTCCGGCGGCACGGCGAACGCGAGGTTTTCTCGGTGGACGATTACCGGAACCGTTACGCGCTCTACAAAACCGACCCCGCCCTCCAAGCCATGCACGCGGCAGCCCCGTGGTTCGTAACATGGGACGACCACGAAGTGGACAACAACTACGCCGGCGCCATTCCCGAGGAGGGCGCGCCTGCGGTCACACCCTTTTTGCAACGCCGGGCTAATGCTTACAAGGCCTACTACGAGCACATGCCGTTGCGGCGCTCGTCCCTGCCGAACGGGCCGGACATGCCGCTGTATCGCGCCGCCCGCTTCGGCCGCCTGGCGGAATTTTTTGTGCTCGATACCCGCCAATACCGCACCGACCAGCCCTGTGGCGACAAATGGCAGGTGCCCTGCCCGGAAGCCATGAACCCCGACGCCACCCTGCTCGGCAAGGTCCAGCGGGAGTGGCTTTTGCATAGCCTGGGGCGGTCGGCAGGCCGGTGGAATGTCCTCGCCCAGCAGGTCATGATGGCCCGGGTGGACCGCGCCCCCGGCCCGGACGTCAAGGTCAGCATGGACCAGTGGCCCGGCTATGAGCAGGACCGCCGTCGCGTTCTGCGCCATCTGCGCGACCGCAAAATCCGCAACCCCGTCGTGCTCACCGGCGACATCCATTCCAACTGGGCCAACGAACTGCTCTGCGACTTCGATGCGCCCGAGGCTCCGCCCGTGGCCGTTGAATTCGTCGGCACCTCCATCACTTCAGGTGGCGATGGCGTGGAGGAACGCAAGCAGACCCAGGCCATCCTCGCCGAGAACCCTTTCGTGAAATTCTTCAACGCGCAACGCGGCTACGTGCGCTGCGAGGTGACGCCGGAGGCCTGGCGCACGGATTACCGCGTGGTGCCGTTTGTCACCCGTCGCGGCGCGCCCCTGCACACGGCAAAATCGTTGGTCGTCGAGGCCGGCCAGGCGCGGCTGCAGGACGCCTGATCGCTCACAGCCGGTAGGCCTCGAGCGCGGTGCCCCCCAGGATGCGGGCTTGTTCGTCGGCGGACAAATCTGCCGTCCACGCCGAAACCGTTTCCCTCCAGCGGGCGTAGCCACAGGCAACGAGGCACACCGGCCAGTCCGAGCCGAACATCAGCCGGCGCGGGCCAAACGCTTCGAGCGCGGCCTCGAAATAGGGCCGCAGTTGGGTCTCCGTCCACGTCGCGTAATCCGCCTCGGTCACCATACCGGAGATTTTGCAATAAACATGGGACCGCCGGGCCAGCTCGCGGAGGTGGGTGCGCCACGGTTCGATTTCCCCGTCGCGGATGCGCGGTTTGGCGAGGTGGTCCAACACGAACACCTGCTCGGGATGCCGGTCCACGAACTCGAGGGCCACCGGCAGATGCCGGGCATAAATCAGGAGGTCATACACCAGGTTGAACCGGCGCAACTCGCGGATGCCCCGGTTGAAATCGTCGCGCAGGAGGAAGCGGTCATCCGGTTCGCCCTGCACCACGTGCCGCACAGCGCGGAACTTGGGCTGCGCGGCCAAGCGTTCCAGTTGCGCGCCAACGGACGGGGAAACCAGTTCCACCCAACCGACCACGCCGCGCAGAAAGTCATGTCGCGCGGCCATTTCCAGCAGCCATTCGGTTTCGGCAAGCGACTGCCGGGCTTGCACGGAAATCGCCCCGTCCACGCGGGCGACCGCCAGTTCGGCGACGAGGTGCTCCGGGAGGAAGTCGCGGCGGATCGCCCGCATCGCATCGTCAATCCAGCCGTATTCCTCCGGCGTGTAACGCCAGAAATGGTGATGGGCGTCTATCGTCATGTTCAGGCGAGATGGGGGAAATCGCGCCGCACGAGGTGTTCCTCTTTCAGCGCGCGCCACAGTTCGGGCGGCAGCGGGCGGCTGGCCGAGGCCACATTCTCGGCGATGCGCGCGGGGTTGCCCGTGTTAAGCGCCACGGCCACCACGCCCGGCACGGCCAGGCCAAACTGCACACAGACGTCGGCGGGCCGCGCGTCAAACCGCCGACATACCGCGTGAAACTTTTCGCGCCAGGCGAACAGCGCCGCTTCCCGCACGGGATCAGGCCGGCGGTAATCAAACCATTCTCCGCCCGTGAGGAAGCCCGCGTGGAACACGGCCGAATTGATAATGCCCACGCCCCGGGCGTGAAGTTCGGCCAGGAACTCGAGCAGTTCGGGCGGATGCGAATACACCGTCAGGCTGCACGCCAGCATCACCCAGTCGAGCGGCACCACGTCGGCGATTTCGCGGATGACGCGCCAGTCCTTGGCACCGATGCCGACGGCGCGCACCGCTCCGGCGGCCTTCAACTCGAAGAGCGCGCGATACGCACCCAGCACGTCGTCGAACCGCCGCCGTCGCTCCTCCGGCGAACGGGCGGCGGCGAGATACTCGTCGGGATCGTGGACGGAGACCAGTTGCGGCGTGTAACCACCGCCCAGCAGGGCGACGCCCTGTTCGTGACACTCCCGGATGCCCGCGTAGCTGATGCGCGCCTCGGCGTCATGTTCCAGCCCCATCCAGACGCCCCGCTCAAAGGTCGGCTCCGGCCCGCGCAGCGGCACGCGATACCAACCGAGTTTGTTGCTGAGGAGGACGCGGCCCGGCGGCACATTCAGCTCGCGCAGAAATCGGCCAATCATCTCGAGCGCCAGCCCCGCCCCATATTTCCCGGCGGAATCGAGCACCGCCGGCACCGGCGAATGACGCAGGATTTCGCGGACGATGGCCCGCTTGGTTTCCTCGGGCACGACGGCGTAAAGGTTTCCCAGACAACTGGTGCCAAACACCACCCGCGGCACGGTCAAACCAGTGCGGCCCAAGAGCAGCGGAGCGGTAGGAAAAGCCCGGTCGGCAGACATGGCGGGACGAGCTTAACGCCAACGGCGGGCGCGCGGGAAGCGGGAATCCACGCTTGACCCGGGAGCGGGCCTTCCCTAGTGTCCCGCCGATGTTCGGCTCCGTCCGTCAGGTCAACCTGCTTGTAGCGCTGGTAATTCTTGCCCGCGCCAGCGCGGGAGCTTGTCGAGGCTGAACACGCAATTTGACAAGAACCCACGGCTGGCAACGGTCGTGGGTTTTTTCGTATCCGCCCGCGCCGCCGGCCTACAAAAACAGAAAGCAAAATGAGCAAAACCGCATCCGCAAAATCCCGTAAAACCGCCGCCAAGGCCACGTCCGGCAAGGTCGGCCCCCTGATGGCCGGCTGTGACATCCTGGTGAAAGCTCTCGAACGCGAAGGCGTTGAGGTGATCTTCGCCTATCCCGGCGGGGCCAGCATGGAAATTCACCAGTCGCTGACCAAGTCCACCATCCGCACCATCCTGCCCCGACACGAGCAGGGCGGCAGTTTTGCCGCGGAAGGTTACGCCCGCGCTACCGGCAAGGCCGGCGTCTGCATGGGCACCAGCGGCCCCGGCGCCACCAACCTCGTCACCGCCATTGCCGACGCCTACATGGATTCCTGCCCGCTGGTGGCCATCACCGGCCAGGTCAACCAGGCAATGATCGGCCGGGGCGCGTTCCAGGAAACCGACATGATCGGCCTCACGCTGCCCATCGTGAAGCACAGTTACCTCGTCACGAACGTGAACGACATCCCGCGCATCGTGAAGGAGGCTTTTTACATCGCGCAGTCCGGCCGCCCCGGCCCGGTGGTCATTGACCTGCCCAAGAACGTGCAGCAGGCGAAGACCCAGCCCGTCTGGCTCTCCCACGAGGAGATGCGCGCTGGTCTGCCCGGTTACAACCCCGACATCTACGCCGATGAACTGGCCCTCAATGAGATCATCGGCCTCATCGAGAAGGCCGAACGCCCCGTGCTCTACGTCGGCGGCGGCATCATCACCAGCGGCGCAGCGGCCGAACTGAAAAAGTTTGCCGAGGCCACCAACATTCCGGTCACCACCACCCTGATGGGTATCGGCGCCTTCCCGGAAACGCACCCGCTCTCGCTCCGCTGGCTGGGCATGCACGGTGCCGCCTTTGCCAATTGGGCGGTCAACGGCGAATACAAGCAGCGCAAAAACGTCAACGAGCCGATGGTCAAGCTCAAGGACGGCGCCGACCTGCTGCTGGCCTTCGGCGTGCGGTTCGATGACCGCGTGACCGGCAAGTTCGAGGAGTTCTGCAAGCACGGCACGATCGTCCACATTGACATTGATGCCTCCGAGTTGAACAAGAACCGCAAGGCGCACCTGCCCGTCGTGGGCGACATCAAGGATGCCCTCAAACGGCTCAACACGCTCCTCGCCCGCCGGCCCATCACGAAAAAGTTCGAGGCTTGGCATGAGCAGATCGCCGAGTGGAAGGCCAAGGCTCCCTTCACCTACGCCATCACCCCGGAGATCGCCAACAGCGACCACATGATTGACCACATGCAAGGCAAGGAAAGCGAGGTCATCCTGCAACAGATGGTGCTCGAGGAACTCTACAACCTCACCAAAGGCGAGGCCTACATCACCACCGGCGTCGGCCAGCACCAGATGTGGGCCGGCCAGTGGTATAAATACAAATATCCCCGCCAGTTCATCACCAGCGGCGGCCTCGGCTCGATGGGCTACGGCTACCCCGCCGCCCTCGGCGTCAAAGTGGCGCTGCCCGACAAGCAGGTCATTGACATTGACGGTGACGGCTCGTTCCTGATGAACATCCAGGAGCTGGCCACCGCCCACGTCGAGAAGATCGCCGCCAAGGCCATCATCCTCAACAATCAGCATCTCGGCATGGTCGTGCAATGGGAGGACAACTTCTACGGCGGCAACCGTGGCCACACCTACCTCGGCAACCCCGACGAGCGCGCCCAGATCTACCCAGACTACGTCCGCATCTGCAATTCCTTCAACGTGAAGTGCGAACGCGTCATGTATAAGAAGGACCTCCGCGCCGCCCTCCAACGCCTGCTCGATGCCGACGAACCCTACGTGCTCGACGTCGTGGTGCCCTATACCACCCACGTCCTGCCGTTCATCCCTGCCGGCCGCACGGTGGCGGACATGATCTGGAAGTAGTTTGGCGCTGACCAGAACGCTTCGCCCCGCCGGATGGTTCCCCATCCGGCGGGTTTTGTTTTCGGGAAAGCAAATGACCCCCGAGCACTGTGTAGGACGCAAAAAGGCCTGTTGGCAAGGGGAACCAAGGGAGAAGCGTGCCGCGCGGCAATAAAGCGCGGGAACGGCCCCGTGCGCAGCCAAGCCACCACACCTTCCGCTGCGTGACCAAGCGTGGGCAGCTTTGGATTCCAACATCCTCACGAGCGGCTCCGCGTGGCGGTTTTCACCAAGGAGCCGGAGCATCCGTGCCTCGGCCGCGTTCGTTGCTCCCCACCACCCCGGCAGAATGACCGCGATGGGCGTGCCGCATCGGGGACTCGAGCACCTCCCCCGAACTGATTGTAGCCGCCATCCGCCCCAAACCAAACTTGTCACCAAGGCCGAAGCCGCGTAATGAGTTTTCCCGCCAATCGCCTCTCGACAATCGCCGGGACATTCCTCCAGAAATTCGCCGTCTAATCGGCTGCCCGGATAGCTACCGCGAAGTCATGGCCACGCTCATCCACAAAGACACGGACGGCAGCCTGCGGACGTTGGACTTGAGCTTCCGGCCACAACGGCTTGGCCGCGCGCCGGACAACGACTTGGTGGTGGATCATGCCTCGGTCTCTCTGCACCACTGCGAAGTCGCACTGGCCGGAGAAGGCGTAACCATCCGTGACCTGGGTTCCACCAATGGCACCTGGCTCGACGGTATGCCGGTCACCACCCCCCTGACGGTGCGCGGCCCCCACGTGCTCCGGGTTGGAGCGGTGGAATTGCGGATTGAGCACGCCGATGTCGAGGTGGTGATTCCGCAGTTTCAAACGGAGGCCGTGCCACCCGTTTTGATCGCGCCGACCACAGGCAAAGGTGTCTGCCAGAAACACCAGGACCGGCCGGCCATGTGGCAGTGTCCACATTGCCACCGCCTCATCTGCCCGGTGTGCATCCACCGCATCAAACTGCAGCGCGGGCGGACGCATTATCTCTGCCCCGAATGCAGCCGCCCGGCGGAACTGCTTCCGGAATACCAAAAAGGCCGGCGCGGCTCACTGCTGCGCCGGCTGGCGGGCGGCGTCTCCCGAACCGCGCGCGCCTTCAAACGGTTCCTCGAGGCCGGGCCGTCGTAAGCCGGGATTCCAGTTGAGTTTTCGCGTGGGTTGCCTTGACTGCGCGCGTGTGGCGGACGCTGCGACGCGCGGAATACTTCGAGTTGATGGCGCTCTTCTTTGTGCAGGGAGCGGCCCTGGCCATTTGGTTCGTTCCGTTGAGCCTCGTGCTGGACGCGCACGGGTTGCAAGCGGTGAAGCCGTTTGCCTTCGCCGCGTCGGCGGTCGCGGCGGTGGTGTCTCCACTGGTGTTTGGCGCGCTGGCCGACCGGCAGGTGGCGCCCGTGCGGGTGCTCCGCTGGCTGGCGCTCGCCTCCGCCGTCTCGACCGCCCTGGCCGCGTGGTCCATCCGCACCGGCAGCAACGTCGGGGTCATCCTGGCGCTGATTCAACTGGTCTATCTTTGCTCGGTGCCGACGTGGAGCATCGCTTCCGCCATTGTTTTCTCCCGGCTGGCGGATGCGCCGCGTGAGTTTGGTCCGATCCGCGCAATGGCGACGCTGGGTTGGATGGCGGGCGGGGTGGGCGTCGGCGCGCTCGGAGCAGACGGTTCCACAAACGCAGGTTTTGCCGGGGCACTCACCTGGTTGCTGGTCATGGTGATGACGTTTCTGCTCCCCGTCGTAACACCAGCGGCCACCTCCGCGCCGCGCTCCTGGCGGGAACGACTCGGGCTGGACGCGCTGGCGCTGTTGCGGGACCGCTCGCATCGCGGCGTGTTCGTGATGTGCGCGCTGTTCAATCTGGCCGTGGCGGGGTTCTACCCCTATGCGCCGCCGCACTTGCGAGAGCTGGGTTTTGCGCGGACCAGCGCGTGGATGAGCCTCGCGCAGGTGACGGAAATCCTCGCCATGCTGCTGCTCGGCACGTTGCTGGCGCGGGCACGGTTGAAATGGGTTTTCGTGGCGGGCCTGACCTTGGGCGTGCTGCGGTTTGCTTTCAGCGCGCTGGACACGCCCGCCGGGCTGATGACCGGCGTGATCCTGCATGGCTGTTCGTTCACCCTGGTCATCATCACGGGCCAGATTTACCTGGAGCAAAGGGTGGATTCGGGCATCCGGGCGCGGGCGCAGGCGTTGATGTCCGTGATGAACGGCGGCATCGGCGGGCTGCTGGGGTATCTGGGCGCTGGGTGGTGGTTTGCCACCTGCACGGCAGCCGGAGCCACCCGCTGGGATGTATTCTGGGGCGGGTTGTCCGTGGCCGTCGGTCTGGTGCTGGTGTTCTTCGTAACCACCTACCGGGGACGGCTGCACTTGCAGCGGACCGCGAAATCCGCCGACGCAGCCCAGGCGTCCCCATCTGACGGCTGACCAATCGCAACCGGGGCGCGTTTCACGGTTTGGCCGGGCGGATGCCGGCCGCCGCGAACAGGTCCAAATAACGGCCGTAACCCGCCGCCTCCATCTCCTCCAGCGGGATGAAGCGCAAGGCCGCGGAGTTGATGCAGTAGCGCAGTCCGGTGGGCGCGGGACCGTCCTCAAACACGTGCCCGAGGTGCGAATCGGCCAGCTTCGAACGCACCTCGGTGCGAACCATGCCGTGACTGAAGTCGTTCCGCTCCACAATCTCGGTGCCCGGCAGGGGCCGGGTGAAACTGGGCCAGCCGCAGCCCGAATCGTATTTGTCCAGGGAACTGAACAATGGCTCGCCGGACACGATGTCCACATACAACCCATGCCGGTGGTTGTCCCAGTATTCGTTGCGAAACGGCGGCTCGGTGCCGGATTGCTGGGTCACTTTGAACTGCATGGGCGTGAGGCGCTTGGCCAGTTCGGCGGGAGAAGGCTTCTGATAGTGCGTCATGTCGGGCGGGGTGAATGAGGCGGCGGAAGGGGAAGAACCGACGGCACGTGGCGCGTCCGAAGAGCAACCGCCCAAAATCAAGGCCAGGCCGAGGGCGGGTGCGGCGCGAAAGATGGCCCCGTCAGATTTCATTTGCCGGGACATTAACCCGTGGCGGGGTTTCCGCAACCGTCGCGCAGGTCGGCGGACTCAGGGCGGTGGTGGTGGGGTTGCCAGGCGCAACACGTCTGCGCGCATCTCCTTCCCCGCCTTGAACCGCACCACGGCCCGGGCGGGGATGGGCACATCCACGTCGGGTCGTTTGGGGTTGCGGCCCACGCGGGCCTTGCGGGTCTTCACTTCGAAGACACCGAAGTTGCGCAACTCCACTTTTTCGCCACGTCCGAGGGCGGCGGCGATGTGGTCCAGGGTCTTCTGCACCACCTGCAGAATCTCCTGTTGCGTCAGGGCTTTCTCCCCTTCGGTCCTGGGGGCCTTGTCGAGGTCGGCCTGAATCCGCTCGACCAAGAGGCGTTTGGTCAGGGTCATAACGATTCCTGAAGTTGATTTTTAACGACCGTCAGAACCTATTTAAGCCCCTAATTTTCAACGGTCAAGCGCGGAAACCGGACGCAAAGCGGCGCAAATTGTTGCGGGAACCCGGGGTGGTCATGCCGACGCAAACAGCGGGGGATCAAGCCGCCCGGGTGGGTCAAAACCGTTGGCCTTTGGCAGGGAAAAGCCAATCCACCGGTGTCACGCGCCGCGGTCAAACCATCGCCGAGGATGAGGGCATTTGCTCTCGGACGGCAGGACGCGCGGACGGTCTATGCCGGGCGAAAACTCATCTGATCCACACCGTTGGATTCACCACGCGAAACATCAAGCCCACGAAAAATGGGAGGAAAGGGCCACACGCGATGCCCCTTGAGCGCATCCATCAGTGAATGAGGGCGAGCACGCAATGGTGGCATGTCCGGTAGGCGTTGTGATTGGGCTTCTCTCGTGTCTCTCGATTGTTCTGCGGTTCAACAAGGTGTTTTCGGAGGGAAAGCGCTGGTCCAGCGGCGCCAATTTGCGGTCCGGTCGCGGGAATGGAAGTTCACGCGACTCTTCCGGCAGACCGTCAACCCGGCCGGGTGTCCGTCGTTACAGACTGATGGGGAAAGCCGAGCCGATGCAGGGTAGCCGCCAGTTCGGTCAGCGAGCAGGGCTTGGGCAGCACAGCTCCCACCCGGCCATTCAAACTGCCCGCCGCGCGCAACTGGTCCACGTAACCACTGATGAGAATCATCTTCTGATCGGGCGCCACTCGGTGGATTGCCTCGATTAACTCCAGCCCGTTCGCGCCCGGCATGGCAAAATCGGTGGAAACCAGGGCAAACAACCCCGGACGGAACAGGCTCATGGCCTCCGCCACACCGCCGGCCTGCACCACTTGGGCTCCCAGGGCCTCGAAAAGCCACGCGATGGCCTCGCGCACGCGCGGCTCATCGTCCACCAACAGCACTTTGTGCCCCTTCAACTCGTTCATGCTTGGTTGCACTCCCGCCTGCAAAACCGCCCTATCGCGCCCCAAGAGTTCCGGGGCAGAAGATGGTAATTAGCAGGCCCGGTTCCAAGTCAGATGTGCAAAAGCTTGGCTGCCGGGTGCTAAACCATGGAAGTCAAACCGGGCACCGTCAGCCCCCCCGGGGGGCAACGACTCGTCGGCATGCGTGCTGTCGGCATCAACGAGTCCGGCCTGCGATGACGGTGGACTGGCTCAGGGATGTCAATCCGGGCGGTCGGCGACGCGACGTGCGTTACGGCAAGGGAAACCACCGCGTCCCCGCGCGGCGGAAAGCCATTTGTGCGCGCCTCCATTCCGAATACCCGCTCCGGGAGAATAGCGCCATTCCCATCCTGCGACCGGGCAACTTTCCCGCCGACGTGGTGTTCAAAACCAAGATCGAACGAACTCGTGGTGCCAAGATGTCCAGTTGCAGGACAATGGGACGGCGAGTGTCCCGAAAGCGGACATTCAATACGGCTGGAGATGCGGCAATTGACCCTCCTGCAGGTTGGCATTAGCGTTGCTCTCGTTCGGCCAGCGGTTGTTGCGGGCAATCAGTGAACAGAACCGTTCTAATAACATAACCCGCCCGCAACGCTGTTCACGCCGCGATCGAAAGAAAGGTAACAAGTCAGTATGAAGATCAACACCAGTCGCAAGGCGGGCTTCACGCTCGTTGAAATCATGATCGTGGTGGCCATCATCGGCCTCCTCGCCGCGATCGCCATCCCGAACTTCGTCCGCGCCCGCAAGACCGCGCAGATGAATTCCTGCGTCAACAACCTGCGCCTCATTGATAGCGCGGTGCAGCAATATCTCCTCGAGCAGGGTGGCACGGCTTCGGTGACCGCTTTGGCCACGGTGCAACCGTATCTGGGGCGCGGCGAGGCCGGCCAGTTGCCTACCTGCCCTTCCGGCGGCACCTACACTGTTGACAGCACTGCCACACCGGTGGCCGCCTGTAGCTTGGGCCAAAACGACGGGTTTCCGCACGTTCTGCCCTAAGCTTGCGCTTGGATGATTCTCTCGGAGAGCCTGGGCGGTGACGCCCAGGCTTTCCCTTGTAATCGCGGGCGGAAACATCAAGCGAGGTTGGCAAATGCGTTTCCCGGCCGGGCCGGAGCGAACCACTAAAGCCGAAACCCGCGGACCTGTTTACGCCGTAGATTCGGAGGCCCATGATGAAGCCAAAAACTTCGCGGCTCGCCGGATTCACGCTGGTGGAGATTATGATCGTGGTCGCCATCATCGGGTTGCTGGCCGCTGTCGCCATTCCGAACTTCGTGCGGGCGCGCAAAACTGCCCAGAAAAACATCTGCATCAACAATATGCGCATCATTGCCGACGCGATTCAGGAGTTGCAGATCGAACGCCCCGCAGAGGACCCCACGGACCCGAACAACATCCGCCCCTACCTGGGCCGGGTGCCGGGGGGCATCATGCCCAAGTGCCCTGTCACTCTGCTGGATTACGACATTTCGGGCCCCATCCCGACATGCACCAGCTTGGACGCAGGCTTTGAACACATCCTGCCGAACTGACGCAGTCCGGTAGTTCTTTCCCTCCCACACCCGGATGTTTCCATCCGGGTCTTTTTTTCCCTCGATGTTTGATCCGTCTGGATTCCGCCGTTGAATTTGAGGCGAATCGCGGAATTCAGGATTAGGTCAAGCGGCGGAAGATCTGAGCACGGCGGGTCGCCAGCACGTTGCTGCGGACGAGGCCGTCCGCGCCCCGGAGCAACGGAGCGTGGGGGGCTTCCTCCGCCGCAACGCAGCTAGTCTTGAGACACGGGGACCGGAGTCTGGCTCCTTTCCGCTTTCATTTCACACCAGAATCTCAGGAAACTGTGCGATCGAGGTTTCTCCGGTCGGCAACTAGCCTGTTTGTATCCGGATTTTCCCCGGGGCCGATTCCTGAGTTCCACCGGATTGAGGGACAGCGGGTTAGCGCGCATTTTTAGGGCAGCAAACGATTCAACTGCCCACGCGCCATGCAACCCGTCGCCCCAGCCAGCACCGGACCGGACGCCAGCGCCTCCCACAAGATTCATCCCCCGCTTGGCCGCCAGCTTTGGCACTGCGCCATCGCGACCGTCATCGCCGTGACCTCCTACTGGCTGACCACGCGATTTGTCATGCAGGCGGTCGTGGTGGAGGGCGACAGCATGAAGCCCACCTTGAGCAGCACCCAGCGGCTGCTGCTGAACCGGGTGGAATACATGTTCCGCGCCCCGCAATGGGGGGACATTGTAGTCATCAAGGATCCCGAGGACGGCGGCCTTTCCATCAAACGCATCATCGCCGTCGAGGGCCAGACGGTAGAACTGGCCGGCGGGGCCGTGCTGGTGGACGGTCTCCGGCTGAAGGAAAGCTACCTGCCCGATGGCACCCGCACCTTCAGCTACCGCGTGTATGACCACGAACGGGTCCATTGCGGACCGGGACAGTTCTTCGTGCTCGGGGACAACCGCAAAAACTCCGCCGACAGCCGGGTGTATGGCCCGGTGCCGCGCGAGAACATTCTCGGGGTGGTGGTGCCCTGAGCGGCATGTCAGGCGGCCGCCTGTCGGCGGCTGGCCCAACTCGCGCCCAACTGCTGGAGAGTCTTCGCCTTCAATGTTTTTTCCGCCAGGGGGAAGACGATGCTTTCCTCGCGGTTGAAGTGGTGCCGCGACGCCTGCACCGCCCGCTGCAACAGCCGCCGCGCCTCCGCCACTGTCCGCGCTTTTTGAATCTCCTCCAGGCTGCGGTCAATCTCCTCA
Organism: Limisphaerales bacterium; assembly: GCA_046290825.1. GTDB lineage: Bacteria > Verrucomicrobiota > Verrucomicrobiia > Limisphaerales > DSYF01 > JBKBTZ01. Next base: position 18,575 of record JBKBTZ010000050.1, read on the forward strand.
TGCTCGGCGTGGAAGCTGTCGGCCTGCCCCATTTGCTCGAGGCAATGGTCCAGTGGCGCAAACAACAAGTCGTCCTCCGTCGCGGAATGTTCCTTCAACGTGGATTCGAGCAGGGCGGCGAGCGCCTTGATTTCCGCGAGCGTCTTGAGGCGGACCAGTTGACGCTCCACGTGATCAAAAACGGTGTGAAATACTTGATGCTCGGCGAGCAGGGCTTCGGTGATCTTCATAGCGACAAGGCAATGGCTTGGTGGGGCCTTGGATACCACAAACGGCCCGTTTGCGCCGCACTTTTTCGCAAGGTCGGCTGATTGCACCGGGGGATTGCCAAACGGTCCGCCGTGGGCAATCCTGCTCGCGCCTGACGGCACCAACAAAACCATGAAAAAACTACTCACCATCGGATTGATCGCGGCCGGCACGGCGTTCGCCCACGCGGACGAGGCCGCCTTCCAACTGTCCCTCACCCCGGACATCGCCCTCAAACCGCGCGACACGCTGATTCGCGGCGTTTCACTCGGCATTTGGAGCGAGAACCCGCAGCATAGCCTGACCTTGGGCATCGTTAACGGCAGCACGGGCCAAAGCTCCGGCTTCACCTGGGCGCTGGCCATCAACTACACCGAGAACTACACTGGCGTGGCCTGGGCCTTCGTCAACGTGAGCAAGGAGAGCTTCGTGGGCTGGCAAAGCGGCGCTCTGAACTACGCGCAGGGCTCCTTCAAGGGCCTTCAATCCGGCTGGATTAACGTTGGTCAGGACACCACCGGTGTGCAGCTCGGCCTGCTCAATTACACGGCCGACCTGAAGGGTGTGCAGGTGGGCCTGCTCAACATCGTCAAGAACAACGGTTGGTTTGACGAATTCCCGAACAAGCTCGCCAAGGGCTTCCCGTTCGTGAACTGGTCGTTCTAAACCGCCAAACCACTTCGTGACCGGGGGCGGCGCCAGCCGTCCCCGGTTTTCCATTTTCACCCGCCACCGCCGCTTCCCGCCATGAGCGCCACCTCCGACGCCCGATCCGCCGACTTCCTCAAAATCGCCGATCAGTTCAAGCTCGGCGCGCTCGTCACCGAGTCCTCGCACCCGGTCACCGCCAATCTCAGCGACACGGCGCGGCGTGACACCGCCGCCGGCCTCCGGCAGTTGTTTGACGTGGATGCTGACGTGGTGCGCAAGTATGGCGAAATCGTCGCGGGCGGGCGGCTGCCTGGCATCGCGGCGAAAGTGGTCGAGGTGCTGCGCGGCGGCGGGCGGATGTTCTTCACCGGCTGCGGCTCCACGGGCCGGTTGAGCATTCAACTCGTCTCCATCTGGCGCGATTTCTGGCAACAGGAAGCGGAAAGGCAACGCGGCCGCCCCCTCACCCGTCCTTTGGCCACCCTCTCCCCATCGGATGGGGAGAGGGACGGGGTGAGGGGCAGTGCGGAGGACTGGGAAAATCGCGCCTTCCCTGTGATGGCCGGCGGTGATTTTGCGCTCATCAAGGCGGTAGAGGGATTTGAAGATTTCACCGCGTTCGGCAAAAAGCAGATCGCCGACCTCGGCGTGTGCGCCAAGGATGTTGTTTTTGCCATCACCGAAGGCGGCGAGACTTCCTTTGTCATCGGGACGGCCTGGCGGGGCATCGAGGTGGGCGCAAAAGTTTATTTCGTCTATAACAACCCGGATGACATCCTCTGCCAGCATGTGCAGCGAAGCCGCGAAGTGATCCAGGATCCGCGCATCGAGAAGTTGAACCTGACCACGGGCCCGATGGCCATCACCGGCTCCACGCGGATGCAGGCTACGAGCATCGAACTGGCCGTGATGGTGACGGTGCTCGAAATGGTGGTGCGCGAACTGACCGGGGAAGCGGGGACGGACGACGTCCCGCAGCGCTTTCTGGCCGGTTTGACGGAACTGCACGCGGTCTTGAAGTCGCCTGAAGTCATCGGTCCCCTGGCGCGCCTGGTGGAACTGGAGGAATCCGTCTATCGCGCCGGGCGGAAGAACAACTACTACGCCGACCGCGTGGGCATAGACATGCTCACCGACACCACGGAGCGCTCGCCAACGTATTGCACGCCGCCGTTCCGCAAGTTCGACGACACCACGGCCACCGAGTCGTGGGCGTTCCTGTTCGTGCCGTATTCCGATTCACCGACGGCGTGGGAGCGGCTCTGCAAGCGCACACCGCGTTGCGTGGAGTGGAAACCGGAGGAAGTCCGCGGTCTGGTGCCCGAGGACAAATTTGCCCGCACGGTCGAAACCCTCCGCAAAATTGGCTATCCCGAGTTGATGCGGTTCCGCATTGGCCTCGATGGCCTGAAGACCCGTCCGCTCGGGCCGGGCGACAGCGCGGTGGGACTGCTGATCGAGGCGGAGCAGGATTCTCTCCTCGCCGAGGGCGGGTTCCACCGCACCCAACTGGAGGCCGCTGATCGGGCCGGTGCCCGAACGGGCCTGATTTTTGTGGGCAGCCCCGCGGCGTGCGCCCGGGTGCGCGAGTTCATGGCGCGATGGAATCCCCGTTGTATCACAGTCTGCCTGCCGGTCCCGCCGATGGATTTCCGGCTGCACGGCCCGATGCGCGTCGCCTTGAAAATGCTGCTCAACGCGCTCTCGACCTGCACGATGGTCCGGCTGGGGCGCGTGATGGGCAACACGATGATTTGGGTCGTGCCCAGCAACCTGAAACTGATTGACCGCGCCACGCGCTACATCGCGCGGCTGGCGAACCTTGATTACGTCGCCGCCAACAAACTCCTCTTCGAAGTCATCGAATACGTCGAGCCGCGCATGAAGGCGGACCAGGCCTATCCGCCGGTGGTCGGCGTGGCGGTGTTGCGCGCCCGGCACGGCCTGTCGAATGAGGAGGCGGAAAAACGGCTGTTGGCGGAACTGGGGTGACGCTCACGGCTCACGCGCCGGAGCCGCACCGGAGCGCAGTTCGTTGAGCATTTGGCGGTAAAGCGGCGCGAACTGCCCGGCATTGGCGGCTCCGTGCTCGGCGAGCCGGATGGCGTCATTCGTTCGGCCCGTGCGCAGGAAGGAGACAATCAAGGCCTGGTCCGCCGCCACCAGGTCCATGCCGCCCAGCTTCTGGCGGCTCGCGTTGAGATAGGGAATGGCCTCGGCAAACTCGCCACGCAACTGGTGCAAGCGGCCCAGGTAGCGTTCGGCGAAACCTGTCTCCGAGAAACCCCGGCTGAGCAGCACCCTGCCCTGCTCGATCTCCCGCCGCGCGCGCTCGCGGTCGGCCTCCGTCAACTGCCCGTTCACCTTTTCTCGCGCGGCGAGGGCGAAATAGACGTATTCCATGTGCCACGAGGTGTATTCCGGCACGGCACGGGCGGCGATTTCGTAAAGCTCCAACGCCTCGGCGAATTTTCGCTGCCGCATCAGCACGCGAGCGACCATGCCACTCAGGGGCCGCTTGGCGCCGGCGTGGGGACGGTAGGTCTGCCACTCGCGCAGCACCGGGAGAATCTCGGGGTCGGCGGCGGCCTCGAATTGCGTCACCATTTCGTTGAAACGGGCGAAACCGGCCGGGTTGCTTTCCCGCATGAAGGGCACCTCGAACAAGACCCGCATCGTGAAGGCCACCCCGTAGCGGTCGTAGGGGTTGTCTCCCAGCTCGCGGGCGTAATCCGTCCACGGGCGGAGCCGCGCCAGCGATGCGGGGTCCAGCCTCGCCGTGCCGGTGAGATTCGTCAGGGCCGCGATAAACTGCTCCGCCATCAACGCCTGCCCGCGGAGGGTCGGATGCACGTGGTCATCCATGAGTTCCCAGCCAATGCTGCCGCCCGGACTGGCCGCGCGAAAAGCGCCTTCAAGGTCACACACCACCCCGCCCTGCTCTGCTGCCGCCCGACGGATGGCCACCTGCGCGGCGGAAGTGGCCCGCCACGGCATGGTGTCGAGATCGCGGGCCATAATAAATTCAGCCAACGCCTCGGCAAATTTCCCCTCGGCATGGAGCGCCCGGCCACGCTCGAAGTGCTCCCGGGCGTTCCGGGTGCCGGCCACGGGCGGCGGCAATGACCTCGGCTTCGGTCACGAGACGGTGGCGCAGCCAGGGCGAAAGGCGCGACACATGCAGGTGGCCGGGCAGGTCGAGGTTGCGGAAATGCGTATAGTCACGGCCCGCGCGGGGCAGGA
>JBKBTZ010000051.1:0-22494 GCA_046290825.1 Limisphaerales bacterium
GGCGGCGCGGGCGTGCGTGAGCCGAAGACGCTCCGGTTGCGCGTGGTCAGCAACCGCAGCGTGGCGACGTTCATCAAGGAGTTGCAGCTTGAGCCGGCGGACGCCGCCTCGAAAGTGGAGTTCACCCCCGGCGACTATTTGCAGTTCGACATTCCGGCCTATGGCACGATTCGTTTCCGCGATTTCGACATTCCCGAGCCGTATGCCACCGTGTGGCGGGCACATCATCTGTTTGATCTCGTGGCCACGCATCCCGGCGATGCCCGGCGCAACAATTACTCGCTGGCCAGCAACGGGCGCACCGAGGCCATCCTGCGATTCAACATCCGCATCGCCACGCCGCCGCCCGGCCAGGATTGTCCGCCCGGGGTCGGCTCGGCCTACATGTTCAACCTCAAGCCCGGCGACATCGTCACGGCCATCGGGCCGTTCGGGGATTTCCATCTCAAACCCACGCAGAAGGAGATGGTTTACATCGGCGGTGGCGCGGGCATGGCGCCGTTGCGCGCCCACCTCTCGCACCTGTTCGAGACCGAACGCACCGCCCGCCGCGTGAGCTTCTGGTATGGAGCGCGCTCCGCGCAGGAGCTGTTTTACCAGGATTATTTTGCCGACCTCACGGCGAAGTTCCCCAACTTCCGCTTTCACGTCGCGCTGTCGTCACCCCTGCCGGAAGACAACTGGACCGGCCTGCGCGGTTTCATCCATGAAGTGGTGCTGGAACAATACCTCCGCTCGCATCCCAATCTCCGCGCCGTGGAATTCTACCTCTGCGGTCCGCCGCAGATGATCAAGGCCTGCACCAAAATGCTCGCTGGTCTGGGCGTGGCGGAGGCGCAGATCGCTTACGACGAATTCTGACCATGCGCCGTTATTTGAACGACGGTTCCAACGACGCCCCGAAGCTCCTTGTCTATCTGAATCTGGACAATCTGGCAGACCTGCGCCCCGACACGATCTGGCCGGGGCTGGAGGGCGACGAGCGCATGGCCCGGCTGCGGGCTGACGGCTTCGACGGCGTGCAGGTCACCAGTGGCGAACCCCCGTCGCCGGGCACGCTGCCGTTTTGCGGTCTCGACCGCATCAACACGCCGGCCGAGGCCCTGCCCGTGGCCGCGCGGCATGCGGCGCGCGGCGATCAATGTCTTACGGTTCACGTGGGCTGGGGCATTGAGGACGACGACGAGGTGTTCCATCTGGTTGAGGCGATTCTCCATGCCTCCGATCGGACCCGCCTGCCCATCTTCATTGAGACCCATCGCGCGACGGTCACGCAGGACATGTGGCGCACGGTCCAGATCACCAAGCGTTTCCCCGAGGTGCTCTTCAACGGCGATTTCAGCCACTACTACTGCGGGCAGGAGATGGTTTATGGCGGGCTCGAAATGAAGCTGCAGTTCATGGCCCCCATCTTCGACCGCATCGGCTTCATCCACGGACGGGTTGCCAGTCCCGGCCACATGCAAATGCCCGTGGATGACCCCACCAATCGGCCCGCCGCCGCCAGTGGGATGGTGGATTACTTCGCCGACTTCCGCGCGATGTGGACGCGTGCGATGCGGGGCTTCCGCGAGCACGCCGGGCCGGGCGACGTGCTCATTTTCGCCCCCGAACTGCTCTCCGGCACCTACTACTACGCCCGGCTGTTCCCGGCTGCGCGCGGCCAATGGGTCGAGGAAACGGACCGCTACGAGCAGGCCCTCCTCTATCAACGCATCGCCCGGGAGTGCTTTGCCCAAGCTGGCCGCGCGGAGGCGTGAAGGGTATGTTGGCGGCGGTTGCCGTCAACGCTCCGGAACATGAGCCAGCCGCCCGCCATCGCCCTGCTTGCCTGCTCGGTCTTTGAGCGGGAAATCGCGCTGCTGGCGAAGGGGGGCGACCACATCGTTGAAACCCGCTGGTTTGACATCGGCCTGCATGACCGTCCCGATCAGTTGCGCGCCATCTTGCAGCAGCAACTCGATGAACTCGACGCCCGGCCCGGCCTCGCGGCGGTGGCGCTTGCCTACGGGCTGTGCGGTCGCGGCACGGCGGGTTTGCGCGCGGGCCGCCATCCGGTGGTGATCCCCCGGGCACACGACTGCATCACGCTGTTCCTCGGCAGCAAGGAGGCCTACGGCGAGCATCAGCGCCGCTGCCCGACCTGCTATTACTACACCCCCGGTTGGAATCGTGCCCGCCGCGTGCCCGGCCCGGACAAGTTGGAGGCGCTGAAAACCGAACTGGCGAAAAAGTTTGATGCGGATGACATCGCATTCCTGCTCGAAACCGAACGGGAGCAGTGGGCGCAACACAACACCGCCACCTACGTTGACCTTGGCACGGACGACGCCGAGACCGAGGCTGATTACGCCCGGCGTTGCGCGGACTGGTTGGGCTGGAAATTCGAGCGGCTGCGGGGCGACGCGACGTTGCTGCGTGACCTGCTGTGGGGGCGCTGGGACGAACGCCGCTTTCAAATCGTCCAGCCGGGCGAGGTGCTGGAACACGTTGGCGAGGAGGCCATTCTGCGTGCCCGCGCGCTCGGCCAATCATGAATGGCGCGGCGCCAATCCGGGTGGAACTCGAGTCCGGCGAGGGACGGGAAGTTTCGCTGGCGGAGGGCGACTCGTTGGCGTCGGCCCTCGCAAGGCAGGGCTGGCCGTTGAACACGCGCTGCGGTCAACGCGGGCTGTGCCGCGGTTGCGAGGTCGAACTGCGTTCCGGCAATGCGATGGTGGATGGACGGACCGTTCCTGCCCCGGCCACGATCCCGGCATGCCGTGCGCGTTTCCCGGGTGCGGCGGTCGTTGTGATTCCCGCGCGGTCCCGCGTGGAGCACCGCCCGCAGATCGGAGAAACGTTCGCCATTGGCGTGCCGTGCGCGCATCAGCCGCTCTTTCCCGGCGTGCCGGGGCAGCGGGACACGGCCTTTGCGGTGGACATCGGCACCACCACGGTCGTCGTGCTGCTGGTGGATTTGGGAACCGGCGAAGTGTTGTCGCGGGCGGGGGCGTTCAACGCGCAAATCCGGTTTGGGGACAATGTGCTCACCCGCATCGAGGCGGCGCGGAACCCGGAGACGTTGGCGGCCATGCAGCGGGCGGTGGTGGCGGAAACCATCCAGCCGCTGTTGCTGCGGGCCTGCGAACGCGCCCAACGCGGCGTCGAGCGTATCGCGGGCGGGGCGGTGGCCGGCAACACCACCATGCTGCATCTGTTACTGGGAGAAGACCCGACTCCCCTGGGCGTCGCCCCGTTCACGCCCCGGTTTTTGGCGGGGCGCCAGGTGAGGGCGCGAGAAATCGGTTTGAAGGCACCGGGTCTTCCGGATGATTTGCCGTTGCAACTGTTGCCGGGCATCGCCGCGTATATCGGCGCGGACATCACGGCGGGGGTCCTGGCCAGCGGCATGCTGGACGATGAGACACCCGCCCTGTTGGTGGATATCGGCACCAATGGTGAAATCGTGTTGCAGGCGGCTGGCCAGTTGTCCGGCTGCGCCGCCGCCGCCGGTCCGGCGTTCGAGGGTTGCGGCCTGCGTTGCGGCACCCGGGCACGGGACGGCGCGGTGAGCGACCTGGACCTGCGGCTGGAGCCATTCGTGCTGGAGGCCCGGGTTATTGGCGGGCGGCCGCTCGCGCGGGCAGACGGAATCTGCGGTTCGGCCTACGTGGACTTTCTTGCTGTGGGGCGGCGGGCCGGATTGCTGAACGCGCAGGGGCGGTTCGAGCCGGCCGCGTGGGAGCGGCTGCCGGAGGAAAACCGCTTCCTGCACGAAGGGCGGCGCGCCTTTCGACTGGCCGTGCATCATGGCCGCGACGATCTGCGCATCAGCGAGGCAGACGTGGCGTTGCTGCTCCAGGCCAAGGCGGCCATCGGTGCCGGCATTGAGATTCTCCTCGACACGGCGGGACTCCGGGCGACGGACGTGGGTTGCGTTTATCTGGCGGGCGGTTTTGGGATGCATCTGAACGTGCCGCACGCCATCGCCATTGGTCTGCTCCCCGGGTTCCGCGCGGAGCAGGTGCGCGTGGTGGGCAACACCGCGCTGGCGGGGGCCTTGCTTGCGCTGGTGGACCGCACCACGGTGGCGGAGATGGAACGGCTGCGCGACCGGGTGCGCGTCCTCGAACTGAATCTCGCCGACGGCTTCGAGGACCGTTACATCGAACATCTGTCACTGCCGTGAACGGAAATGATTTTCCCGCCATTCCGCTGCTGGAACACCGGCCCTACGACCGGATCCGGGAGCTGTATCTGTTGCAGGAGCCGATGTTGCTCGCAGCCATTCGGCGCGGGGATCGCGGCGAGGCCCGGCGGCTGATCAACCATGTGCTGGTGCACATCTACAGCGCAGGCGAGGAGCGCAGCGAACTGTTGAAGGGACTGCTGCTCGAGCTGGTGGTGATGATTTCCCGCGCGGCCATCGAGGCGGGCGCGGTGCCGTCGGAAGTGCTGGGCATGAACTTCCGGTTCCTAACCGAACTGGCCGGGCTGGACGATGACGAGGACCTGGCCGCGTGGCTGCGCAGGACGCTCGAGCACGTGTTTTCCACCATCGAGCGGCAGGAGGATTTCACCCCGCCGCTCCTGCTCGGCAAGGCCCTCGCTTTCATGCGGGAAAACCTGCACCGCGACATCTCGCGCGATGAGGTGGCCCGGCACGCCGGCATTTCGCCCAGCCATTTTTCGCGGCTGCTCAAGGAGCGGACGGGCCGGTCCTTCACGGAACTGCTCCGGCAGTGCCGGGTGGACCTCGCGTGCGAACTGCTGCACGGCTCCGACAAGACGCTGGCGGAGATTGCCGACGCCTGCGGCTTCTGCGACCAGGCCTATTTCACGCGGGTTTTTCAGGACGTGAAGGGCGCGACGCCGAAACAGTTCCGGGACGCGGCGCGCAATCGCTGAACGGTGGACGGAAAAGAAAAGGCCTGCATTTGCCGCTGCGGACCGCATCCTTCCCGCCGTCATGACCGACTCGCAATGGAACGATTTGCTGGCAGTGGTGCGCGGCGAAGTTCTGGACCCGCCCCCGGTGGGGTTCATCATTGACTGCCCGTGGCTGCCGGGGTGGTGCGGCCGGAGCATCGGGGAGTATCTTGCGAGCGAGACGCTCTGGTTTGAAGCCAACCGCCGGGCCATTGAAACCTTTCCCGACGTCTGGTTCCTGCCGGGGTTCTGGTCCGAGTTCGGCATGTGCACCGAACCGTCCGCCTTCGGCTGCAAGTGCCGGTTTCCGCCGAACGAGTTTCCGTTCGCCGAACCCATCCTCAAGGACGTGGAGCAGATCGCCGACCTGGCGCCGCCGGATGTGCGCACGGACGGCCTGTTGCCGTTCATGCTTCACCGCTTGAACTGGGCGCGGCCACGCATCGAGGAGCTGGGCCATAAAATCCGCTTCTCGGTTTCACGCGGCCCACTCAACGTCGCGACGTTCCTGATGGGCACCACGGAGTTTTTGTGCGCCCTCAAGACCGACCCTGAACCCGTGCATCAATTGCTCCGGCGCATCACGGATTTTCTCCGGCAGTGGCATGCCCTTCAGCGCGAGACGTTCCCGACGATCGCCGGCCTGTTGCTGCTGGATGACATCGTGGGGTTCATGGGGGAGGCGGATTTTCTGGAGTTCGGCCTGCCCTATTTTCGGGAACTCTACGCGGTGGATGTGCCGGTGAAGTTTTTCCACAACGACGCGCCCTGCGCGCAGTCCATCCGCCATTATCCCGGCATGGGCGTGAACCTCTACAATCCTGGTATCCAAACTTCGCTGACCGAAATGCGCCGCCTGTGCGGCAACCAGCTCACCATCCTGGGCAACGTGCCGCCGCGCGATGTGCTGGCCCAGGGCACGCCCGACGACGTGCGCCGGGCGGTGCGGGCCTTGCTCGACGAGGCGCAGGATCGCTCCCGGCTGATTCTCTCCTGTGGTGGCGGGGTGCCGCCCGGGGTCAGCACGGAAAACCTCCGGGCATTTATTGCGGCGGCGCGCGGCTAGCCGGTCATGGCGGCGGCAGGGTCCGGCTCATCGCGGCCAGGTGTTCCGGGGTCGTCCCGCAACAGCCACCCACCACCCGCACACCAACCTCGAGGAACCGGCGGGCTGTCGCCGCCATGTCCGCGGCGGTGGCGTGGTAAACGGTCCGGCCCTGTTCCGTGCGCGGGGCGCCGGCGTTGGGCTGGACGATGACCGGCGTTCGGCCCGCTGCGGCAACCATTTGCCTCGCCAGTTCTACATAGTCTTCCAGCCTCAGGCCGGTGCCGCAGTTTGCGCCGATGACGTCCGCGCCCGCCGTGATTGCCCTTTGCGCGGCCTCGTTCACGCCGGTCCCCATCAGCGTGCGGAACTCGCCCGCGGCGGTTTTTTGAAAGGCGTAGGTCACGATCACCGGGATATGGGCCGAGCACGCGCGCGCCGCCTCGATGCCGACCACCGCCTCCGCCGGGTCACTCATGGTTTCCACCAGCACCGCGTCCGCGCCGCCCTCCAGCAGGGCGGCAATCTGTTCCTGGAACGCGGCGCGCAGGTCATCCGCCGTGACTTCGCCGACCGGCTCCAAAAAATCCCCGAACGGTCCAACGTCTCCCAACACCCAGGCGGTGCTTCCGGCGGCGGCGCGCGCCACCCGCGCCGCGGCGCCGTTCAATTCCGCGACGCGGTCCGCGAGGCCGTGCCGTTCCAGCGCGAACCGCGAGCCGCCAAACGAGTTGGTGGTGAGCAGCGCGCAGCCCGCTGCGCGGTAGGCGCGGTGGATGGCTTCAACATCGGCAGGGCGGGTGACGTTCCACAACATGCCGCATTCGCCGCCGGTCAGGCCGCGTGCCAGCAGTTCGGTGCCCATCGCGCCATCGCCACACAGGGGGCGGTGCGCCAGCGTTTCGAGGAGTGGGGGAGGATTCATGGGGGTGCCGGCCAACGATTATCCGGGCGGCGGTTTCCCGGCAATGGGCGGACGACGGAAAAGCACGAAAGCACCAAAAAATCATCCCGGATTACAATACGCCGCGCGGGCTGCCGGATTAGGTTCATGCTGCCATGAATGAATCGCATCCCCTCACGCAGGCGATCATCGCCGGCAAACGCAAGGACGTGCCCGGGCTGGTCGAGCAGTGCCTGGCCGCCGGCGAGACCGCGCAGTTCATCGTCGAAAACCGCCTCGTTCCCGGCATGGCCACCGTGGGCGAACTGTTCAAGCGCAACGAAATCTTTGTGCCCGAAATGCTCATCGCCGCGCGGGCGATGAAGGAGGCCTTGAAGATTCTGGAGCCGCAGTTGGTTGCCGCCGGCGTGAAGCCCGAATACAAGGCCGTCATCGGCACCGTCGAGGGCGACCTCCACGACATCGGCAAAAACCTGGTCGCGATGATGTGGAAAGGCGCGAACATGGAGGTCATTGACCTCGGCGTGAATGTCACCCCGGCCCGGTTTGTGGACGCGGTCCGGGAACATCAGCCGCAGTTGCTCGGCCTCTCCGCGTTGCTCACCACCACCCTGCCCGCCATGCGGGAAACCGTGCGGGCCGTGCGCGCGGCGGGACTGACGGTCAAGATCGTCATCGGCGGCGCGCCGGTCACCCCCGAGTATGCGCGGGAAATCGGGGCCGATGGTTACGCTCCCGACGCGGGCAGCGCGGTGGATGCGGCGATGGCGCTGCTCCAGGCGCGGAACTGAGACCCCGGCTCCCGCATGGAACGCGAATTCTATCTGCGCCTCGCCTCCGCCGGTCTGCGGATGCCCATCGGCACGCATCTCGTCCTGCACGAGCAGCCGGACCCGGAAGCCGTGGTGCGCGATGGCGAGCGGCTGGGGCGCGTGGTCGCGGAGGCGGCAAGGCGGTTCCGCACTCCGTTGGCCTTCCCGTTGATGGACCTGAAGCTGGAGAAGGAGGCGCTGCTGCTCGCCCGGGACGTGCCTCCGGCGCAGGTGGAGACCTTTCATTTTGCGGAGGTGCCCGCCGGCGAGGCCGCTTTTGCACTCACCCCCAAAATGCGCGCTGCCTGCGAAGCGATTCGTTACGTCGCCACCGAGACGGATCTGGTCCCGGTGGGCACGGCCATCGGACCATTTTCGCTGATGACCAAGCTGGTGGCGGACCCGATTGCGCCGGTGTTTCTGGCGGGCACGGGAGCGACGGCGGAAGAGGAGCCGGAGGTGGCGCTGGTGGAGCGGCTGCTCGAGTTATCCTGTCAGACCATCCAGGCCTATCTCGAGGCGCAAATCACGGCGGGCGCGAAGGCCGTCATCCTCTGCGAACCCGCCGCCAACACGGTCTATTTCTCCCCGAACCAGCTCGCGGAAAGCTACGCGGTGTTTGATCGCTACGTCATGGAGTTCAACCGGAGAATCCGCGAACAACTTCGCAGCCGGGAGGTGGATTTGATCTTCCACGATTGCGGTGAACTGGCGGACGAGATGGTGCGCCGGTTTGCGGGACTGGACCCGGCCATTCTGAGCCTGGGCAGTTCGCGGCGGCTGTGGGAGGACGCGGCCTTGGTGCCCCGGACAACCGTGCTCTACGGCAACCTGCCGACCAAGCAGTTCTACTCGGACGAGCGGGTGACCGTGGCCCGGGTCCGCGAGTTGTCCCGGGAACTGATCCGGCGGATGCGGGAGGCGGACTACCCGTTCATTCTCGGTAGCGAGTGCGACGTGCTCAGCGTGCCGGGCGCGGAACCGGCCATCCGGGCCAAGGTGGCGGCCTTCCTCGAAGCGGAGGAAGCAGCCTGACGGTTCCGCTCGGAAGGGACCGAATGTCTGGTGGGTGCAATTCCCGGACCACAGGGCGCAACCATCGCAACGGCCCATGCCGGCGAGCTGACTTCTTACGATAATGTTTTTCCGCTTCGGTTTCCGGATAACCGGTTTCGGATTTCGAGCTTCGAGTTTCGGATTTCAGGCCCCAGCTTGCCCTTGTCCATGTTACCTATCCCCAAGAATTGATACATTTTTCCGCTTCGCGGGTGGGGCGGGCGGCGTAGTGTGGAGGCACCCCACAACCCAAATCGTGTGGGCCAATCCATTTGTCGAAAAACAACCAAACCAAAACCAACATGAAACTCCATCAAACCCAATCCAACCCTCGTCCCGGAGCGTGGCGGCTTGCCGCGCGGCTCGGGGCCATCACCGTTGCGGCTGCCTTGGCGGGGGGAGCACAGGCGCAAACGCCGGTATTTTCCACGCTGTGGGGAATCACCAATGCCTCCTTCACTGACCTGCCCGCAGCGGGCAGCAACGTCCGTGGTTTTGCTATCAGTCCGGTGACCACGAATGTGGTCTATGCCAGCACGGCCGGCGGTTCGAATCATGTCTCCACTTTGGATTACGCGAACGGTTACAACAAACTCGGTTCGCCTGTTGCCATTACCACGTTGGGAGGCACGTTGGCGCTGACGCAGGTCCGCGTGTCGGACGATGGCAAAGTCTATGCTTGCAATCTTTCCGGTGGACCGGCTTCCCGTTTTGTGATCTACCGCTGGGAATCGGACACCGACTTCACCGCGCCGCCGATTGTGGTTTATGACTCGGGCGCGGGCACGTCTTTCCAGTGGCGCGTCGGCGATTACATGGATCTGCGGGGCAGCGGAGAAAGCACCGAAATCGTTGTCGTGGGTAATGGTTCCGGTGCCAACATCACGACCAACATCGTAGTATTTCGTCCGACCGACGCCACTGCCACCACCTTTACCAATTTCACCATCACGATTCCGGGCAGCAGTGCTTCCCTGAACCCCTGCGGCGGCGGCGTGGCTTTCGAGGGCACCAACAACGTCGTCTATTTGAAACAGAATGGCGTCACGACCGTGCGCCGGATGGTGTATGACCCGACAACGATGACGGCAATCGTTACCAACAGCTTCAACATGGACCAGTCCGCCAACAGCGGACTCAAATACTATGAGGTCAATGGCGTCCAAATGATTGCTACGGTTTGCGCCCAGAACGGCACCACGACCAACTCCATTCTGCATCACGGGAAAGTGCTCCAATTAACCGGCCCCTCGAACGCAGTTGTTGTCTTAAATTTACCGTTGCCCCAGCCCTACGCCGCCAATGGCAACCTGCTCGGACTGGTGGACGCGCAGAAAGATCACTTCGTGTTCAGCGAGCCAAACAACGGCGTGCTGTTTGTGGCACTGACTGGTATCATCACGAACCCGCCTCCGACCAACCTGCCTCCGACAATAGATACGATATCTGGCGGCGGAACTTACATCGAAGGAACTGTGGTGACTTTTTCCGCAACGGCCAGCGGCAGCCCCCCGCTGTCCTACCAATGGTATTTCAATACGAATACGCCCATCTTGGGCGCGACCACGAATACCTATGCCATTCCGGCTGTGCAGCTTGCCGACGCGGGCTTTTACAGCTTGGTCGTCACCAGTCCGTTTGGAGTGGTGACCAGCGGATTCTTGGGTCTATCGGTGTTGCCAGGCAACTTCTCGAACTTTGCCTCCAACCTATGGACCCTGGGCGCAGGCAGTCGGCCTTACCTGACCACGGGGGACACGCAGCGCGGCATGGCTTACGACCCGGTTTCCAATGTCGTGGTGGTAGTCAGCCGCACGCCGTCCAACTTGGTCGCCTTGCTGGATGCGGACACGGGGGCTGAGGTTGGGGTCCTTGATGTCTCCGTTTTCAACCCGCCGACCGGTTTGCCGGGCATCTTCCCGATCAACACCGTGGGAGTGGCGGACGATGGCGCAGTTTATGTCGCCAATCTCATCATCAGCGGTTCGGACAATTTTGCCCTCTACCGCTACCAGAATGCCGATCCTCTCGCTTTCCCGTCGCAAGCCTACTTGGGCAACCCGGGCGTCACGCGCTTGGGGGACACCATCTCGGTGCGAGGCGCGGGAGTGAACACGGAAATCCTGTGCGCCCAGCGCACGGGCAGCAACGTGGTGCTGTTCACGACCGCAGATGGTTTCAACTTCACCCCCACCTTGATCTCGGTGACCAATTTACCGGATGACGCTGTGACCGGTGGTTTTGCCGGGCTGGGACTGGCCTACGGAAATGGAAACACTTTCTGGGCCAAGTCTTCCAACTTCCGGTTGCGCAAGGTGGCTTACGATGCCGCGGCCGGCACCGGCAGTGTGATCGAAACCTATGACACACTGACCGGCAGTGAGGCCCCCATCGGAGTGGACAATGTGAATGGATATGTGGCGGCGGTGGCATTTGGTCAGATTCCCCGGAATCTTTCCATCTGGGATGTCTCGCAAGGCCCGCCGAATGCTGTCCAGTTGGACCGCGAACTGTTTGGCTCGAACAACGCGAATGGCAACGGCACCGGCTCCGTGGCCTTCGACGTCAACGGTGGGCGCATCTTTGCGCTCAATTCCAACAACGGTCTGATCGCCCTCGCCTATGCGCCGCGCCTGACGATTGACCCGACCCCGGCAGGCGGCATTGTGACGTGGACCGGCCCCGGCACCCTCCAGGCCAGCACCAATCTGGCCTCGGGCGTCTGGACCGACCTCCCGGCAGCCACCAGCCCGCACACCAACACCGCGGCCAAGGAAGTGTTCTTCCGTGTGAAGCGGTAAGGCGATTCTGGCCTCTCCTGTAAGCAGGAAACGCCGCGGTCGTCAGGCCGCGGCGTTTCCCTGCGGAGGAGCGGCTGGAGCGCCGGTTTCCAACCGGCTTTGCGAATCAGGGAAATGTCCGACCGGCTGCGAGCCGGGGCTTCCTTCAGCCGCCGTTTGAGCCCCCGCGGTTCTGCTGCTAAATTCCCGCTGCTATTCTGTTTTCATGAATAATCCAGCCATAATGGCGACCGCAGCCCCTCACCCCGTCCCTCTCCCCATCGGATGGGGAGAGGGTGGCCAGAGGCCGGGTGAGGGGAGGGTGGGTGAACGGGCAGCGGCCACATTATGTGAATCGTTTTAATCTTCGAGTCGAATTCCCCCTATGTTGTCCCGCCAGCCCCCCCTTGCCGTGCTGTTCGCCGCTGCCGCGCTTTTCGCGACAACGGCACCCGCCAGCGCCCAGACCAACGAGTATCGCGGTCTCTGGGTGGATGCCTGGGGCACGGGCTTCCGCACGGCCACCGAGGTCAACACGCTGACCAACGACCTCCGGCGCGGGAATTTCAACCTGGTCATCCCGCAGGTGCGGCGGCGGGGCGACGCCTTCTACAACAGCAACTTCGAGCCGAAGAATCCGAGCGTCAGTCCCGCCAGCTTCAACCCCCTCGCCGACCTCATCGCCAAGTGCCACAACACCAACTTCGGGCCGAAGATCGAAGTCCATGCATGGATCGTCACCTATCACATCTGGCAGGGCACCAACCCGCCCACGGCCACGAACCATCCCTATCTTCTCCACCCGGACTGGCTGCTGGAGGATTTCAACGGGAACAAGCTCATAGACAACGAGTGGACCTTTGACCCCGGTCACCCGGACGTGCAGCGGCACACCTTCAACGTGGCGATGGACATCATCGCGAATTACAACGTGGACGGATTCAACTTCGACTACGTCCGCTACTCCGGTTCGAGCGTGGGCTACAACCCGGTCAGCGTGGCGCGCTTCAACCAACTTTACGGCCGCACCGGCAAACCAGCCACCACGGACGCGGCGTGGAAACAGTTCCGCCGGGATCAGGTCACCGCTCTGGTGCGCAAGGTTTATCTGAACGCCATCGCCCTCAAACCGCAGGTCAAGATTTCCGCCGACACCATTACCTGGTCGCCGGGGCCGACCAGCCTGGCTTCGTGGTATTCCTCCTCGGCGGCGTGGAACAACGTCCTGCAGGATTGGCGCGGCTGGATGGAAGAGGGGATCCTGGACCTGAACATTCCGATGGCCTACTTCGATCAGGCGGGCGCCTACACGACGGCGTGGACCAACTGGTGCAACTTCACGCGCGACCATCAATACAACCGCCACGCCCTGATCGGGCCGGGCATCTACCTGAACTCCGTCAGCAACGCCATCGTGCAGATGCGGCATACGCGGAACCCGTCGCCCGGCGGCAATTTCACCCGCGGCCACGTTGGCTACTCGTATCGGGTGACCAACAAGGACGGCGTTTCGCGTTCCACCTTCATCAACGCGCTGCTGGGGCCTTCGGTTTATGACCCGATTACTCCTGCCATTTACGCGCAGCCGGCCACCATTCCCGTGATGCCGTGGAAAGCCACGCCCACGCTCGGCCATCTCAAGGGAACGATTTACAGCGGGAACATCACCAACGCCCTCGATGGCGCGGTGGTCACGCTGGCCGGCCCGGTTAGCCGGGTGCAGACCAACGACGCCACCGGGTTCTACGGGTTCGTGGACCTGCCGCCGGGCAACTACACCGTGGCGGCCACGTTCCCGGGTTATGCTCCCGCGTCCAACAGTGTCACCGTGGCCGTCGGCAGCGTGGCCACGCGCGATTTGAATCTGTCCCTGATCGGGCCGCCCGAGATTGTCACACAGCCGGCCAGCCGGACCAATTTCCTCGGCACCCTTGCGTCCTTCAGCGTGTCGGTGTCCGGGGCCGCGCCCTTCGCCTACCAGTGGCGGAAGGATGGGACGAACATTGTGAACGCCACCAACAGTTTGTTCACCATCCCCGTCGTAGCCGCCGGGGACGCGGGCGATTACCGCGTGGTCGTAACCAACAGTTTTGGCAGCGTGACCAGCGCGGTGGCCACCCTTACGGTGGTGGTGCCGGACGAAAGCGGGCGGTTGCAGTCCCTCTGGAGCCTGGCCCCCGGCAGCCGTCCGTATCTCACCAGCAATGACACCCAGCGCGGGCTGGCGTGGAATCCGGCTACCGGCAACCTCATCCTCGTCAGCCGTTCTCCGGGCACGAACATCATGGTGCTCAACTCCACCAACGGCGCGGAGATTCGCCAGTTGAGCAACGGTCCTGGTGTGATTTCCGGCGGCACCTTCCCGGTCAATCTGGTCGGCGTGGCGGATGATGGCGCCATTTATGTCGGCAACTTGACCACCTCCGCGGGCACCTCTGACTTCCGGCTTTACCGCTGGGCCAGTGACGGCGCGGGCGTGAACCCGACGCTCGCCTACGCGGGCAATCCGGTGCCGTCCTCCAACGAACGCTGGGGCGACACCCTCGACGTGCGCGGCGGGGGCACCAACACGCAGATTCTCCTCAGCAGCCGCAGCGGGACGAATGTTGCGCTGCTGACCACCACCAACGGCACCAACTTCACCGCCACGCCCATCGCTGTGAGCGGCGGGGTGGGGGGCATGTCCGGCCTGGGCCTGGCATTTGGCGCGGGCAACACCTTCTGGGGAAAGGCCAACAGCCAGGCGCTCCGGCAGGTCGCGTTCAATCCCGGCGCGGGCACCGGGTCGGTGATTCAGAGTTTCACCAACCCCGTCGTGGCCAACGGCATCACGGCCATCGGCGTGAATACCAACCTGGGCCTGCTCGCCGGCGTCAACATCGCCAGCCCGAACACCCTCATGCTCTACGACCTGCCGCTGTCCGGCGCGCCCGCCTTCATCGGGCAGACCAACTTCCCGACGGACAACCTCAACGGCAACGCCACCGGCGCGGTGGACTTCGGCGGCGACCGTGTGTTTGCCCTCAATTCCAACAACGGCCTGCTTGCGCTGCAAATCCTGCCGCCGCCCACGCCGCCGGTCATTGTGTCCAATCCGCAGCCGGTGACCGTCCTTGCGGGCGAGAACGCCCTGTTCAGCGTCACGGCCACCGGCACGCCGCCGCTGGCTTACCACTGGCGTTTCAACGGCGCGCCGCTGGGCGGTCCGAACGGCGACACGTTGAGCCTCCTCAACGTGCTGCCGACCGAAGCGGGCGATTATTCCGTCATCGTCAGCAACGTAGCCGGGGCCGTCACCAGCGCCGTGGCGACGCTGACCGTGCTCGTTGCGCCGGAAATCATCGCCGACCCCCAGGATTTGACCGTGACCAATGGCAGCAGCGCCACGTTCACGGTGACGGCCACCGGCACCGCCCCGTTGCGTTATCAGTGGTTTTTCAACGGCACGCCCCTCGCCGCCGCCACCAACGCCGCTTACACCCGTGCCGCCGCGCAACCGGGGGATGCCGGATTTTATTCCGTGGTCGTCAGCAATGTGGTCGGGGCGGTGGCCAGCGGTGAGGCGGAACTGGTGGTCCAGTTCCCGCCCGTCATCACAACGCATCCGGCGGGTCGCACCGTTCGGGTCGGCTCCAATGTGACGTTCACCGTTGCTGCTTCGGCCGTGCCCGCGCCGGAGTTTCAGTGGTGGTTCAACGGGGTGCCCATCGGTGGCGCGACGACCGCCAGCTACACGCGCTTGAACGCGCAGACCAATGACGCCGGCAACTACTCCGTGACGGTCTCCAACGCCCTTGGCGGCATCGTCAGTTCCAACGCCCTGCTGGTCGTCAATCCGTGGACACGCCCGCAGTTTCAGTCCATCACCCGCCTGCCCGATGGCCGGATGCACCTCGTCATCACGGGCGAACCGGACGCAGACCTGTGGGTGGATGCGGCCCCGGCGTTGACCAACTGGAGCCTGGTGACCAATCTTTTCAACACAAGCGGCACGGTGGAATTCACCGACGGCGCGGCGACGAACGAGGCGCGTCGTTTCTATCGTGCCCGCCAGTAATCCTATCCCTGCGCCATGAAACCAACCGCCTTCCGCCGCCGCGCGTTCACCCTGATCGAACTGTTGGTGGTCATCGCCATCATCGCCATTCTCGCTGCCATGCTGCTGCCCGCGCTGGGCAAGGCGAAGCAGAAGGCGTTGCAGGTCAACTGCACCAGCAACCTCAAGCAGATCGGCACCGCCATCGCGATGTATGCGATGGACCATGACGACGTGCTGCCCGGGCCATGCTGGACGGGCATGTTTTTCACCTACCGGGACGGCACCGGGAACCCGTCGGACCCGAACCGCTACGACGGCTCGCTGGCCGCCTACATCGCCACGTATCTGGGCTACCCCGCGCCGCAACCGCTGATCGTGCGCACGGCGGCGGTGGCCATCTGCCCGGCGTCGTTCCGCAAATTGCCGCCGCTGGCTCCCAATCCGCCACTGTATGTGCCCGTGAGCTACTTCTCCCTGAGTGTCGTGACGAACGATCCCAATGCGGGCGTGGATGGCTTGGTCTATTACCCGTTTGGCCGCCCGAACAACCCTTACGCCGCGCCCAAGAAGCAACTGCTCATCCGCCGTCCGTCGGAG
Source organism: Limisphaerales bacterium (assembly GCA_046290825.1). Taxonomy (GTDB): domain Bacteria; phylum Verrucomicrobiota; class Verrucomicrobiia; order Limisphaerales; family DSYF01; genus JBKBTZ01. The sequence continues at coordinate 16,145 of JBKBTZ010000051.1, forward strand.
GTCTGGGCCATGACGGACTGCGACCGGCAGCAGCTCGTCTCGATGGGCATCACCTCGGCCACTTACCAGAACTACGTCCCCGCCGAACCGGTTCATGGCGGCCCGCGTCCGGCCACCCGGCAATACCTCTTCTACGACTGGAGCGTTCGTTCGCAACGCACACCGCTCTAACTCGGGCCTTGCTCCGGCCTTGCGGTAAAGTCGCGGGGCGAACGAAACGGCTGGCTTGCGGGCGCGAACTTGCGTCATTCGGCCCGCCCCGCCCGGGCCGGTCGGGACCGGCCCCGTTACAAATCCGCAAGAAAAGGCACATTATTTCAGGCGGTAAACCGGGAGTTGTGGCAGTATAAGCCTGCCAGAAAGATTCACCATGAAAGCTGCCTCCCATCGAAGCGCGTTCACGCTCATTGAGTTGCTCGTGGTCATTGCCATCATTGCCATCCTGGCGGCCATGCTGCTGCCCGCGCTGGCCAAGGCCAAGGCCAAGGCCACCCAGATCAACTGCCTCAGCAACCTCAAGCAGATCGGCCTGGCGACTCAGATGTATCTGAGCGACAGCAACGACATTCTTCCCGGCCCGTGTGGTCTGGTCATTAGCAAGCGCTTTTACATCACCAGCCGGCGGATTGGCGCGGGCATCGAGCCGGGACCGGTGGAACTGCTGGGTTATCTCGCCCCCTACCTCTCCCTTCCGGTTCCCGCCGCGAACACCGGCGTCTATACCACCGGCGAAGTTGCTGTTTGCACCGCCTTTACCCGGGCCACGCAGGGCACCAACATTTACAGCTACGTCATCAACCAGTTCATCACCAACGGCGTGGGCGATGTGCTGGCCTACCCCTTTGGCCGCTGGGATTCCGCCGCCGCGCCCATCGCGCAGGCTGTGGCCCCCTCGAAGCTGGCCGCCATTCGCAACCCGTCCGGCGCGTGGATGTCCATGGACCTGGATCAAACCGTGGTTTCCTGGCTGGGACCGAGCTACGGCCTGCCGCCCCGGCCGGTGCATGGCTCGTCGCTCTGGAACCGGCTCTACCTGGACGGCCGCGCGACGGCCGTGCGCAGTCGCAACGACCTGTAAATCGTGATTCGTTACAAAACTGCAAGAACCGCTACAACTTTGCCCTTTGCCCCGTTTCCGTCTGTGGAATCTTTTCCGTGCCAACCAACCTCGTCCATGAAGCCCTTGTCCCATTCCTGTCCGCGGTGTTTTCGCCGCGCGTTCACGCTCATCGAGCTGCTCGTCGTCATCGCCATCATCGCCATTCTGGCCGCCATGCTGTTGCCCGCGCTGTCGAAGGCGAAGCAGAAGGCGTTCACCACCTCATGCCTCAACAACCTCAAGCAGCTCACGCTCGCGTGGATCATGTATTCCGGGGACAACAACGAAGAACTGGTCAACAACTGGACGCGCGGCACGGATTGCGGCAGCCAGGCGTGGGTGACTTCCGGCAGCGCCCTCGGACTGGGTTCGTGGACGGGCAATGCCCAGCTTGACCCGACCAATCATGCAATTCGCTTCGGCAAACTTTTCCCCTACAATGAATCCGTGGCCATTTACAAGTGTCCCGCCGACCGCTCTGTGGTGATGGCCGGCCTCAATCGCCCGCCCCGCAGCCGCAGCTATGCGATGAGCACCGGGGTAAATTGGGCCAACGAGACAGCGGCTGGTGTTCCGGATGCTGTGCCCCGGGTCAACAAGACCTCCGCCATGACCGACCCATCTCCTTCCCAAGCCTCTGTATTCCTCGACGAGAAGGAGGAGAGCATTGACAACAACGCATTGGGCATCTGGCCCCGGAGTTTCGGCAGCCAAGGTTTCTGGAACGTGCCCGCATCCACCCGTCATCAAGGGGGGGCGGCCATCTCCTTTGGTGACGGTCACGTCGAATTCTGGCGCTGGCGCGGACCGAATATTGCCAATGCCATGCCGTTCAGCTCATACCCCAACGACCCGGACTGGCGTCGCCTCTCGGAGACCGTGCCGCGGTAATTCGGCGTCGGACCGCTTCCCGTTGCTGCGCCGGTTTTGCCAGTCTTAATTTCCTGACTTATGTCCACCGTCACCCGCCGGAAATTCCTCTCCCAATCCGCCCTTGTCGGGGGCGTGCTTGCCGCTGGAGCTTTTCCCTTCGTCCGCGCCGTGCGCGCCAACGAGGCTGCGCCGTCCAGCAAGATTCGCCTGGGCGTCATTGGCTGCGGCGGCATGGGCCAGGTCAATCTCACCGACTTTGTTTCGCAGGGCGATGTCGAGTGTCTCGTGATCTGCGACCTGGACGACGCCCGGATCAAGAAAGGCCTCGAAATCTGCCAGAAGGCCGGCCGGAAGGAGCCGGAGACGACCAAGGATTTCCGCCGCGTTTTGGAGCGAAAAGATTTGGACGCCGTGATGATCGCCACGCCCGATCATTGGCACGCGCTGCCCACTGTGCTCGCCTGTCAGGCCGGACTGGACGTGTATGTGGAGAAGCCGCTGGGCCGCACCATTGACGAGGGCCGCGCCATGTTGGAAGCCGCCCGTCGCCACAACCGCGTGGTGCAGATGGGGTCGCAGTGGCGCAGCAGCAAACACATCCTGGAGGCGACCGACCTCATCAAAGCCGGCAAGCTGGGCAAGGTCAGCATCTGCCGCGCATGGGCCTATCTCGACTGGCTGCCCACCGTCGGCAAGAAGCCGGACGGCCCCACGCCCGCCGGCATTGACTACGATATGTGGCTCGGCCCCGCGCCCTCGCGGCCTTTCAACCCGAACCGCTTCCACTTCAATTTCCGCTGGTTCTGGGACTACGCCGGCGGCCTGATGACCGACTGGGGCGTTCACCTCATCAACATCGCGCAGATGGGCATGGGCTTGGACGCGCCGAAGTCCGTTTCCTCCGTCGGCGGCAAGTTCGTGTTCGATGACGACTCCGAGACGCCCGATTCGCAGGTGACAGTCTATGAATTCCCGACCTATCAAATGCTCTGGGAACATCGCGCCGGCCTGAACAACGGCCTCAACGGACGCGCGTGGGGTATCCAATGGACCGGGACCGAGGGCACCATCATCCTCAACGACCAGGGCTACGAAATCATCCCTGAGCGCAAGAAGGAGTCGCTCGACCCGGAGAAAAAGCCCGGCAGCGGCAATCCGCACTTGGCCCATGTCCGCAACTTTCTCGACTGCGTGAAGTCGCGTCAGCAGCCGGTGCTGAACTTGGAACCCGCCCACCACGTCTCGAACCTGGCCCACCTGGGCAACATCGCCTATCGAACGGGCCGCAAGATCGTCTGGGACGCGGCGATCGAAAAGGTCGTGGGCGACGCGGAGGCGGACGCGCTCGTGGGCGAACCTTATCGCGCTCCGTGGAAGCTGCCCTACGCGCGGCGTCACGTTTGAGACACCCGATTTATGAGCCAGCACATCCCTTCCCTCAACCGCCGTGAGTTCCTGGCCCGCACCGCGCTGGGTGTCGGCAGCCTTGCGCTCGCCGGTTGCGCCTCGTCCAACATGAAAGCGCAAAAGAAGATTCCCGTCGGCCTGCAACTGTATTCGCTGCGCAACGAGTGCAAGGCGGATTTTCCCGGCACCATCGCCGCCGTCGGCAAAATGGGCTACGCCGGTGTCGAGTTTGCGGGTTACTGGAATTATTCCGCTTCGGACATCCGCAAGATGCTGGACGACGCCGGGCTGGTGGCCTGCGGCACGCACACCTCCTACGAAAGCCTCCTGCCGGACAAGCTCAACGAAACCATCGAGTTCAACCGGACGCTGGGGAACAAGTTTCTCATCGTGCCCTACATGACCGGCAAGACCCGGGCGGAATGGCTGGCCCGCGCGGAGCGCCTGAACGCGGTGGCCGAGGCGCTGAAACCGCTCGGCATGTTGACCGGCTATCATGCCCACTCACACGATTTCCACCCCGTCGAAGGCGAGCCGGCGTGGGACATCTTTTTCCGCAACACCCGGCCCGACGTGGTTATGCAACTGGACACCAGCAATTGCCTCGCCGGCGGCGCCGACCCCGTCGAGGTGTTGCGGCGTTACCCGGGGCGCGGCCTCAGCATCCATCTCAAGGCGAATGGCGGCGGCCCCGAGGCCGTCATTGGCGAGGACAAGGTGAACTGGGCCGGCGTTTTCGAGCTGTGCGAGACCATCTCCGGCACCCAGTGGTATGTGGTCGAGCACGAGTCCAGCCGCCAGCCGATGGTGGCCGTGCAGCGTTCGCTCGACGCCCTGCGCGCCATGGGGAAGGCGTGAGCGGGGCGGGGCGGGGTGTTGGCCGGTCATCTGCATCCGTGATCCGTCGGATCCGTCGGATCCGTCCGATCGGACGGATCAAGTCATTACCGCCTGCCAACCCAGAACCCGGTTTCCCAGTTCAATGATTTGCCACGGCCCACCCACCCACATTCACCATGCCCAACCAACCACTCCTCCGTCGCGATTTTCTCAAAACCCTCGCCCTCGCTGCCCCCGTGCTGGGCGCGGGCACTGCCGTGAACGCTGCCGGATCCGCATCCCAGCCGCGCGGCGCGCGGCCACCCCGCCGCGTCGCCGAGATGGCCGCCGACTTGGTCGTCATTGGCGGGGGATTGGGTGGGTGCGCAGCGGCCCTGGCGGCGGCGCGGAACGGGCTTTCGGTGATCGTGACCGAGGAGACGGACTGGATTGGTGGTCAGTTGACGCAACAGGCTGTTCCTCCGGATGAAAACCGTTGGATCGAAACATTCGGCGGCACGCGGAGTTACCAAGCCTTGCGGACGGGCATTCGCGATTACTATCGCCGTCATTATCCGTTGACGGAAAAGGCGCGGGCAACCGGGCAACTCAACCCCGGCAACTGCTGGGTTTCGCGCATTGGCCATGAACCGCGCGTCGGACTGGCCGTCCTCCACGAGATGCTCGCGCCGTATCTGGGCAATGGCCGGGTGCGCATCCTTCTGCATCACCGCGCCACCGCTGCGGAAACCCAGGGCGACCGGGTGCTCGCGGTCCGGGTGCGCAGCGATGTCACCGGTCACCAACTGGTGCTGCGCGCGCCGTTCTTCGCCGATGCCACCGAGCAGGGCGACCTGTTACCGCTGACGAAGACCGAATACGTCTTTGGCGCGGAGTCCAAGGCGCAGACCGGTGAACCGCACGCCAAGGAACAACCCGAGCGCGACAACGTCCAGGGCTTCACCTGGTGTTTTGCGATGGATTACCTGGAAGGCGAGGATCACACGATTGACCGGCCGCGGGATTACGCTTTCTGGCGCGATTTCCAGCTCACCTATCGCAACGGCGAGCGTTACCCGCTGCTCTCATTCGACACGCCGGACACGCGCAAGCACAGCTTCGATCCGGTGGCGCGGCGCAGTTTCTGGACCTACCGCCGCATCGCCGACCGCGACCTCTTCACGCCGGGCTTTTACCGGGGCGACATCACCATCGTGAACTGGCCGCAGAACGACTACTCCTTTGGCCTGATTGCGGAGACGAGCGAGCGCGAAATTCGCCGTCACCTCGAAGCCGGCAAACAGTTGAGCCTCTCGCTGCTTTACTGGCTCCAGACCGAGATGCCCCGCCCGGACGGCGGCACAGGCTGGAAGGGGCTGCGCCTGCGCCCCGACATTGTGGGCACGGAGGACGGTCTGGCGAAGTATCCCTACATCCGCGAGGGGCGGCGCATTCAGGCCGAATTCACCGTGCTGGAGCAGCACATCACCACCGAGGCCCGCATGGCCGAAACCGGCCTGAGCAAGGAAACGGTGCGCGCGACGCCCTTCCCCGATTCCGTGGGCATCGGCAGCTACTGGATGGACCTGCACATCACCACGCGCGGCGACACGGCCAAGTTTGGCAGCACGCTGCCGTTTCAGATTCCGCTGGGCGCGCTGTTGCCGAAGCGGGTGGAAAATCTGCTGCCCGCCTGCAAAAACCTCGGCGTCACCCATCTCACGAACGGCGCCTACCGCCTGCACCCCATCGAATGGAACATCGGCGAAGCGGCCGGGGCGTTGGCGGCGTTCTGTGTGCAGGGGAAAAAGGTCCCGCGGGAGGTGCGGGCCAAACCGGGCCTGCTGGCTGAATTCCAGCAGCGGCTGCGCGACGAGGGCGTCCGCCTGGAATGGCCGCCCGAAGCGGGGGCGATATAGCGCAGTTTCCCAAATACTGTAGCCATCAAGGCGGCAGAAACCCCTCTCTCTTTCCCTCCCCCCATCCGATGGGGGAGGGTGGCCCGAGGCCGGGTGAGGGGATGGCGAGTAATCAGACGGCTGCAATTTATTTGAACCGCGCTGGCGCCCACCGGATTCGGGCGCATCTCAGTATTTTGCAAGGGGGTGTAAGCGGGAAACATGTCGTCGGTATGGGTGGAACGGCCAACTTG
>JBKBTZ010000052.1:0-22423 GCA_046290825.1 Limisphaerales bacterium
GACCGGAAGCCGGTGTCTTCCGGCCATTCAAGCCCGGCCCCGTAGGGCGCATAGACGCCGACGCCGACTGCCCATCGTTCCGAGGAATGTTGCTGGCTGTAAAACAACTGGGGCGCGACGGCGAAATCATCCCGCGTGTCATACTCAGAGCCGGCATTGGGCGCGCCGTCCGGGGCGGTGTAACGCACCTTGTAGTCCACCGTGTAAATGCCCGAGCGAAGCTGCGCTCCGTCCACGCGCAGCAGTCCGGCCGGGTTGTAATGCACGGCGGCGGGGGTGTCGGCCGTGGCCACGAACGCCTCGCCCCGCGCGCTGGCGAAGGCGTCCTGGCTGGCCAGCCGCATGCCATTGCCGGAAACCGGGGCAAGACCGGCCCCCCAGCCAACCAGCACCAGCGCGGTGAGAACGCGGCCAGGCAAACGGACCGTTACGGCGGGTTGGGGTCGCATGGCGGGCCGTTGGTAGTCGGAGCGGTGCGGGCGCACAATTCGATTTCCGGCGCGGGGCGGTGGGCGGCGAACCACCGGCTCAGGCGCCGGGCCGGCGGTAAATGGGTTTGGGCACCACGACAGCGGGACACCGTTTGCCGCGGATTTCGATGTCCAACCGTGTGTCCGGCTTGGCCAGCGCGGTCGGCACATACCCGAGGCCGATGCCGATGTTCAACGACGGGCTTTGCGTGCCGCTCGTCACCTCGCCGACCTTCTGCCCCGCGTGGAAGATCGCGTAATGCGGGCGGGGCGGCGCGGATTTGTCGGTCATCTTGAACGCCACGCAGCGTTTGCTGACGCCATTGGCCTTTTGCGCGGCGAGCACCGCGCGTCCCGTGAATTCGCCCTTGTCGAGCGCCACGAAGAAGCCCAGACCCGCCTCGAGCGGGGTGGTGTGCTCGTCGAGTTCGTGGCCGTAGAGCGGGTAACACGCCTCGGTGCGGAGCGTGTCGCGCGCGCCCAGACCACACGGCTGGCAGCCGGCGGCCAGCAGCGCGTCCCAGATCGCGCCCAGACTCTCGGCGGGGGCCACGACTTCAAAGCCGTCCTCGCCCGTGTAGCCCGTGCAGCCGATCCAGACCGGCGTGCCTGCAAATTGGAACGCCGCGATTTCGTTTTTCTTGAGCGCAGAGGGCTGGCCGCCGGTAAAGCAGCGGTCCATCAAACCGCGCACGGCGGGTCCTTGCGCCGCCACGGCCCCCAGTTCCTCGGAGGCGTCGCGCAACGTGAGTTCCGTCCGGCGCGGGAAGGCGGCGAGCTGTTTTTCCAGCCAGGCGACATCATCGGCAATGCGCGAGGCGTTGATGATGAGCAGGTATTCCTCGGCACCGAGGCGGTAGCAGTAGAGATCGTCCACCACGCCGCCGCGTTCGTTGCACATCAGGGTGTATTGGCCCTGGCCGGGGGCGAGCTTGCGCGTGTCGTTGGTGAGTGTGGCGTTGAGGAAATCCCCGGCGGCGGGGCCGCGCACGAAAACTTCGCCCATGTGCGCGATGTCGAACAGGCCCGCCGCGCGGCGGACGGCGAGATGCTCGGCAGTGATGCTGGTGTATTGGACGGGCATTTCCCAACCGCCGAACTCGACGAGCCGGCCGCCGAGCCGTTGGTGCCGTTCAAAGAGCGGAGTTCGTTTCAGCATAAATCAAAGGGCGGAACGGCCAGCCTTGCCGGAGGCGGAGGCGTGGGCTGGCGCAGGTTTCATTCGTGGCCCGATTCGCGCTCATCCCCATTTCTCAGTTTTCATCTGATTCTTGGATGCACCCAGGTCATGCACCACCATTTGCTCGACGGTTTCCACAAAGGCCGTGGGCCCGCAGGCATAAAACACGGTGCTCTTCAGGTCCGCGACATGGCTCTGGATCCACGCGGCGTCAATGCGTCCGCGCCGCCCCGGCCAGGGGTCCGCCGGCGCGAGGCGCGTGCAGGTGACCTGGAAGCGGACGTGCGGATTCTCGTCCTCGAGACGGAGAAACTCGTTCTTAAAGATGATGTCCCCCGGGGTGCGCACGCTGTAAAGGATGGTGAGGCGCGTGTCGAGCTGGCGGCGGGTGGCCTCGCGCGCGAAGGCGCGGAAGGGCGTCACCCCCGAGCCGCCAGCAAGGCAGATGAGGTGTTTGCCGGGTTCGAGCGCGGGCAGGAATTTTCCGGCGGGCGGCAGCACCTGGAGGCGGTCGCCGGCCTTGGCCCAGTCCACCAGGCGCGTGCCCATCTTGCCCTCGCGTTTGACGGCGATTTCGAAATACCCGTGGTCCAGGGCGCAGGAGCAGATCGAGTAGGCGCGCTTGTAGCTCGGCGTGTCGGGCCAGTTCAGGGTGATGAACTGGCCGGTCTGGAACTCCGGCGCGTAGCCTTCGGGCCACTTCAACCGGATCAGCTTCACATCCGGCAGCTCCATTGTGACTTCCTCCACGAGCATTTCGGCGGCGGCGCGGGGCATGGTTCAGGCGGGGTTCGGGGTGGCGGCGGGCGGCGCGGGCAAGGCAGGCGTGAGGCGGGCCAGCACCTCCTGCGCAAGCACCTCGTAGGCGGCAGCCCCGGCGCTGTATTTGTCGTAGTGAATGATGGGCTTGCCGAAGCTGGGCGCCTCGGCCAGGCGCGTGCTGCGGGGGATCACCGTTTCAAAAACGGTCGGGCCGAAGTGCTGCCGCACCTCGCCCACCACCTGCTGGGCCAGCTTGGTGCGGCCGTCGAACATGGTAAGCAGCACGCCAAAAATTTCGAGCGTGGGGTTCACGCCCGCCTCGCGAATCTGCCGGACGAGCCGCTGAATCATCGAGATGCCCTCGAGCGAATAATACTCGCACTGCAACGGCACCAGCAGCCCCTCGGCGGCAGCGAAGGCGTTCAACGTGAGGATGCCCAGCGACGGCGGGCAATCAATGATGACGACGTCGAACCGGCCCGTGGCCAGCACCGGCTCGAGGGCCATCCGGGCGCGGCGGAGATGGTTGTCCAGGCGGGCCAGCTCCACGTCCACCCCGCACAGGTCCACCTCGCTGGGAATCGCGGAGAGACGCGGAAAAGCGGTGGGCTTGATCTTGTCCGGCAGGTGGCCGTCGCCCAGCAGGGCGTGGTAGGCGCTGCCCCCCTCGAGCTTTTCCAGGCCGACCCCGCTGGTGGCGTTGGCTTGGGGGTCGAGGTCAAACAGCAGCACCTCGCGCCCGGTGGCGGCGAGGCAGGCGGCCAGATTGACGGCCGTGGTGGTTTTCCCCACGCCGCCCTTCTGGTTCGCGACGGCGATGACCCGGGTAGGCACGCGGCGAGTTAAGGGCAGGCGCGGAGGGGATTCAAGAATTCGCTCCCGCGCGCGCAGCGGGGCGGCCCAGCAGCAGGCCCGCGACCAGGCCCGCGAGCAGCGCCACGCCCATCGCCTCGTAGGGATGAGCGCGAATAACCCGGTCGGTGGCCCGCAGCCCGCGCAGGGCCTGCTGCTTGATGGCGCCAGCGGTGGTGCGCAGGCGGGCCAGGCGCTCGGCCAGGCGCTCCCGTTCCGCCGGCGGCAGGTCGCCGCTGTGGCGCAGCACCGCCTCGGCGTCCTCCGCGAGGGCCTCGATTTCCTCCGCCAGACGGTCCAGCCGCACATTCGGCGAGGTGAGACTGTCAAAATAGACTTCCATGGTGCCCACAGGTTCGCGCATGGGCGGCGGCTTGGCAATCTCGCACCGCCGGGCGGGCCATTCGGCCATCGGCCCTCGTTCTCGGGCCGGCGGGGCGGCTCAGAACTTGAGGTGTTTTACCGTCAGGCCGCGATTGATGAGCTGCCCCAGCGAGTCAATCCCGATGCGCAGATGCATGTCGAGGAACTGGCTGGTCACCTTGCGGTCACTGGCCGCCGTTTTCACCCCCTCGGGCGTCATCGGTTCGTCCGAGACCAGTAACAGCGCGCCGGTCGGAATTTCGTTGGCGAACCCGGTGATGAAGATGGTGGCCGTTTCCATGTCAATGCCCAGACAGCGGAGGCGGCGGAGGTATTTCTTGAAGGCTTCGTCGTGCTCCCACACGCGGCGGTTGGTGGTGTAAACCGTGCCGGTCCAGTAATCCCGCCCGTGGTCGCGGATGGTGGTCGAGATGGCCTTTTGCAGGCTGAACGCCGGCAGGGCGGGCACTTCGGGCGGAAAAAAGTCGTTGGACGCGCCCTCGCCGCGAATGGCCGCGATGGGCAACACCAGGCTGCCGAGTTTGGCGACGTGTTTCAGCCCGCCACATTTGCCCAGGAACAGGACCGCCTTGGGTTTGATGGCCCCGAGCAGGTCCATGATGGTGGCCGCGCTGGCGCTGCCCATGCCGAAGTTGATGATGGTGATCCCGTTGGCGGTGGCGTTGGGCATGGGCCGGTCCTGACCGCGCACCGGCACGCCATGCCAGCGGGCGAAGCGGTGGACGTAGTCGTTGAAGTTCACCAGCAGCACGTGCCGCCCAAACTCCTTGAGCGGCGTGCCGGTGTAACGGGGAAGCCAGTTGGCGACGATTTCAGACTTGGTTTTCATGGCGTGGGCAGCCGGTTTTCCCGACCGTAGCCGTTACCGGAAAAACGCGCCATTCCCAATCCGTGCTTGGCGCTGCCGCCGGTTTTGTGGCATCTGGCGTCCAGCCCGACTGGAGCATCCATTCCGGACCCGTTGCCAAAAACACCCATGACCCCGGCCCCGCCCCCCACCGGCATCCGCGACAACCACCGCCACGGCCGCGCCGGCGACTTCCTCGCCCAAACCATCCGCCCCGGCGCGCGGCTGTCCTTTGTTTCCGCCTACTTCACCCTCTACGCCTACGACGCCCTCAAATCCTCGCTCGACGGCATCGAACACCTCGATTTTCTCTTCGGCGAGCCGCGCTTCCTGAGCGCGCTCGACCCCGAAGGCGCCGACAGCAAGGCCTTCCTGCTCGACGAAAGCGGCCTCGCCCTCGCCCGCCGCCTCGCGCAAAAACGCATCGCCCGCGAATGCGCCGACTGGATTCGCCGCAAGGTGGACATCCGCTCCGTCCGCCACGGCCGCCTCCTCCACGGCAAGCTCTACCACATCGCCAACGGCCCGGTGGAAGAGGCCCTGCTCGGCAGCTCCAACTTCACCGTCGCCGGCCTCGGCCTCGGCTCCGGCGCCAACCTCGAACTCAACCTCGTCGTGGACAGCGCCCGCGACCGCCGCGACCTCAAAACCTGGTTCGACGAACTGTGGAGCGACTCCAGCCTCGTCGCCGACGTGAAGGACGAGGTCCTCCGCCGCCTCGACAAACTGCACGCCAACCAATCCCCGCAGTTCATCTACTACCTCACCCTCTTCCATCTCTTCCGCGACTTTCTCGACGGCGCGCGCGACCTGGATGAAAACCTCCGCCGCGTTGCCCTGCCCGACACCCGCGTCTGGAAAGCGCTGTTCAGTTTCCAAAAAGACGGCGCCAAGGCCGCCATCAACAAAATCCTCAACTACAACGGCTGCATCCTCGCCGACTCGGTCGGCCTCGGCAAAACCTACACCGCCCTCGCCGTCATCAAATACTTCGAGCTGCGCAACGAGCGCGTCCTGGTCCTCTGCCCCAAAAAACTCACGCGCAACTGGACCATCTACCGCCAGCCCAGCTCGCTCAACCCCTTCGCCGACGACCGCTTCCGCTTCGACGTCCTCCACCACACCGACCTCTCGCGCGACTCCGGCGAGGTCAACGGCCTCGACCTCGCCTCCCTGAACTGGGGCGCCTACGACCTCGTCGTCATTGATGAGTCCCACAACTTCCGCAACAACAAGCAGGCCACCCAGCGCCCCGGCCAGCCCGCGCGCCGCAGCCGCTACCAGCGCCTCATGGACGACATCATCGCCGCCGGCGTCCGCACCAAGGTCCTCCTGCTCTCCGCCACCCCCGTCAACAACCAGCTCGCCGACCTCCGCAACCAGTTCTCCTTCATCGCCGGCGGCGACGTGGCCCGCGACCACCAGGCCGACGCCGCCTTCGCCCAATCCCTCAACATCCCCTCCGTCCGCGACACCACCCGCAACGCCCAGACCCACTTCACCCACTGGGCCAAAAAACCGCCCGGCCAGCGCAAGACCCGCGATCTCATCGCCGCCATCGGCGGGGATTTCTTCAAGCTCCTCGACGGCCTCAGCATCGCCCGCTCGCGCCGCCAGATCGCCAACTACTACGCCGCGGAAATGAAGGAGCTGGGCGGCTTCCCCCACCGCCCGCCGCCGCGCGCGGTGCATCCGCCCATTGACCTCGCGCAACGTTTCCTCTCCTTCGAAAAGCTCGACGGGAAGATCAGCGCCCTCCGCCTCGCGCTCTACCACCCCACCAGCTTCCTCCGCGACGACCTGCCCGAGCGCGTCCGCGCCGCCTACCAGGACAAAATCCACGGCGGGTTCACCCAGGAAGGCCGCGAGCGCATCCTCATCGCCATGATGAAGGTCAACTTCCTCAAGCGCCTCGAAAGCTCCTTGGACTCCTTCCGCCTCACCCTCGAGCGCACCATCGCCAAAATTGACGCCCTCGAACAGCGCATCGCCGCCTTCGAGCAACATCAGGAAGCCAATCCGGAGCTTGATTACGACGCTCTCACGCCCGACCAGTTCGAGGATCCCGACTTTGACGACGAGGACTTCACCATCGGCGGACGCCGCCGTATCCACCTCGCCCACCTCAAGCTCCCCGAATGGCTCCAGGCCGTCCACCAAGACCGCGCCCAGCTCCAAGACCTCCTTGACCACACCCGCCGAGTTACCCCGGTGAGCGACGGCAAACTCGCCGAGCTGAAAAAACTCATCGCCGACAAAGTCCAGAAACCCACCACCGACCGCGACGGCCGGCCCAACCGCAAGGTCCTCGTCTTCACCGCCTTTGCCGACACGGCCCGCTACCTTTACGAGAACCTCGATTCCTGGGCGCGCCAGGAGCTGAACATTCACACCGGCCTCGTCTGCGGCGACGGCGGCAACGCCGCCTCCCTCGGCCGCACCGACTACGACGACATCCTGACCAACTTCTCCCCGCGCTCCAAACGCCGCGCCGACCAGGCCGCCCGTTTCCCCGAACAGCGCGCCGAAATTGACCTCCTCATCGCCACCGACTGCATCTCCGAGGGCCAGAACCTCCAGGACTGCGACTTCCTCGTAAACTACGACATCCACTGGAACCCCGTCCGCATCATCCAGCGCTTCGGACGCATTGACCGCATCGGCTCGCGCAACGAGGCCGTCCACCTCGTCAATTTCTGGCCCGTGGCCGACCTCGACCGCTACCTCAACCTCAAGCTCCGCGTCGAGGCCCGCATGGCCCTCGTGGACCTCGCCGCCACCCAGACCGACAACCTCCTCGACCCCGGCCAGATCGAAGACCTCATCCAGCAGGACCTCCTCTTCCGCAACCAGCAGCTCAAGCGCCTCAAGGACGAAATCCTCGACCTCGAAGACCTCGACGACTCCGTCTCCCTCACCGATTTCTCGCTCGACGAATTCCGCCTCGACCTCCTCCGCTACCTCGAAGCCAACCGCGCCGAACTCGAGGCCGCGCAGGAGGGCATGTATGCCGTCGTCCCGCCCAAGGCCGATCTCTTCATCCCCGTCGCCCCCGGCGCTATCTTCCTGCTGCGCCACCATCCCCATCCCCATCCGCCATCCGCCATCCGCCATCCGCCATCCCAGCCCTCCCCCCTCAACCCCCTCGCCCCGCACTACCTCGTCTATGTCCACGACGACGGCACCGTCCGCTTCACCTTCGCCCAACCCAAGCAGACCATGCTCCTCTTCCGCGAACTGGCCGCCGGCGAACCCAAAGCCTTCGAGCGCCTCTGCGACCTCTTCGATCAACGCACCCAAAACGGCGAGGACATGACCCACTACCACGGCCTCATCCTCAAGGCCCTCGCCTCCATCGCGCACACCTTCCAGCGCCGCGCCGCCGCCACCCTCCTCGGCAGCCGCAGCGCCTTCCTCCCCACCACCGCCGAAGCCCCCACCGCCGACGCCAACGCCTTCAATCTCGTCACTTGGCTGGTGATTCTCGACGGGAAGACGGATTGACGGAAAACCATATTTCCGCATCGCTCGGCCTTGAAAACCACCATCGAAATCCCCGACGATCTCTACAAAAAAGCCAAAATCCGCGCCATCGAACGCGGCCAGACGCTCAGAGAAATCGTCCTCGAGTCGCTGGAAAAAGCACTCGACAGCAAACCCGCCCTCGGCGAACCGCAAGTGTCCTACTGGGCCCGGCGCAAACTGCGTCCTGAATTTGCGCGCCTCCAAGCTGAGGGAGCCTTCAAGCCCAAACCCGGTTCCCGCAGCATCGAAGAGATCATTGACGAAATCAAAGCCGACCCGCCGCTGTGAGCTACCTCGACACCAGCTATCTCGTGCGGCTCTATCAGGACGAACCCGGCGCTGAGACAGTCCGCGACCTCTGCAGCCGCCATATTGTCGCCTCATCAGTCCACGCCAAAGCGGAATTGCCGGCCGCGTTGCACCGCTCGTTGTGCGAAGGAAGGACACGCCCGGATGGTTTTCTTTCCCTGATCGCCCAGTTCCAGACCGACAGCGCGGGCGGCGGCTTCCAATGGCTGCCCTTGAGTGATTCCCTCCTCGATGGCATGGCAGCGCGTTTCGCCTCCCTGCCGTCCACCGCCTTCCTCCGCGCCGCCGACGCCCTGCACCTCGCCTGTGCCGCCGCCCACGGCTTCACTGAAATCCACTCCAACGACCCCCATCTCCTCGCCGCCGCCCCGCTCTTCGGCCTTCAGGGCGTCAACGTGATCGCCTGAGGAGATTGACCCCGCAGAAAAACGCCCCGGTTTTTATTTTTTATTGCTGCTGCCCGTAAATATGGTATCTTGCTGGAAATGAAAACCACCCTCGACATCCCTGACCCCATCTTCCGCCAAGCCAAAGCCCTCGCCGCCTTGCGCGGCGTCTCGCTCCGTCAGTTTGTCACCGAGGCGCTTCAGGAAAAGACGTCGGCCTTGCCGCAGCCGCAAAATGCTCCCTCCCCACCGCCTTGGATGCGTGGCTTCGGCGCCTTGGCCGATCTGCGGGAGGAATCCCGCCGCATCGAGGAGCAGATCCACGAGGCCTTCGAAGCGGTGGACGCTGAGGATCGCGCATGATCCTCGACACCAATGCCCTCTCCGCGTGGGCCGACGGCAATCCAGCCTGCCGCCCCGCCTTTCTGCAGGCCGCCAAGCTCGTCGTGCCCACCATCGTCCTCGGCGAATATCTTTATGGCATCCGCCAATCCCGCCATCGCCCGCGTTACGAGGAATGGCTCGCGCAAAACTTGCCCCTTGCCGAAGTCCATCACGTCACCGAGGCCACCGCCAGCCATTACGCCGACCTGCGCATCCACCTCAAAAACAGCGGCACCCCCATCCCCGCCAACGACCTCTGGATCGCCGCCATCGCCCTCGAAACCAGTCTGCCCCTCCTCAGCAACGACGCCCACTTCGACCTCATCCCCGACCTCAACCGCCTCGCTTTCTGAGCTTGCCACCGCCAGCCATGCCCGACCGCACCGACCTCCGCCGACAAATCGCCGAAGCCCTCTCGGCTTTCATGCAAAAGCCCCTGCGCGAAGCCGCCCGCGCTTTCTTCGCCACCCTCGGCTACCACAGCGACCGCACCCTGCCCATTGCTTCCGTGGATGCGTTCTGCCGCCAATTCGATCCGGACGGCAAACTCAACCACCCTTCCGCCCTCAAGGCCGAGTGGAAATCCATCGAAATCGTCTTCCAGCTCACCGACGCCGAACTCTCCCAGACCGGCACGCTCTTCAAGGAGACCGCCGTCCAGCAGGGTCTGCTCCAGTCCTACCTCTTTTTCGCCGTCGAGCTGAAGGGCGGCGACTATGCCCGCGGCAAGCTCACCGGCCTCGTCCGTCAGCTCAATCGTCTCTTTCCCATGCCCGTCATGGTGCTCATCAAGCACCTCGCGGACAAAAAGCCTGTCCTCTCCATCGCCGTCATCAACCGCCGCCAGAACCAGCGCGACGCCGCCCGCGATGTCCTCGGCAAGGTCACCATCATCCGCGACATCTCCCTCACCGCCCCTCATCGCGGCCACCTCGACGTCCTTGCCTCCCTCGCCGTCCCCAACCTCGTCCACCCCCAGCGGCTCCCCATCAACAGCTTCGACGCCCTCCACGCCGCCTGGGAGGAAATCTTCAACGTCGAGCTGCTCAACAAGCGCTTCTATCGCGAACTGGCCAGCTGGTATTTCTGGGCGCTCCCCCAGGTCGAGTTCCCCGACGACATCGAAAAAGACGCCGAGAAGCGCCGCGCCACCGGCCTCATCCGCCTCCTCACCCGCCTTATCTTCTGCTGGTTCCTCAAAGAAAAGGGCCTCGTGCCCGAAACCCTCTTCACCGAGGCCGATCTGAAGGACATCCTGCGCGACCTCTCCCCTGACGCCTCCACTTACCACGAGGCCATCCTGCAAAACCTCTTCTTCGCCACTCTCAACCAGCGCATGGGCAAGGACGCCAAGGGCCAGCCCTACCGCGCCTTCGCCAAGGACGAGGGATTCATCAAGAACCGCGCAACCCACGGCGTGGACACCCTCTACCGCTACGAGGAGCACTTCCGCGACCCCGCCGCCGCCCTAGACCTCTTTGCCGACGTGCCCTTCCTCAACGGCGGCCTCTTCGAGTGCCTCGACCGCACCGACGAAACCACCGGCCGCAAGCTCTACCTCGATGGCTTCTCGCGGAACAAAAAGAAGCGCCCCGTCATCCCCAACCGTCTCTTCTTCGGCGCCGAGCACGAAGAAGACCTCTCCGCCGCCTACGGCGACAAATCGCGCCGGCGCGAAAAAGTGCGCGGTCTCCTCCGCATCCTGCACTCCTACAAGTTCACCATCGTCGAGAACACTCCCATTGACCAGGAAATCGCCCTCGACCCCGAGCTCCTCGGCAAGGTCTTCGAAAACCTCCTCGCCTCCTACAACGAGGAAACCAAGACCACCGCCCGCAAGCAAACCGGCTCCTTCTACACCCCGCGCCCCATCGTCGAATACATGGTGGACGAATCCCTCAAGGCCCACCTCGCCCGAAAGCTGGAAGAAGCTCACACGAAGGCTCGAAGCCGTGAAGTAGGGGATAAAGCATCCGCCTCCTCCTCATCCGACTCCCTTCGTGCCTTCGTGCCTTCGTGTGAGTCTCGTCTGAATCAACTCTTCTCCTACACCGACGAGCCCCATCAGTTCACCGAGGCCGAAGTCGCCGTCCTCCTCGACGCCATCCACACCTGCAAGATCCTCGACCCCGCCTGCGGCTCCGGTGCCTTCCCCATGGGGATGCTCCAGAAGCTCGTCTATATCATCCACAAGCTCGACCCCGAGAACACCCGCTGGAAACAGCTCCAGATCGACACCGCCGCCAAAATCCCCGACCCCGGCGCCCGCGCCGCCGCCATCGCCGCCATCGAGCGCGACTTCGCCGAAAACGGCGACGACTACGGGCGCAAACTCTACCTCATCGAAAACTGTCTTTACGGCGTGGATATCCAGCCCATCGCCATCCAGATCACCAAGCTCCGGTTCTTCATCTCCCTCGTCTGCGACCAGCGCACCAACCGCAGCAAAAAGGAAAACCACGGCATCCGCCCCCTGCCCAACCTCGAGACCAAATTCGTCGCCGCCGACACCCTCATCAGCCTGCCCGAGATGGAGCAGCTCGCCCTCGTGGACCCCGCGGTTTACCGCATCGAGGCCGAGATCGAATCCCTCTACCACAGCCACTTCGCCATCCAGCGCCGCGACCAGAAGCTCGCCCTCCAGAGAAAAATCAAAGACCTCCGCCAGGAACTCGCCCGCCTGCTCGCCCAAAGCCTCGGCTCCTCCAAAAAAGCCGAGCACATCGCCGCCTGGGATCCCTTCGACCCCCAGGCATCCGCCGACTTTTTCGATCCCCACTGGATGTTCGGCCGCTCGCTGGCGGAGGGGTTTGATGTCGTCATCGGCAACCCGCCTTACATCTCCGTCGAACGCTTCGCTGGCACCCCGATTCAGGCCAAGTGGCAGGCCGCCTACACCACCTATGCCGCCCGAGGCGATGTTTACTGCTTCTTCTATGAGCGCGGTGCCGGACTGCTCCGAAAAGGTGGCACTCTCATCTACATCACCTCAAACAAATGGATGCGGGCCGGATATGGCCAGAAACTCCGTGCTTTTTTCAGCACCAAGGTTTGCATCGACGAAATCTTGGATTTCGGCGGCGTCCTCGTCTTCAACTCCGCCACGGTAGATACTTGTGCGGTTCGCCTTTCAAATAAGGGCCCATCAATAGCCTTCCCGTCGAGCTACATGCGCTCGACCTTTACTTTTGATTGCTCGCTCGCCGAGTTCGCTGAATCAAACTCTTGCACCTTCAACATCCCGACTGACACCTCGCAGTCTTGGGCAGTATTGTCGTTTGAAAGACAGACAATCCGGGATCAAGTCAGCTTGCAAGGTGTTCCGATCCGGAACTGGGATGTGCAAATAGGCTATGGGATAAAATCTGGTCTCAACGAAGCCTTTTACCTGACTGCCGAGCAGCGTGATCGGTTGATTCAAGAAGACCCGGTATCGAATGAGTTGATCGTCAAGCTCATTCGTGGCCGCGAGGTCGGGCGATACAAAATCGATTGGGAGGACACGTATCAGCTCATTGTGAAATTCGGTGCCCACGAATATTTGGAAGCTCGTTATCCGGCGGTTTTTCGGCACCTGTGCCAGTTCGAGGATCAACTCAAGGCTCGAGGCCAATGCCAGTATTCCCGCTCACGAACGTCTGCGGGTGATGAAGCATTCCCCGGTCAGCATCATTGGCTGGAGTTGGACAACAATCCCACTGACGACTACCTGAACCTCTTCCGAGAGCCCAAGATCATCTACCCGGAGATTACCAAATGGCTCGGGTTCTACCTGGACCGGAACGACAACTACTTCCCGAACAACAAAGCATTCATTATCAACAGCCGGGGCGATTCACTCGGCTACCTGACAGCATTTTTCAACTCAACGCTGTTCCGCTGCTGCTATATCGACGACTTTCCTACGCAAGGAGAAGACCGCAGGGAATTGAGAAAAATCTTTTTTGAAAAGATTCCGGTAAAAAAGCCTGCTTCTCAACAAGCCGCGGTCTTCGAGAAGCTCGTCCCTCTGGTTCAATTCGCCAAGCGTGCTGGCTCGGAAGCCGCCGCCGCCTTCCTCGAAGACCTGATCGACGCCTGCGTGATGGAGTGTTATTTCCGGGAACACATGGCGGAACGCGACCTGCTGTTTCTCGACGACCTCGCGCCGCATCTGGCGGGTTACGATCCCGACGCGTCCGAGACGCAGCAGCGCGGCTTCCTCGCCCACCTTTGCACCACCCTCAACGCCCCGGCGTCGAAGATCCGCAACCGCCTCCTCCGCCTCACCGCCGACAGCCCCGACCTCCTCGCCGTCATCAAAAACGAGGGCAAAGTATGACTCTCGACGCACTCACCCTAAACCGCCCCCGGGCCACCATAAGGGACATCCCATGAAAGGAGCCATTGACCGCATTCAGATCGAAGGGTTCAAATCCATCCGCCAGGCGGACATCCGGTTGAACGCCTTGAACATCCTGATCGGCCCCAATGGTGTGGGCAAATCCAACTTCATCGGCCTCTTCAAGCTGGTGAACCACATCATCGAGCGGCGGTTGCAGGTGTATGTCGGCACGGCGGGCGGAGCCGGCAGCCTGCTCCACTTCGGCCGCAAAAGGACCCCGGGCATGAAAGTCGAGTTCACCTTTTCCGATGCCGCCAATGGCTACGCCTGCGAGCTCATGGCCACGGATGAGGACCAGCTTATTTTCGCGGATGAATCCACTTGGTTTCACGACAAGCGCAATTACAGCCGACCCTACACTTCGGGCCTGGGCGGCGGCCACCGGGAAACCCGCCTGCTCGATGCCACCGGCAATCCGGGGCGCGGCATCGCCGGCTATGTGGTCTCGGCCATGCAAAGCTGGCGGATCTATCACTTCCACGACACCAGCCCGGAAGCACGGGTCAAACAACCCTGCGAGTTGCATGACAACCGGGTGCTCAAGGGTGATGCCTCCAACCTGGCCGCCTTTCTTTATCTGCTGCGCCAGCAAAGCCCGGCGCATTACCGCAACATCGTGGACGCGGTGAAAATGGTGGCGCCCTTCTTGGACGATCTGGTGCTGGAACCCCTGGCGCTCAACCAGCAACAAATCCGGCTGGAGTGGAGGGAAAAGGGCAACGATCACGTCTTCGGCCCCGGCGCGCTCTCCGACGGCACGCTCCGCTTCCTTTGCCTTGCCACGCTGCTGCTCCAGCCGCACCTGCCCAGCACGATCCTGCTCGATGAACCGGAATTGGGCCTTCACCCCTACGCCATCACCCTGCTTGCGGAACTCATTCGCGCCGCCGCCACCAAGACCCAGGTGATCGCCTCCACGCAGTCGGTTAGTCTCGTCAACCAGTTCGAGCCCAATGACGTGCTCATCGTCGAGCGGGAGGACGGGCAGAGCGTCTTCAAACGCCTCGAACCGGGGGCGATGACATCCTGGCTGGAGGACTACGGCCTCGGCGATCTCTGGGAGAAGAACCTGCTGGGAGGGCGTCCATGAGTTTCCGCAAGGTGTTCATACTGGTCGAAGGGCAGACGGAGGAAAGCTTCGTCAAAAACGTGCTTTCGGAATACATGCCGCCCGGGCTGTTCCTCCAGCCGGTGGTCGTCGCCACCAAACGCGTCAACTCCGGCGGCAAATTCAAGGGCGGTGTGCCCTCCTATCCCAAGGTCAGGGGCGAAGTGATCCGGCTCTTGGGCGATTCGAGCGCCATCCTCGTGACAACCATGCTCGACTACTACGCGCTTCCAACGTCGTTTCCGGGACGTTCCCAACCCACGGGTGCGTCGCCGCAAGAGCGGGTGAAATCGGTCGAGGATGCCTGGACGACCGACATCGGAAACAGCCGCTTCCGCGCCTATCTCTCGCTCCACGAGTTCGAGGCTCTGCTTTTCTCTCACCCTCAAGCCATCGCCGACGGATTCGCCAAACCGGAACTGCTGCCCCAGCTCTCCGGCATCCGCGCTTCCTTCGCGACCCCGGAGGACATCAACGATCGCCCTGAAACCGCCCCCTCGGCCCGCCTCGAAGCCCTTTACCCCCGCTACAGCAAACCCTTTTTTGGCACCCTCATCGCCCGCAGGATCGGCCTGAATACCATGATGTCGGAATGCCCGCACTTCGCGCAGTGGGTCCAAATGCTGAGGAATCTCTAACCTGGTCCGACCATGATCTCTCGGCTTACCCAACCCCGGACCCGGACACGTTCCGCCGCCTGCGTGATGGAGTGTTATTTCCGGGAGCACATGGCGGAGCGCGACCTGCTGTTTCTTGACGACCTCGCGCCGCATCTGGGCAGCGTGGAGCAGACAATCCTGTCTGCTTTCCACCTTTGCACCACCCTCAACGCCCCGGCGTCGAAGATCCGCAACCGCCTCCTCCGCCTCACCGCCGACAACCCCGACCTCCTCGCCGTCATCAAACAGGAGGGCCGGGTATGAAGTCACGCCTCCACAAGATCGAGATCCGGAACTTCAAGGCGTTCCGCGACTTTGCGCTGAACCTCGAAGGACGCCACCTGCTGGTTTATGGCGGCAATGGCTCGGGCAAGTCCTCCCTCTATTGGGCGCTCTACACGTTCCTCCAGAGCGCCCGGAAACCGAGGAACTCCATCGCCAAATATTTCACGCCCGACGGGCCGGAAAACCTCCTCAATATCCACGAGCAAACCACCGCCGCACCGAAGCCCGGTGAAATCGCCCTGACGCTGCGCGACATGGCGACGAAAACCGACACTACCTACCGCATCAACCAAACCGACCACGGCACGTTCCAACAGCCCGCCATTCTCAAGGGCGACCTCGCCAGCGACTTCATCACCTACCGGTTCTTCTTCGGCTTCTCCCATTTCCGCAATTCCGAGAAGTTCAACGTTTGGCCTTTGTTCGAGAAGGAGATCTTGCCTTTCTGCGTCAGCACCGGCGGGCAGGTGCCGTTGGACCTTTGGCTCCGCATCCGAAGCGGAAACCCCAACCCAACAGGCAGCCGTGGCTTGGGCGGCACCTATTCCTATGACGACTTTAAGCGTCATACCGATGCCTTCGCCGCGATCCTGCCCGGCATCGTGGACTCCATCAGCGCCGAGGCCCAGCGTTTTTACGATCAGCACTTCGCACAGGACGATCCGGCCAAGGTTACCCTCAGGCTGGGTGTCACCACCCCGCCGTCTTTCACCGGAACGAATCAGCAGAACAGCCAATTCACGATCCCCGTCATCGAGTTCGGCGTTCAAATCGCAGGCAAGACGGTCAACCGCCCCCAATCGTTCCTCAACGAGGCCAAGCTGACCCAGCTCGCCCTGTCGGTTCGTTTCGCCGCTTCCCTGGTCAACCTCCACGAATCCGACCTCAAGCTCCTCGTCCTCGACGACCTTCTCGTCAGTCTCGACATGAGCAACCGGATGAAGGCGGTGGAGATCCTGCTTTCCGACACCTTCGCCAACTACCAGAAGATTATCCTCACCCACGACCTCGGGTTCTTCCGCGAGTTCCGCCGCGCCATTGGATCAGGCCACTCGGAATGGTCTTTCGTCCGCCTCGCCGGCAATGCCGCCACTGCCATCACCTGTGATAGCGAAAAGACCGAGCTACAAAAGGCCGAAGACTACCTCAACGGCCATTGCCTCGACGAAGCTGCTGTCTGTCTTCGCAAAGCCGCCGAGGACATGGCCAGACGCTATCGCGAATGGGTGGAAAAAAAGAAACTCCCTCCGGGCGAGTTCTTTTCCCTGACCAAAAATCTCAGGGCCGCGCGCCAACGTCTGCTCGAGAAGCTGCCCGCCCGTCTCTACGCGCGGGTGCTGCTCGGCACGCCAGCGGCACATCGCGCACACCTCATACCGACCGATGATGCGGACATCGACGCGCTGGCCGCAGTTGAAGTGGCCGACCGCGGCCGCCTCAAGAGCGCCCGCAAACACCTGCGTTCGCTGCTGAAAGACGAAGGCTGGACCGCGATGGAAAACATCCGGCTGATCGACGAGGTCCTGAAGACGACCGAACGCGTTCTGAATCCCGGCGCCCACGGTGGCGATGCCCCGCTTTACGAACATGAGGTGCAGAAAGCGCTGGATTTGATCAAGAAACTCGAAAGCACCTGTCCTTCATGAACACCTCGCACCGACGTCAAACCACGCCGGACCCGCTGATGCCCGCCCCGGCGCGGTTGATGGTGGTGTATTGGGAGCGGGTGTTGAACGGGCTGGTGTATGAGCTGTATTTCCCGGAGGAAGTCCACGGCGCGGGCCTGCGGCTCTTCGACAGTGTGGCACAGGCAATCCTGCCTGTGTTTCCCCCCAACATGGAGCAGACAATCCTGTCTGCTCATGCCGAAGGGAAGTCCAAGGAAGACACAGACAGGATTGTCTGTGCCACTCTCCGCCAGCTCTTCGAGACGCTCCACGACGGCGCCCACCCCCTCCGCCAGGCCCTCGACAAGCTCGCCACCCTCGAAACCATCCGCATCATCGAAGGCAAGGAGTAGCCGCCATGTCTGCCAGAGCTTCCTTCATCGCTTACGTGGACGAGTCCGGTGACGAGGGTTTTGTCTTCAACGCCGACGGCAGCGGCAGTTCCCGCTGGTTCGTCCTGTCAGCCGCAGTCATCCGACAGACCAACGACCTCCAGATGGTTCATTGCCTGAAGGAGGTCCGCGCGGTCCTGAAGAAGGAACCCAAGACGCCGCTGCATTTCGTGGATTTGAAGCACGAGCAGCGCGTGCCCTACATCCGGCGGGTGGGCGCGCTGCCCATCCGCACCGTGAGCGTGCTGGTTTACAAGCCGCTCATCGCCGAGCCGGAAAATTTCCAGAACACGAAATACCTGCTCTACCGCTACGCCACACGGTTGCTGCTGGAGCGAATCTCTTGGCTGGGCCGCGACCACCGGAAGCCGGGCGAGGGCGACGGGTTCACGGAGATCGTCTTCTCCAACCGGAGCAACATGTCCTACGAGGACATCCGCGAGTATTTACGGCTGTTGCGCCGGCTGGCGGAGGCGAACCCCCTGCAGGTCCAGGTGGACCCGACGGTCATTGATCCGGAGCGCATCCGCGCGGTGAAGCACTCGAAGCTGGCGGGGCTGCAGGTGGCGGACGCCGTCGCTTCGGGGCTGCACTTCGCCCTCAAGGTGAACCGCTACGGCGAGACCGAGCCTGGCTACCTGCCGCACCTCAAGCGCACCCTGTATCGGCACAAGGGGGAGGCGATGGGTTATGGACTGAAGTTCTGGCCGGAGGATTTCACGACCATCAAAGCAAAAGCCCCCGAAGCGGGGAACTTCGAGGGCTTATGAAAGATTTGGGTCCCAGGAACCGAGGATCCCACCCTGACGGGCTGCCACTCGCAAGGAGCGGCCTCTACTTTTCCTGCGCTTACCCGGCACCAAGGTGCTTCCTCGGGGTCGCGCAGTCAAGGCGGCGTTTGGCTGCCACCACCCCGCGGGATCCGATGATGGTGGCGTATTGGGAGCGGGTGTTGAACGGGCTGGTGTATGAGCTGTATTTCCCGGAGGAAGTCCACGGCGCGGGCCTGCGGCTCTTCGACCTCGTCGCCCAAGCCCCCCTGCCCGACGTGACCGCCCTGCCCGAGCCCCAACGCCTCCCCCGCCTCCGCCAGCTCTTCGAGACCCTCCACGACGGCACCCACCCCCTCCGCATCGCCCTCGATCAACTCTCCACCCTCGACACCGTCCGTATTATTGAAGGAAAGTCATGAACCAAAACACCACAACCGGCAGTCCGCCAAAAAACTCATTCCGTTCACCGCGCAACACCGATTGGCGGCCACTCGAAGTCGAGAACGATGCCGACGAATCCACAGTTAATAAAGCGCAACAAGCGCGGGAGGAACTGTCCCAGATGCTTCTTTCCTCCCTGAAGATGGAGCACGTCGGCGTGCTTGCAGGTTCCGGATGCTCCAAAGGCGTCGGGGGCCCCTCGATGAGCGACTTGTGGAATGCCATCGTCGGCGAGACGCCAAGCAATGATGCCAAAAAGGTCGTCGATACTATCGGATTCGATCTCAGCAACACCAATATCGAGGCATTCCTTTCCCATATTGAGGCATGGCGGTCATTAAAATCAGACAACGATGTCGAAGGCTTTTTGACCGGGGCCAAGAAGGCCATCTTGGAGAAGTGCACGGCGTTCTTGGATCCGAAGAAACTTCAAGCCCACGAAACCTTCCTTCACCGGCTCTCACGAAGGCGCTCCCGTGACCGGCGACTGAAGCTCTTCACGACCAACTACGACTTGTGCTTCGAGCGGGCTGCGAGCGCCATCGGGGGCGTGGCCATTGACGGTTTCTCGTTCATGGCCCCGCGTCGCTACGATCCGCGATACTTCGACTACGACATTGTCCGCCGCCCACGCTCAGGTGAGAGCCATGGCAACTATCTCGAAGGCGTCGTGCTCCTCTACAAGCTGCATGGCTCCGTGAACTGGGAGGCGCGAGAAGGCGGCATCTTCGAGGCTGCTAGTCCCGCGCCCGAAAGGGCATGTTTGATCTATCCCGCTAGCGGGAAATACCAGCAGAGTTACAGCCAGCCCTACCTGGAATCCATCTCCCAATACCTAGCCGCATTGCGGGAGCCGAACACTTGCGTGTTGGTGGTGGGTTTTGGTTTCAACGACGACCACCTGTCCGAGCCGCTCCTCTCTGCCGTCCGGTCGAACCCTCATCTGCGACTGATTGTTGTTGATCCAAACCTCGAAGACAAGGCCACTGCCAACGACCTCAATCGCTTTCAAGCCCAGTTCCTTGAACTGGGCGCCAAGGGGGAGGATGTCTGGTTTGTCAGCGCCCCTTTTGACGTGTTTTCCAATCTCATTCCCGACCTGAAGTCCCTAACACCAGCCGAGCGCTTGATGAATGCCGTCCAAGGCATTCGTGACGCCGATTGATCAAGATGAACGTGGAACAGGAATTCCCGCGTGGTCTCTTGCGGCCCGAGTTGTTTCTCGGAGTCGCTTCTTCGATCTCCGCGCGCAGCGTCGGCGTGAATCTCAGCGTGGCAGGTCGCCCGAGTGGCTCCCACTATGCCGGTGGCCGTTACGGCCGGGGGGAAGTGGGCGAGTTCGTCCTCATCGAAGGTCAGCAGAGCTTGCTCCTCGGTCGCATTGCCGAAGTGAAACTCCGGGAACCCGAGCGCCGCTCCATCAAAGCGGACTACACAGGCAATGCCGCCCTGGATGCCATCGGTCACATCCAGCTCCTTGGCTGCGTTTCGATGGAAGACCTCCGCGTCACGGCGGGTGTCGATGCCTACCCGCGTCTGGGCGACCGCATCTTTGCGGCACCCCATCGCTTCATAGCCCTGCTCCCCGTGCTCATGGAGCGAAAGGATGATGCCGCATCCGTGACGCTCGAATTGGGCGCCATTGAGCATGCCGGTGACAGCAAGGTGTCCGTCAAGCCCGAGCGCCTTTTTGGCCGGCACTGCGCGATTCTCGGAGCCACAGGTGGGGGCAAAAGCTGGACCACTGCGCGAGTCATCGAGGAGTGCCTGAAATACAACTCAAAGATCATCTTGCTGGACGCCACCGGAGAGTATCGAGGCTTCCAAGGCGAGCATGTGGAGAACTGCCACTTGGGCGCACCGGTGGACTCAGCGGAGGGTTCTGTCGAGTGCTCACTGCCCCCGACCAGCTTCATCGAGTCCGATTTCGTGGCTCTTTTTGAACCTTCGGGAAAGGTGCAGGGGCCGAAAATGAGGGCCGCCATTCGCAGCCTCAGACTGGCAGCCCTTAGGTCCGATCTCGCGCCTCAAGGTTTTATCCCCAAGCTGAACCAACCAAAGCAGGACGTCGAAAACGCCGAGAGAGATTCTACTATCGCAGCCAAGCTTGACGATCCCACTCAACCCTTCGATCCCAAATACCTCGTTCAGCAGATCGAGCAGGAATGTGTTTATCCGGAGGCGTTCGGGCCAGCGAGAGGGCAGAAGGATCCCACCAGATGGGGCGATGCCGACGGCAACTTCTCACACTGCCTTTCGCTGGTAGCTCGGATTAACGGCGTGCTTGCGTCCCCGGCCTTTCGCTGCGTGTTCTCGCCGCCCCAAGACAAACCTTCACTAACCCAGCAAATTGGAACCTTCAACGGCACCACCAAGCGCCTGCTGCGAATTTGTCTGAGCGGAATCGGCTACGAATTCAAAGCCCGCGAGATCATCGCCAACGTCATCGGTCGCCATCTGCTGGGCCTCGCCAGACGTGGAATTTTTCGCGACAGCCCCACCGTAGTGATCGTGGACGAGGCCCACAATTTCCTCGGACGGCACATCGGTTCGGAGGATTACATCGCCAAATTGGACGCCTTCGAGATCATCGCCAAGGAAGGCCGCAAATACGGGCTCAATATCTGCCTCGCAACCCAGCGTCCCCGTGACATTACCGAAGGCGTCCTTAGCCAGATGGGCACCCTGATCGTGCACCGTCTGACCAACGATGCGGATCGTGCGGTCGTCGAACGAGCCTGCGGAGAGATCGACCGAGCCGCCTCCGCTTTTCTTCCGAACCTTCGCCCCGGAGAAGCCGCCATCCTCGGCACCGATTTTCCCATCCCGCTTACCATCCAGATCGGCAAACCCACCACACGGCCAAAATCGGATGGCCCCGATTTTCAGACTCATTGGAAGCAGCAGCAATGATTGCTCCCTGCCAATACAGGCGCGATTCTGCCGCCAACGAGAGTGCCAATCAAACCACGCGGGACCCGTTGATGCTTGGCGTATTGGGAGCGGGTGTTGAACGGGCTGGTGGTTGAGCTGTATTTCCCGGAGGAAGTCATTGAAAGTATGAAGGATGTAGGCGGAAGGATGAAGGGAAGTTTGTTCGACCTCGTCGCCCAAGCCGCCCTGCCGGAGGCGCCTTACGCGAAGGCGCGAAGCCGCGAAGAAAAAGCAGGGTCGCATTCTGATTCTTCCCTCCGCGTCTCTGCGTCTCCGCGTGAGACCTCCTTCCTCCCCCGCCTCCGCCAGACCTTCGAGACCCTCCACGACGGCGCCCACCCCCTCCGCCTCGCCCTCGATAGACTCGCCACCCTCGCAACTGTCCACATCATCGAAGAGCCTGGGAACTGAGCGCCAGCCTTTGGACTGCGGTGGCCAGCGAGCCACGCGAGCGCGACACCGCTTTGGCCCCGCCGCGGAACACCCCCCAAAGCGCCGCCGTCGCTTCGCTCTGTCGGTGCACTCCAAAACCCGCAAATTCCACCGCCCCGGAACGCGACACCGCCTTAGCCGGAAAGATTCCGTCTAATGCTGGGTGGAACGGGCCACTGGCCCGTTCTGCCGGGCGACCCGCCCGGCAGACGAGCGCACGAGGCGGCCACGGAATGGTGGGTGGCGGCC
>JBKBTZ010000053.1:0-21704 GCA_046290825.1 Limisphaerales bacterium
ACGGAGACCGCGCTGGCCTGGCAGCGGGATTACCTGCGGGCGCGGCTGGATTTTGCGCGGGGCCGCCGGGAAGAGGCGCTGACGCTGACGCGCAACCTCGCCGGACTCGTGACCAACCAGCCGGCCTTGCTCGCGGGTGCCCTCGTGTTGCAGGCGCGCATCGAGGAGTCCCTCGACCGGCTGGCGGACGCGGAGGCGACCTGGCGGCGGAATCTCGCTCCCACCGCGCCCCCGGAACGTCAGCGCGAAGCGTTGATGCACCTCGGCGACCTGCTGCTGCGGCAGGGGCGCGTCGAGGAAACCGCCGCCGCCGTCGAACAGTTTTTGGCCAGTCCGGGCAGCGCGCCGGTGCGGGAGGCCGCGTGGTTGATGCTGGCCGAGGTGCGGCTGCGGCAGTTCGCCGCCGGCGCGACAAACGCGCTCGCCGCCGCGCGAACCGCCTGCGACGAGTTTTTTCAGCAGTTCCCGGAAAGCCCGCTCGCGGGCCGGGCGCGGCTCAACCGGGGCTGGTGCCGCTGGCTTGCCGGAGATCGCGCGGGCAGCGCCGAAGACTTCGCCGCCGCGTGGCGGCAACTGCCCCCTGGCTTCGAGCGCGCCGTGGCCGAGTTCAAGCTGGCCGACGCCCTGGTTGCGCAAACCAACCTGACCGCCGCGCTGCAACATTATCAAGCCGTGGCCGCGAACGCGGCGCGCCTGCCCGCCGTGCAGACCAACCTCGTCGAGCGCGCCTTGTATCAAATCGTGCGGGTGGCCGGGGAGGCGGGTAATGCGGCGGCGGCCAACGCCGCGATGGCGCGGCTGCTCGAGGAATTTCCCAACGGGGCGCTGGCCGAGCGCACACTGTTGACGTTCAGCAGCGCGACGCACGCGCAGGCGGACCCGGCGGCCAAGCGCGCGGTCTTCGCCGATTTTGTCGCCCGGCAACCGGATTCGCCGTTGGCGCCGATGGCCATGCTGGCGATCGCCCGCACGTATGAAATGGAAGCGGACTGGGCGGCGGCGGCGGGCGCGTATCAAGCGTGGCTTGCCGCGCACACGAATCATCCGGCCCGCCCGCGCGCGGCGTTTTTCGGCGCCCTGGCCACGGCGCGCGCCGGCGACGAGACCAACGCCGTCGCGCAGTTCACCGCGCTGCTCACCCAATACCCGACCAACGAGCCGGCCGCGCTCGCGCAATGGTGGCTGGCGGACCATTTCTGGCGCGCGGGCGACTTCGTGAACGCCGAGCGCAACTACCAGCTCGTGTTCCAGAATCATCCCGCCTCGCCGCTGGTGTGGGAGGCGCAGTTGATGGCGGGCCGCGCCGCGCTCGCCCGCGAGCAGCCGGAGCAGGCCATCAGTTACTTCACCAACCTGACCAGCGACGCACGGAGCTGCCCGACCAACGTCTATGTGCAGGCGCTCTTCGCCTACGGCGACACGCTGGTGCTGCTGGGCGCGGCGGACGCAGCGGCGGCCGCGGCGAATTTGCGCGAGGCCATCAAGGTGTTCAGCAAGCTGCAGAGCACCTTTCCCGAACAGCCCGCGGCGATCGAGGCGCTGGGGCGCATCGGCGACTGCTATTTCCAACTCGGCGCGCTCGACACCAACGCGGCCGCCGCCAGCTATGGCTTTGCGACCAACGCCTATCAGCAGGTGGTGAACGCCACGCTGGCCAGCGAGGGCGCGCGGTCGCAGGCGGAGATCGGCCTCGGACTCGTGCTCGAGCGGCAGGCCGCTTTGCCGGGCGTCACCAACGCGGCCGCGTTGCAGCGCCGGGCACTGGACCACTATTTGAACGTCGTCTTTGCCGCCACGGAACGCACCGACGCGCAATGGGTGAAGAAAGCCGGCCTCGAAGCGCTGCGGCTTAGCGAGGCGATGGGCCAGTGGGCGCAGGTGGCGCGCCTGGCGGACCTGCTCGCGGAGGCGTTGCCCTCTGAAAAACCGTGGCTCGTCCGGCGAAAGGCGCGGGCCGAGGAACAACTGCGCGCCAACGGCAATTGAACTGCGCATCATGCAACCCCCTCCAACCTTCTTTTGGCGCGTCCGCTCCTGGCTGGGCCTGACCAGCGCCGGCCCGTGGCGCGCGAAATCGTTTCTCCTCGCGTTGCTGGTCATGCTGGTCGGCGGCGGATTCTGGTTGCGCGAGGTCATCACCGTCTATCCGTCCGCCGAAACCGGCCAGCCGGCCTTTAATGAAATCGGCCAGCCCACCACGGGGACGCAGTTCGACTGGTCCCGCCCGCTGCCGGGTTACGTCAAGTTCGCCGCCAGTTTTGCCGGCGCGTTTTTCATCGGCTGGCTGTTTCGGCGGGTGCTGGTCATCGTGGCCGCCGTGCTGGCGCTGACCGCAGGCTTGTTTGTCGCGGGTCAGTGGCTCGGCTGGGACACCCGGACGGCGCGGGACCACGCGCGGGAAACCGGGGAGCGGGTCCAGCGGGAAGTCGTCCAACTGCGCGACCGAGCGCAGGGATTGCTGCCGACTGCCGTCGCCGGCGGCTTGGGCGCCTTTTTCGGTTTTCGCCGCCGCCATCGCGAAGTGACGGGCACGCCGCCCACGGCTTGAGGAACCCTCGAGCGGAGTGCCTGAGGAATGAAAACATCCAACATCCAACGCCCAACCACGAACCTCCAAGAGTGGCCCTGTTGGTCGCCGTGGAAGTTGATCGTTGGAAGTTGGATGTTCGATGTTTTCCCGTTCGCTTCCCCGCCGCTGCTCCGCCTCACCCGCTGGGTTGCGTTGCTGGTTGTGCTTTGGTTGGTGGCCGGCTGCGCCCATCGCCGTCCCAACTATCCGCGCCCGGAACCGCTGCCCCGCGCCGCCGGTTATTATTTCGACGCGGTCACCCGCACCAATCAGTCGGATGATCTCCTGTTTGTCCTGGCATTCTCCGGCGGCGGCACGCGCGCGGCAGCGTTTGCCTACGGCGTGTTGGAGGAACTGCGCGATGTGCGCGTGCCCGCCACGGGTCGGCGGTTGCTGGACGAGGTGGATGTGATTTCCTCGGTCTCCGGTGGCAGCGTGACAGCGGCGGCCTACGCGCTGCATGGTGATCGGGTGTTCGAGGTGCTGGAACCGGCCTTCCTCAAGCGCAACGTGCAGCGCACGCTCATCCTCCAGACCCTGAACCCGCTCCGCTGGCCTGCGTTGTGTTCGCCGACCTATGGCCGCACGGAACTCGCGGCGGATTACTACGACCGCATCCTGTTCCGCGGGGCCACCTTCGAGGCGGTCCGCACCAATGGGGCACCGTTCCTCGTGATCAACAGCACGGACATCACGACCGGCACGCGCTTTGATTTCAGCCAGCACTACTTCGACTTCATCGGCTCCGATGCCGCCCGGTTTCCGCTGGCCAGCGCGGTGGCGGCTTCGTCGGCGGTGCCGGGCGCGTTGACGCCGCTGACGCTCCGCAACTTTGCTGGCGAACGTCCGCCGGAACTGGACGACTGGATGACGCTTTGCCTGCGGGAGGAGCATGGCCGTCTCAGCCGCCGGGCGCGGGTGTTGCAGAGTTACCTGGATGCGACCAACCGGTCTTTCATTCACCTCGTGGACGGCGGTGTCAGCGACAACCTGGGGGTGCAGCCGGTCATTGATTATCTGGAATCCATTCCGCTCAGCCCGCGACGGCAGGCGGCGCTGGCGGAACTCAAGGCCCGTCGCATCGTGCTCATCAGCGTCAACGCCTTCGCTTCGCCCGACCGCGATTGGGACCGCCACGAGAAGCCCCCTGGAGCGGTTGCGACCGCCGCCGCCGCGGCCAGCCACACACTCGACCAGCGGACGCTCGACACGGTGGATTACGTGCGTGACCGCCTCGAACTGCTGCGTCGGCGCGTGGAAATTCCGGATGACGTGCGGATTTACCCGGTTTTCCTCAGTTTCACGAGTTTCCGCGACCAGCAGCAGCAGCGGTTTTACCTCAATCTGCCCACCAGCTTCTTCCTGCCGGGGACGGACGTGGACAAACTCCGCGCTGCCGGGCGGGAATTGCTGCGCGAGAACGCCGAATTCCGCCGGCTGCTCGATGACCTGGGTGTGACCCGTGCGCCGGGGCGTTGACGACTGTTTCGCCCGCTTGCCTCGCCGCGCTTTCCCGCTATCTTCCCGCGCATGAAATTTCTGCTCGCCATGTTGACGTTTGCGGTGCTGGCCGCCGTGCTCGCGCTCGGCATCCTCAAGGCCGTCACGCCCAACGGCTCGCCGTGGCTGCTCATCGCCGGCGTGCTCGGCTACATCGTCCTGTTCTGGAAAATCGGCTGCGCCGAGGAACACTGACCCCGCCCGCAGGCTCATGCGGGTCGTCCTCCAACGGGTTTCCCAAGCGAGCGTCGCGATAGGCGGCGCGGTCAAATCTGCCATCGGCCCCGGACTGTTGGTGCTCGCGGCCTTCGAGGCAGTGGATAGCGCCGAAGACCTCGCGTGGATGAGCGGAAAGATTGTCCGGCTTCGCGTGTTCAACGACGCCGAGGGCGTGATGAACCGCTCGGTGCAGGAAACCGGCGGCGGAATCCTGGTCATCAGCCAGTTCACGCTGTTCGCCAGCACGAAAAAGGGAAACCGCCCGTCCTACCTTCGTTCCGCGCCGCCGGAGATCGCCCGTCCGCTCTACGAAAAGTTCCTCGCGCGGCTTGCCGCCGATCTTGGCCGTCCGGTCGGGGCGGGCGAGTTTGGCGCGGACATGCAGGTGAGCCTCGTCAACGACGGGCCGGTGACGATTTGCATGGATTCGCGGGCGCGGGAGTGAGCGCCGCCCCGCTTGACTTCGCCGGACGCCGCCACCATTCCTTCCCCGCTCATGGGGCTGCAACTCAGCTACTCGCTCGCCGACCAGGAATTCGTCCACACGAAATCCCTCGGCGTGTGGAACGTATCCACGCAGTTGCTGGCCCACCTCGCGCGGCACCCGGAACTGGAACGGCTCACGGTTTTCACCAACCGAACGCATGACGGGCTGGTGCCGGACGATCCGCGCGTCACGCGGCGCGACTTCAACTATCCGATTGCCGGGAAATGGGGGCGCGTTTGGTGGGATCAGACCGGGGTGTATGCCGCGGCCAGGCGCGCTGGAAATCCGTGGCTGTTCCTGCCCAAGGGCTTCGCGTCGGTTTACTGGCATTGCCCCGTCCGGCTGGCCGCCTACGTGCATGACGCCATGCACGATCACTACCAGCGGCATTACGACCGGAATCCGCTGGCTCGAGAGGCGGCGTATTTTTTGCGGTCGCTCCGGGCCACTCTGCACAACGCGGAGATCATTTTCACCAACACGGATTTCACCCGCGCGGAGGTGCTCCGCCTCGCCCGCGAATGGAATCTCCGGACACCCCGCGTGGTTACCGCCGGGATCGGTTTTGACCTGCATCGTGCGCGGGCCAACGGCAACGGAAACCGCACCCGCATCGTCATGCTGGCCGGGCCGTGGCCGCACAAGCTGACACCCCAGGCGGTGGACTGGATGGAAAAGTGGTGTCGGGCGCGAGGCAACTGTCCCGGCGTGGATTGGATTGGCGCGCTGCCTCCCGGCACGCGGCTGCCGGAGCTGCCCGGCTGGCAGCACCATGTCCGGCTTTCCCAGCCCGATTACGAGCGCGTGCTTGGGGCGGCGGGGGTGGTGGTTTATTTTTCGGCTTACGAAGGGTTCGGCATGCCGCCGGTCGAGGGCACGCTGGCGGGCGCGGCGGCTGTCTATTCGGCGATTCCCGCGATGACCGAGGTCATGCGCGGCTGCGGCCATCCGTTTCGCAATGACAGTTTCGAGGATTTCACCCGGGCACTGAATCGCGCACTTGAAACCACGCCCGCGGAAATCGCCGTCTGGCAGCGGGAACTTGGTCAATGCCACACCTGGGAGCGCGTGACCGACCGCATTGTCGGCGAACTACTTGCTCGCCAGACCGCGCCCGTGGCGGCAAAGCCCGTCACCGTCCCGGGTGTGGCGGTGCCCAAGCCGGTCACGCCGCTGTCCCTGGTGGTCTTTGCCCATACGCCGCCGCCGCATCACGGGCAAAGCTACATGGTGAAGCTCATGCTCGAGGGCTTCGGCGGGGACCAGACCGGACGCACGCCGCCGGAGCCGGGAACCCACCAGGTCATTTGTTATCATGTCAACTCACGCCTTTCGCGCCAGTTGGAGGACATCGGCGACTTCAGTTTCGAGAAGGTCGCGCTGGTGCTGCGCTATTGCGGGCAGGCGGTGCGGCTGCGGTTCCGCTACGGGGTGCGCACGTTCTATTACGTTCCTGCCCCCGGCAAATTGTCGGCTCTGCTCCGCGACTGGCTGGCGATGGGGCTGTGCCGGCCGTTTTTCCCCCGGGTGATTTTCCACTGGCACGCTGCCGGTCTGGGCGCGTGGTTGGAGGAGCATCCCAATGGGTTGCTCCGGTGGTTCAGTCACCGGCTGCTGGGCCGCGCGGACCTCAGCATCGTGCTCTCGGAATTCAACCGGCCCGACGCGGAAAAGCTCCGGCCCCGGCGCGTCCGCGTCGTGGGCAACGGCATTCCCGATCCGTGCGCGGAATTCGAGAGCAAGGTATTGCCGTGTCGGCGCGCGCGACTGGCCGTGCGCCGGGAACTGATGAGTGGACGACAGCCGGACGCAGCCACCCTCGCGGCGGCAGGCGACACGCCGCAGGTGTTCAATATTCTCTACCTCGCCCATTGCATCCGGGAAAAGGGCCTGTTCGACACGCTCGAGGCTGTGGCTTTGGTCGTCGCGGCCCTGTCGCGGAACGGTTCGCCCGTGGACGTGCGGCTGACAGTGGCGGGCGAGTTCATGCGGCCCGAGGAACAGGCGGAGTTCCACGAGCGCATCCGGCAGCCGGACCTGTTGCTACCCGACGGGCAGTCGCGGGTGCGGCACGTTGGTTTTGTGACCGGCGAGGCCAAGCGGGCGGTGTTTCTGGCGGCGGACGGCTTCTGTTTCCCGACGTTCTACTACGCCGAGAGCTTCGGCCTGGTGGTCGTCGAGGCGATGGCCTACGGGCTGCCGGTGGTGACGAGTCGCTGGCGTTCCGTGCCGGAACTGCTGCCAGCAGATTATCCCGGCCTCGTCGAGCCCCGCGTGCCGGCGGAGATCGCCGCCGCGCTCCAACGCGCGATGACGGCGGAAAGCGGCGAGGCGATGCGCGAAAGGTTCCTTGCGAACTACCGGCTCGACCGCCACCTGGCCAACCTCGCTGCCGCCCTGCACGCGGTGAAGGAGCCGCCGGAGCGATGAATCGGGAAGCCTTGCCGTGGGAAAATATTTTTCCCGCCGCGCCGGAGAACGGTCCGGTGGTGCGGCTGCGGTTGCGGTTGTTGCGCCGGCATGGTCAGCCCTTGTTGCTGGTCCCGGAGCGCGGTGACGCGGCGCGAACGGCCCTGAACCTCTATCCGGCGCAAACCCGCAAGGCCCGGCTCGCGCGCGGCGTGTTGCGCGCGCTGGCAGGGTTCGGCGTGCTGCCGGGGGCCGAGACCTGCGAACTGCGACTGGCGGCGGACGCGCCGTTCGTGCGGTTCCTGTGCCCGCCGGGTTCCGGGCGGGAGACGATTTCCCTCGCCGTGCTGCTGGGCAATCCAAATGTCGCGGGACGGCGCTTTCTCATGCTGGTGTTCGACGGTGCCGGGCATCCGGTGCGCGTGATCAAGCTGGGCACCGATGCGGCCGCCGCGCGGCTGGTGCGGCGGGAGGCCGAGTTTCTGCGCAACCTGACGCCCGGGCGATTGCACGCGCCCGAGCTGCTGGGCGAATTTTCCGAAGCCGCCCGCGCCGCCCTCGCCCTTGCCTACGCGCCCGGACCGACGCCGGCCGCGGACGATTTTCGTTCTCTGTCTGCGCTACTCACCGCCTGGCTGGACACCAACCGCACGGTGCGCTTTGGCGAATTGGCTGCGGCCCGGCAACTCGCGGAGTCTGGCGTGGCAGACGCGGCCAGCCGGTTGGCGCAATCGCGGCTGGCAGAGGTCACATTTCATCCGGCCATCCATCACGGGGATTTCGCGCCATGGAACATCCGCGTTGGGCCGGCGGGACAATGGCGGGTGCTCGACTGGGAACGCGGCGAGGCGGTCGGTCCGCCCGCGTGGGACTGGTTCCACTACTGGCTGCAACCCCGTGTGCTAGTGTGGCGGCAGGCACCGGTCGCGATTCTTAGGGAATTTGAAGAATTGCGCCGCCACCCCGCCTTCGCGGAATACGCGCAATTGGCCGGGATTGGCCAACTTCTGGATGCGCTCTGGCTGGGCTATTTGGTGCATTGCCGCGACGTCACCCGCCAGGCCGAGGGCATGCCCGCGATCCGCGAACTGGTGGAACGGGTGGCGGCGACGGCGCGTTAGCGAGCGTCGCGCTTCACGCTGCGCCGTCGCGCTCCCCGCTGCGGGCTGCACCCCCTCCCCCGTGGCGCACCTGTGCTTTCCAGCCTTGCCCGTTCTGGTGGGCCTTGGCTCACTTCCCAGATGAACATAAGACACCGTCTGCTTGGGGGGATCCTTGGAGGCTGGGTGACTGTATGCTGCCTCTGGACGGGTGGCAGCGTTGATGCCCAGCCGACGGCATTCACTTACCAGGGCCGCCTGAGCGAGGACGGGGCAACGGCCAATGGCCGCTACGATTTCCAGTTTTCGCTGCACAGCGACGTCTTGGCGGGTAATTTGCTGGCGGGGCCTTTGACGTCGTCCGGAGTTGAGGTGAGCAATGGCCTGTTTACCGTGTCCTTGGACTTCGGCGCGACGCCGTTTTCCGGACAGTCCCTGTGGCTGGAGATAGGCGTGCGTCCGGCGGGCAACGAGGGGGCGTTTGTTCTGCTGGTGCCCCGCCAAGCATTGACAGCCACGCCCTTTGCAATCCGGGCCGGGCAATATGGCGGCCCGGTCGAGGTGGCGCAGATCCAGGGCGCGCTTGGGGCGAGTAACCTTGCTGCCGGGAGCATCACTGCCGACAAACTGGACGCCAGCGTCACCAACAGCCTCTTGGCGGCGTCCCATTCCGCGATCGCCGTGGCCAGCAACACCATCCTCGGAATGTTCGAGACCGTTTCGACGCCGGTGCTTGTGACGGCGAATGATACGAACAGTGTCTGGGTGTCGGCGGGTGGGGCTGCCGGTTTCACGAGCCCGCAACAATTCTGGCGGCAGACCGCCAGCCTGTTCACGAACGCAAGCACCCCGGCGACAGGGCGCATGTTGACCAATCATGGGACGTTTTGGGCGATGGCACGCGATGGTGCGCCGTTGCTCTACACCAACGCGACCCTGACGGGGCAGTATGTGCTGGGGGCCGGCGTGCCGCCGGTGCCGGTGGTATCCTGGGGCACAAATATTTTGGGGACCAATTACGTGCCGCAGTTGCGGCAAAACGTCGGGGCCGAGGCGTATGCCGCGCTGGCGTTCAAGGGCGGGCAATCGGGGTGGCCGCCCTACGGAGCCGATGAGCGGGGGTTCATGTTGTTCTCGGTGGACGGAAAAAACTGGATCGGGGGCACGGGGCGTCCGCTGCTGGACGAGCCAATGCGCAACGGCGGTTTCATCCGCGTAGGAAATGCGTTCGCATTTGGCTACTCGCCGCACATCAGCACGCAGGTGGTGCCGCATGTGGCGTTGCGCATCACCACTAACTTCGCGGACTGGACCTTCAAGACAAACCTGAGCGCGGCCCTGCCGGGGGAAACCTTGCCGGCCCACACGCGAACCTGGGTGCCCGCGCAGCCGTTTGTCGTCGTGCAGGACAAGCTTTGGTTTTTCTTCTCGGTCTCGACCAACGGCAGCGCCACCAACTTTGTGGATGCGGGCTATTTCAAGCAGCGGGCGATTGCCTGTCCGTTGAGCAGTTTTCCCCACGGCTGGAGCGCGGCTTATCAGTGGGAGTTCCCGCGCACCAACGTGATTGATTTTAACCCCTTCTTTGACGAGGAGCGGCAGGCGGTGGTGGGCATCTACAAGGATGAAACCCGGAGCATCAACGAGATGGCGCGCTTTTCCAGCCTGGACCTGCCCAACGCCCAGGTGCTGTTGGACAACGAATTTCCCTTCGGCTCCTTTCCGGTGGGCGAGGCGGCCAATGTCGTGCGCATCCCCGGCGGCTACCGCTGTTACCGGACCCTCTACCATTATGATTACGGCAGCATGGGCAAGGGCCACGCCATCATCTACGCGGACACGACCAACTTGGCGGTGGGCTGGCCGGACATGTGGGCCAGCCGGGCCATCAATGCGGCGGCCGATTTCCAGGCGTTTGGCGTGCTGCGGCTGACCAATCATGTGGACATCCAGAACGCGATGGCCGCTGCCGTAGGCGGAATGGGATTGGCGGGGGTGGTCAATATTCGCGGCATGCTGGGGGAACAATATTCCGGGCGGCTGGATCGCGGGTTCGCCTTCGGCAGCCTGACCAACTCGCCCGACGATCACGCCGGGGTTAACATCGGCACGGAGACGTGGACTGCCGGCGGCTGGGGCGTGCAGCGGCAAAACAATCAATATCGCATGGATTGGTGGCTGGCGGATCCCGCCCTTTCCAGTTCTGCCCTGCCTTATGTCAGCTCCTACGCGCGCTTCCTGCTGAGCGCGCGCAATCACCGCATGGATTTTCATGTGCCGCTTTACGGCGCGGGCACGGGATTGAGCAATATTCCGCCCACGGGAATCCTCGGTGGTGCGGCCACGCTTGGCGGGGCCAACACGTTCACCGGTTCCAACGCTTTTCCCGCCGGCCTCCGTGTGGGTGTGGCGGGCGGACCGGCGGGCGCGGGCGCGTATTTGTCGAGCGATGGCACCAACCTGCTGGTGATACTGGATAATGGCGCGGGGGGCCGGACCACCAACAAGGTGAATCTTTCGCCGTGGCCCTGATCCACTGCGCGGTTGCCATGCGGGGCGGGCGCGGCCAATGTGCGGCGTTGTGAAGCGTTTTGATTTCCTCGTCCTCGGCAGCGGTATCGCCGGGCTGTTCTTCGCGCTCAAGGTCGCCCCGCGCGGGCGGGTCGCGGTCATCACCAAGAAGGACCGCGCGGAGTCCAACACCAACTACGCCCAGGGCGGCATTGCGGCGGTGACGAGCCGGGAGGACTCGTTCGATGCGCATGTGCGGGACACCCTCGAGGCCGGAGCCGGGTTGTGCCGGGAGGCGGTGGTGCGGCAGATCGTCGAGGAGGGGCCGGCGCGGATTCGCGAGTTGATGGAGCTGGGAATGCGGTTCAGCGAGAGCGAATTGCGGGGGGCGGATGGGCGGCGGGAACTGGACCTCGGACGGGAGGGCGGTCATTCGCAGCGGCGGATTCTCCACGCCAAAGATGTGACGGGCCGGGAAATCGAGCGCGCGCTGCTGGCCGCCGTGGCGGCGCAGCCGAACATCACCATTTTCGAGAATCACTTCGCGATTGATCTCATCACCACGCAGAAGCTGGGTTACGTCGGCCCGAATCGCTGTGTTGGCGTGCATGTGCTGGACAAGGCGCGGGGCGAGGTGGAGACCTTCGCGGCTCCGGCGACGGTGCTGGCCACGGGCGGCTGTGGGAAGGTGTATCTCTACACAACGAATCCCGACATTGCGACCGGGGACGGCGTGGCGATGGCCTATCGGGCGGGCGCGCCCGTGGCGAACATGGAGTTCATCCAGTTTCACCCGACCTGTCTGTATCATCCGCAGGCCAAGTCCTTCCTCATCTCGGAGGCGGTGCGGGGCGAGGGCGGCGTGCTGCGGCGGCCGGACGGCACGGAGTTCATGGACGCCTATCATCCCTTGAAATCGCTCGCGCCGCGCGACGTGGTGGCGCGGGCCATTGACCACGAGATGAAGCGGACCGGCGCGGATTACATGTTGTTGGACATCACGCACAAGCCCGCGCCGTTCGTGATGAAGCGGTTTCCAAACATCTATCAGACCTGCCTGGGCTACGGGATTGACATCACCAAGACGCCGATTCCCGTGGTGCCGGCGGCGCATTACCAGTGCGGCGGCGTGCTCACAACGGTGGATGGTGAGACGGAAATTGGCGGCCTCTATGCGATTGGCGAGGTAGCCTGCACGGGGTTGCACGGGGCCAACCGGCTGGCCAGCAATTCGCTGCTCGAAGCGCTCGTTTGTGCGCATCGCGCGGCGGAACGGTTGCGCGAGAATCCGCCATTGGCGGGTGAGTTCAACATCCCGGCGTGGCAGTCCGGCGATGCGCATGACCCCGACGAGCTGGTCGTGGTGGCGCACAACTGGGATGAAATCCGCCGGGCGATGTGGGATTACGTCGGCATCGTGCGGACAAACAAGCGGCTGCAGCGCGCGCTCAAGCGCATCACGGCGTTGCAGGAGGAAATCCACGAGTTTTACTGGAACTTCAAGGTGACGAGCGATCTGCTGGAATTGCGCAACATCGCGATGACGGCCGAATTGATCGTCCGTTGCGCGCTGGAACGGCGCGAGAGCCGTGGGCTGCACTACAACCTCGATTACCCCAACCCCGACCCCGCGCTGGCGCAGGTGGACACGGTGCTGCGGCGGGGTGGGTGAGGGGGAGCAAAAGCCTGACTCCTTGGGTGTTGCAATAACTGTTGGAGCGCCAAGCCGCCCGCCGCGCCCTCAACCGCCCTTCGTGCGCTCTTCCCCTCCGGAGGGGAAGCATGGCAAAGGGACTGGGAGCAGGCTGCTCGCACCACTCGCAGGCTGGCAGCCTGCGCTACGGCGGTGTAGCGCGGACAGTTTGTCCGCGGGTGACACAGGGCAGCTTGCCCGGGTTCGAGGTAAGTGGGGCGCCGTGATCCCTTCTTCACGGCTCCGAGACGCGGGCGCGGTAGAAGAGCGGCGCGAGAGGCGGTTGCGTGGGCGCGGTGAACTGTTGCACGCGGTTGCTGGCGGGGTAGAACGGGCGGTTCCAGGCGGCATCCACCGGAGTCCACGCGCTGTTCAAGGCGGGATTCGTGTTCTGCTCGATGACCACAGCCCGGTTGGCGGGCTGGGGCCAACTCACGACGGCCGTGGCGTTGGTGCGCTCGATGTGGAGGCTCCAGCCGTCGCCGGGCATGAGCGGGTCGGTGCTGGTGAGGTATTCGAGGTAGTTGCGGGCGCGGTCGTTGTCGAAGTCGTCCAGTTCGCCGCTGTTGGGGGCGTTGGTGCCGCCGAACTTCGCCACCTGCCATTCGGCGTAACTCTGGTAGTTGGTCAGGTCGCCGGTGATCCAGCGAGCGAGCAGATTGACGAAGTTGGTGTCCACGAGCGCGGAGGCGATGGGCGGCATGGCTCCGGGGCCGCGTGTGTTGACGCGCTGATGGATGACGGACAGGTTGGTGTCGCCGGGAAGCAGGAGGCGCGCGGCGGGATTGGTGCCGGGGTTGGCGGGAAGGCCGTTGATGAGGCTGGCGAAGCGAGTGGGCGTTTGTGCGCGCGCATCCCACGACGCGGAAATGCCGCCGGGCTGGTGGCAGGAGGCGCAGTTCACGTCGAGGTAGGAGCGAACGCGCCATTCGAGGCTGGCGGTTTCGTTGGTGAAATGGGCGAAAGCCCGGAGCGCGTTGAGGTTGGGCGGCGGATTGGTGAAGTAACCGGCGTCCGCCAGCAGCTTGAGCTGGTTGGTCGGGCCGCCGCCCAAGTCCACGTCCCGATTGAGTTGCAGCGTGTTGAAGCCCAGCACGCCGCCACTGGCCGGGGTGTGGCAGGACAAACATTCGCCCCGGCCGGGATAATGCCAGACCTGCGTGCGCAGCGGCCCGCCGTCATGGATGACGATGGGCTCAAACGCGCCCTCCTCGGGGACGAGCACAGCGTTGGTGGGCGGCGTGGTCCAGCGGTAGGTCAGGCCATAGACGCCGTTGGTGTGGCGGACGAGGAAGCGCGTCTCCAGGCGGCGGCGTTCGCTGGTGAGCGTATTGGTGACGATCTCAAAGTGTTTCACCCAGACGGAGCCGGTGGGGGTCAGCCAGCCGCCTTCGGGCGCAAAACCGAAGGCAAGGTTGGTGTTGGGCACGGAGAACCAGCGCGTCTTGTCGGCGTTGTCCGACCAGAACGGGAGGTTGAGTTCGTAGGGCACAACGCCGGGCTGCGGCGTGAGCGTGGCGAGGTCGGCGAAGGCGCCGGTGCCGGAGAGGAGCAGGGGGGCGGTGCTGACGTTGGTCTGCGTGACGAGGCGCTTGAGGGTGTCCTGGTCCTGGTCGCAAAGCAGCACGTCGCCGTTGCGCGGGTCGTAGCCAAAACCGGCAATCGCGGCATCGGTCGTCAACCAGTAGAACGGGGCAACGTTGGTGCCGTTCGGTTCGGCGGCCCAGAGGTGGCCGGAAACATAATCGGCAAAGAGGTATTTGCCCGTGAGACTGGGAAAGCGGCTGCCGCGATAGACCACGCCGCCGGTGACGGAAAAGCCCTGGTTGGTCGCGGTGCCGCGGCCATACACGAGGATGGGCGGGGCGCCGAAAAATCCCGGCGGCGCGCTCGCGGCTTTGGGGCCGTTGGCAAAGCCTTCGCGGTAAGCCCAGCCGTAGTTGCCGCCGGACCGGATGACATTCACTTCCTCCCAGGCGTTCTGGCCCACGTCAGCGCAGTAGAGGTCGCCGGTGAGCGGGTCGAAGGAAAAGCGCCACGGGTTGCGGAGGCCGGTGGCCCAGAATTCGGTGCGGACGAGGTTGGTGTCCACCGGCAGGCCGTTGTAGGTGGTCGCGCCAAGGAACGGATTGTCAGCCGGGACGCGGAAATTGACGATGCCATTCCAGCCGGTGAAGCGGTGCGAGTGGTGGGGCGTGGGCAGGAGATTTCCCGGACGGGAATCCACATCAATGCGGAGGATGCCCGCCCAGAGGTTGCTGGTGATGGTCTGGCCATTGTCGTAAGGGTCGTTGGCCCCGCCCTCGTCGCCGGTCGAAATGTAGAGATAACCGTCGGGGCCGAAATGCAGGCAGCCGCCGTTGTGGTTGTTGAGGCGGTCGAACATGGCCAGCAGGATGACTTCCGAGGCGGGGTTGGCGGCGTTGGGGTTGCCCGGGGAAACGGTGAAGCGCGAGACCACCTGGTGCAGGCCGGTGTTGAGGGTGCCATTGGGATTGGTGGTGGTGAGTGAGGCGCGCGAGTAATAGACGTAAAGAAACCCGTTGGTGGCGTAGCCGGGATGGAACGCCATGCCCAACAGGCCGCGCTCGTCGCTGGGCACGCCGCCCGCCACCAGCCCGGAGAGGTTGAGGAAGGTGGTGCGGTTGGGCGCGGCCAGGTTGGTGATGACGGCGATGTAGCCGCGCTGCTCGACGACGAAGAGGCGGTTGGTCTCGCCGGGCGGGGTGGCAACGGCGACGGGATTGGTAAAGGTCAGCGCGCCGAAGGCCGGTTCGGTGGCATAGGCCGAAGGCGGCGGCGCGGCGGGCAGGTTGAGCGT
This sequence comes from Limisphaerales bacterium, assembly GCA_046290825.1. GTDB lineage: Bacteria > Verrucomicrobiota > Verrucomicrobiia > Limisphaerales > DSYF01 > JBKBTZ01. The sequence goes on from JBKBTZ010000053.1 coordinate 15,310, forward strand.
CGTGTTGGGGACGCGCGTCAGCGCCAGCAGGGGCAGGGCAGGAAACAGCAACAGCAACGACAGGAAGCGCGGGAAAAACATGGGACGACTCTCCGACCCGTGGTGCGGTTTGTCAAAGGCCGCCTCAGTAAGTGAGCAGCGAAATCATTTGCTCGCCGGCGCGGGTGAGCCGCCAGCGGTCGCCGTCGCGGGCCACGAGGGACTGACAGGGATGTCGTTCCGCTTCCGCACGGTTGACGCCCACGAGCTGCACCGGGGCGCGGGAACGAAGTTCGCCCTCGGCGCGGGGAATGACGCGAACGGGGATGCCGACGAAGTTGAGGCCGAGTTCGTAGCCGGCGACGCCCTCGCGCTCGGCGCGCGGATTGCGCAGGATCAGCGGTGCGTAGCGGCGCAGCCAGGGGAATTCCGTGGCGCGGACCTGAACACGGCACAACTCGGGCTGTTGTTGCACGAAAGTGACGAGGCGGAAGCGGTCGCCCTGTTCCCGTTGCGCGAGCAGGAGGGCGCGCGGATCGAGGCCGAGGAGGTTGCGGCCGTTCCAGTTGCCGTGGTCGTTGCGCTGGCCCGGCAGGTTGCGCTGGTGCCATTCGGCGAACCGGTCATTGAGGAAAAAGTTGATCTCGAAATGGACATGGGCACGGTCTTTCCCAATGCCCTCGCGGGTGTTGGCGGTGCGACCGAGGATGCCGATGGGTTCGCCCGCGCGCACGGGCGCGCCAGGGACAAGGTCGGCGCGCGCCTCGCGAAGGTGGGCGTAAAGCGTGAACACCTCGAGACCCTCCACCGCATGCCGGAGAACCACGTAGATGCCATAATTGGAGAGGCCGGCCTTGCGGTTGATGTAGGCCACCGTGCCATCGGCACTGGCGAGCACGGGGTCGGTGGCCTCGCCGCGCTTGTCGCGGTGCAGGGGCCGGATGTCGAGGCCCTCATGGAACTGGCGACCTTCGCTGCGCACGCAGCCGAAGGTGCCACTTTCCCAGCCACGCCCGACGGTGCCGACAAAGAAGCGCTCCTCGCCGCCCGGCTCGAACAGCGACTGGTTGGCGGTGGGCAGTTGGAAAGCCGGTTGTGCCGTCGCGGCGAAAGCCAGGCCCGTCGCCACAGCGCCGAATAAAAATCGGGAGGCGCGTCTGCCGCCGTTCATGGCCGGGCATCCTTGGACTCCGCGTCGGTGGCAGCGGGTTCCGGTTTCGTGCGTTTCAAGCCGGCGACGATGAGTTCGGCCTCCTCGCGGGTGGCGTCGGGGGTGAAGATCAATTGGCCATCGGAAATGCGGTGCGAGAGCACAGGGGCGGCGAGCCAGCGGGCCTTTTTCCCGCCCTCGCCGAAGGTGGCGAAGATGGCAAGCTTGCGGCCGCGGTGGAGAGAACTGTGATGGTCCAGCAACCATCGCCCGCGGCTGTCCAATTTGAACTGGAGGGCGAAACCGCCGAGCGCCTCCACCACGGCGGCCTCCTTCACTTCGGCTTCGGTGAGGAGCGGGGATTGCTCGACGAGCATCTTGGTGGGGAAGGTGCGATAGACCTCGATTTTTCGGGTGAAGGAGGAATTGTCGGTGGCCTCGGCGTGGATGCGGAGGGTGGTCTGCGGGGCTTTGCGGCCGGGGGTCTTGCAGCCCGTGCCGAAGCACGCGAGCGCAGCCGCCAGCAGCGCGAGGAAATAGGAGTTGAACCGGCGCGGGGCAAAATCCATAGTCGCGCCCACACAAACGGAAGCGTTTCCGGTTGTAAAGATTGATATGGGAAAACAATACAACAAGGTGCTCAAACGGCGTCGTCGGCAGGCGTATCTGAAGCGCAAGAAGGCGGCGCTCAAGGCCAAGGCTGCCGCCGCCAAGTGACGTTTTGCACCCGTCGCGCGCCGCCCGTCACCCGGGCGGCTTTTTGTTTGGGCAAGGCAATGGTGTGTCGCGACAAAGCAAGGCGGCGCGTCCGAAGACGCGCCGCCCGCCCAACCATCCACTCCCGGATAAAATTCAGCCGACCGCCGCTGCGGATTCGGATTCCAACGAAACCCAGCCTTGCGCGAGGGCATATTTCGTGAGGCCGGCGATGCTGTGGATGTGGAGTTTTTTCATCGCGCGTTCGCGGTGGGTTTCCACGGTGCGAATCCCGAGTTGAAGTTGCGCGGCGATCTGCTTGTTGCTCAAACCCTCCGCGATGCGGATCAGCACCTCCCGCTCCCGCGGGGTGAGCGGGTTCTGCCCGGCCGGGCCGGCACGGACCACCTGGTTGAGGGTATGTTGCGCCAGGTCGGGACTGAAGACGCTCTCACCCCGCGCGACCGCTTCGATGCCCCTCGCCAAAGCCTCGGGTTCGGCATCCTTGAGCAGGTAGCCGGACGCGCCCGCCTGCATCATCCGGAGCACGTAATTGCTCTGTCCGTGAACCGTCAGCACCAGCACGCGCACGTTTGGGAAATTCTCAAGCAACTGGGTGGTGAATGTGGCGCCGTCCATGCGCGGCATCTCAACGTCGGTAACCACCACATCGGGGCGCAGTTGGGCGGCCAGGGCCAAGGCTTCCTCGCCGTCGGCCGCTTCGCCCACCAGTTCAATGCGTGGATGCCGGGTGAGGCAGGTGCCGAGGCCGCGCCGGACCACTGGATGGTCGTCCACCAAGAGCACGCGGAGAGTGGGTTGATGCCTGGTCATGACGGGAGGAGAGAGGGAATTCGGGAGAAGGCGCGCAACAGACGGGGGAGCGGGCGGGGCCGGTGGAGGCCCGGGACGCGCGGGCGAAACCGACGAAGTCGGAGCCGGGGGCGCACCAGCCGGGGTGTCAGCGGATAATTTCGGACGATGGATGAGGCGCTCATAACCCGCGCTCAGCCTGCGTCGTTCTTATTCGGGTGGCAATCGGGGCCGTGCAGCGAAACAGGGCAGGGGAAAAGCCCGTAACGCTCCCGGGGATTTCCCGGGGCAGAAGGACCGGGCGGTTCCGGAAAAGAAAACTATGGAGGCGCCAAACTTGAACTTTACCGGCCGACTCTTGACCTGTCGGACGGGTGGGTGGGGGAACCGTTGGCCGCCGGTGCCTTCAACGCACCGCTTCGCGCTGGACCCAAGCGGTGGCGTGGTGGGTGAGGTCGGCGGCGCTCTTGAGATTGAGCTTCCGTTTGATCTGCTCGCGGTAGTATTCGATGGTCTTGACGCTCAGGTGAAGCTGGGCGGCGATCTCCTTGGTCTTCTTCCACTGGCCGATCATTTGGAAGACCTCCAGTTCGCGGTCGCTGAGCGCCTTGACGGGCGACTCCTGCATCGAGTTGTGACCGCGCACCTGCTGCTGCAGCATGCGGGCGGCCTGGGCGTCGCTGACGTAGATGGAACCGCTTAAGACACGCCGGATGGCGGTGAGGATTTTTTCCACCGCCTCCCCCTTCATCAGGTAGCCGAGCGCGCCGGCCCGGAAGGCGATTTCGGCATAGACGGATTCGTCATGCACGCTGACGACGAGGACGGGGAGTTTGGGATACTGGGCCTTGATGTTGCGCATCAATTCCAGCCCGCTGCTGTCCTTGAGGGAAATGTCGGCGATGACCAGGTCGGGCTTGAGCGCCGTGATGGCCATCATGGCGCGGGAGGCGTCTTCTTCTTCACCGCAAACAACAAGATCGTCCTGCCGGTTGATGAGCTGCGCGATGCCGTAACGGACGACGGCGTGGTCGTCCACCAGCAGAATCCTGGCTCGGGTGTCTTTGGCCTTGGCTTGACGGTCTTTGGATTGTGCCATTGTGGTTTCACAGGATGCATGGCGGGAACGGGCCAATCCCGGAACCGCTCGCCTGCCATTCGGTCATGATGATGTTGCATCCGGGGGCGGGACGCAATCCCGTTCACCGGCGGCGCTCGGATTACAGCATTTGCGGTTCCAACGTCGCAAGCCCCGTTTCCGCAGGGGCGGGGCGTGAGCTTGTCCCGCTTCAAGACGTGGCCCGTCCATGAACCTGCGGCCCAAGCGGATGAGGAGGCTCGGGGGGGGGGTTGAAGCTGCCGCGACGGCGGCCTGGCAGGCGAACTTGATGCTGGCGCAAATCGTGCTTCCTCGCGGGTGCGTTCGCTGCTGCGCGAATGCGCACGAACCATGAACAACTCGATCCCCCTTCGCTTCCGTGTGCTGGCCACCGGGCTGGCCCTCCTCTTGCCGTTTCTGGCCGTCGCGGCGGAGCCCGTATCCATCGTTCGCACCAAGACGGAGTCGTTCCACGACGTTGCGCTCGTCAGTCAGACGGAGTCGCATGTGTTTTTGCGACATTCCCGGGGCGTGGCCAGCGTGCGCATTGCTGACCTTGATAATGAAACCCTGGCCGCGCTGGGCGTGAAAGGTTTCACCGCCACTGCCGCCGCCGACCCCACCCCGGAGAGCGAACGGACGACCATGACGTTTTCCGGCCTTCCCGGTCCGATTGCTGAATGGCGCGTGGGGCTGTCGGAGGGGGAATCGCTGCCATTGCCTCCGAGGAAAGTGCTGTTGATTGCCGGGGCGGTGCTGTTGGCGTTCTGGTTGTTCTTCTGCTGGTGCGCGAAGCTGATTTGTGAAAAAGCGGGCAGCCCGCCCGGCTTCCTGATCTGGGTGCCCGTGCTGCAAATGCTGCCGTTGCTCCGCGCGGCGGGCATGTCGGGCTGGTGGCTGCTGGGCTTTCTGGTGCCCGTGGTCAACATTGTGGCGCAAATTCTCTGGTCGCTAAACATCGCCAAGGCGCGCGGCAAGGGGTTGCTCACGGGTATTTTGCTCATCCTGCCGGTGACCAACATCTTCGCATTTCTCTACCTCGCTTTCTCCAGCGCGAGCGAGGCGGCGGAACCTGCGCCACCCGCGCGGCCTGTCTTCCGCATGGATCCGCTGCCCTCGCAGTAGCGGTCGGAATTCGCATTGCGCCGTCCCGGAGTGCCCGGGAAGATGAGTCGCGTCTTTTTTGGACGCGGGCTTGTCGCATGGACACGGTGCGCTTGAAACTCACAATCGCCTACGACGGGCGTGGCTACGAGGGCTGGCAATGCCAGCGCGCGGGGCGCAGTGTGCAGCAGCAGGTTGAACTGGCGCTGGGCCGGGTGGTGAGCGGTGGCCCCCACCGGCTGCACAGTTCCAGCCGCACCGATGCGGGCGTGCATGCGCTGGGCATGGTGGCCCACGTGGACCTGCCGCAGGCGGCCTGGCGGCTGACACCCGCCAAGCTGCGCCTGGCCCTGAACGCGCACCTGCCGGAGGACATCCGGGTGATGGAGGCGCGGCGGGCGGCGGCGGATTTTCACGCCCGTTTCCACGCGACCGGCAAACGTTACGCCTACACGGTTTGGAATCATCCGGCCATGAACCCGCTGCTGCGCGGACGCGCCTGGCACGTGCCGGCGCCGTTGGATTTTCCCGCGATGAAACAGGCGATGCGGCTTTTCGTGGGCACGCATGATTTTCGCTCGTTTGCCGCCAACCGGGGCCAGGTGCTGCGGGATGCCGTGCGCACCCTGTCCCGTTGCGAACTGACCCGGCGGGGGCCGGAATTGCGGTTTGTCATCGAGGGCGATGGTTTTCTCTACAAGATGTGCCGCGCAATCGTGGGCACGGTGGTGCAGGTGGGGCGGGGCCGGTTCACTCAGGCCGATGTGTCCGCGATGTTGACCGCCGGTGATCGGCGCGCCGCCGGCATGAGCGCGCCGGCCGAGGGGCTGGTGCTGGTGAAGGTCTTTTACGCCCAGCGCGGCAGGGAGAGGCCCGACCGGTGTGGGGAGTGACCGGGTGAACCGACCAGGCCGGGGAAAATTACCTTCCCACCATCCACTGTCCCACTTTCCCTTTCACGCATGCACATCGTGTTGGTCGAGCCTGAAATTCCGCCAAACACCGGCAACATTGCCCGGCTTTGCGCGGCCACCCGCACCACGCTCCACCTCATCGAGCCGCTGGGGTTCAAGCTGGACGACGCGGCGCTGCGCCGGGCGGGCATGGACTATTGGCGCGAAGTGCAATGGCATCGGTGGCCGGACTGGTGCGCCTTTGCCAACGCGCTGCCAGCGGACGCTCGGTTGTGGCTGGTGGAGCAGGGTGGGGGACGGTTCTACACGGAAGCCCGTTACGGGCCGGAGGACTACCTGGTCTTTGGCCGCGAGACGGCCGGGCTGCCAGCGGCGTTGCTGGCGGCGCATCGCGAAACCTGGGTGCGGATTCCGATGTTCAATCCGGCGGCGCGGTCGTTGAACCTCTCGAATTGCGTGGCACTGGTGTTGTTCGAGGCACTGCGCCAGCAGGGATTCCCGGGCGGCACCTGAGTCGCGCCCGTGTCTTCCGGCAGCGGGGGGCGCATCTCAGTATTTCGCCAGGGGTGTAAGCCGGAAACAGGTCGTCGGTATGGGTGGAACGGCCAACTGGGCCGTTCTGGGCGGCAACTTGCCGCCC
>JBKBTZ010000054.1:0-21644 GCA_046290825.1 Limisphaerales bacterium
GGCCACGGCTGAAGGTGGGCGCGGGATTGACGGCGGATTACGCGGACCTGTCGCTCGAACAGGGCCTGCTGCGGTTCGAGCAGCCGTTCACCAACCGCTTCAAGTTTGAGGGTGACGGCTGGAGCTTTGGCTGGCAGGCGGGTTTGCTGTGGGAGCCGATGGATACGCTGTCCGTAGGCGCGGTGTTCCGCAGCGCCAACCGGATGACCTTCAAGGGCGAAACGGATTTAATCCAGCAGCCCATCCTGCCGCCCTCTCAACGTTCGGCGGAGGCGACATTCGATTTTCCCTGGAGCGCGGCGCTCGGGATTGCGTGGCGGCCCACGGCGGCATGGAATTTCGAGATCAATGCCGACTACACCGACTGGGGCACGCTGAATGACGTGACCATCCGGCAGACGCCCGCGCCGCCCTTTCCGGTCCGGCAGAACATCCCGGTGAATTTGCACTGGGAGGGAAGCTGGCTGTGGAGCGCCGGGGTCACACGCTATTTCCGGAACGGCTGGCACGCGAGCGCCGGCTACGCCTTCAACCAAAACTCCGTGCCCGACCGGTTCTACACCCCGCTGGCCGCCGACCTGGACCGGCATTTTTTCACCGTCGGCACCGGCTGGCGTAACGACCGGTGGCGGGTGGATGCCGCTTTGCAGGTGGGTTACGGCCCGAAGCACACGGTCCGCGGCAGTCTGCCGTCGTCGCAACCCGGCCTCTTCAGCGGGCAGAACGCCGACGGTGACTACCGCTTTTCCAGCGTGGCGGCCTTTCTCTCGCTCGGGCGGCAGTTTTAGCCCCAAAAAATGCGTTGCCGGGCGGGGGGCCGGTGTTAATTTTCCGTCGGCTTGTCCGGTGGTGTAACGGTAGCACAACTCCCTTTGGAGGAGTTTGTTTTGGTTCGAATCCAAGCCGGACAGCCAATTTTCTTTCCCCTTCCCCCGCCGACTTCGCACTTCGCCAACTCAACCGCGGAAAACCGCCCGCCGCGCGGATTGACCCCGGCCGGTTGATATGATATCGGTTTGATACTGAAATGCCGCGCAAGGTGCGCCAGCTCATTGCCGACCTCGAGCGTGCCGGGTTTGTGAACCGGGGCGGCAAGGGCAGCCACCGGAACTTCCTGCATCCATCGGGGGTCCGCGTCACGCTCAGCGGGCATCCGGGCGACGACGCCCGGCCCTACCAGGAGCGCGAAGTGCGGCGCGGCATCGCCGAATCCCAACGATGAAACGCCGTGCGCAGAAAACCCTGGCGGCCGCTTACACCAAGCTGGTCGAGTGGAGCGAGGAGGACGGCTGCTTTGTCGGCAGCGCCCCGCCTCTGATCGGGCCGTGTTGCCACGGTTCAGACGAGGCCAAGGTGTATGCCGAGCTGTGTCAGATCGTCGAGGAATGGATAGACCTCTTGAACAAGGAGGGCCACCCCCTGCCGGAGCCGCTTGGCAAGGCGGGCGAATTTAGCGGACGCTTTGTGCTGCGGCTGGATCCGGCCCTGCATCGCCGCCTCGCTGCCAAGGCCCTGGCCGCCGGGGAAAGCCTCAACAGCTTCTGCGTGAAAGCCCTCTGCAAGGCTTGAGGCGGAGCCGGAGCGCCCGCCCGGACAGCCGCCGTTTTCGGCGTCAGCGCCACTCGTGCTTCGGATACCGCCGCTGCAATTCCGATTTCAGCTTCGGATAATGCTCGCGCCAGAACCCGCCGAGATCCTGCGTCACCTGCACCGGTTTGAAGCCCGGCGTCAGGATGTGAACCACCACCGGCACACGCCCCATCGCGATCTTCGGCGTCTGTGTGATGTCGTAGAGTTCCTGAATGCGCATGGAAATGAACGGTGCGCGACCCGGCTCGTAAGTCACCTTTGGCGTCTTGCCGTTCGGCAGGTTCAGCCGCTCCGGCGCGTGCTTGTCCAGCAACTCGCGCTGCGCGTGGCTCAACCAGCTTTGCACCACCGGCTTCACCGGCTTGTCCTTGATGTCCTTGTAGCCGACGGCGCCGAGGCAGACCTGCTCGACGATGGAACGCCGGTCATCCTCCGTGATCGGCGTGAGCATCAACTCCGGGCAATGCTGCGCCAGCAAGGCCAGCCGCTGAATCCACTGGTCCACGCCCTCATCCCAACCGTGGAGTTTCAGGCGGCCCGCCATCACTTCATCCGCCAGTAATCGCGCCGCGGCGTCCGCCGGCGGCGGCTCGACGCGCTTCGCCGACAACGCCAGCCCGCGAAACTTGATCAGCTCCGCCGCCAGCACCCGCTTCTGCGTCGCGTCGAACTGGGTGTGCAAATCGCGCTGCAGGTCGTCCGGGAAAAACTCGTGCAGCCAGGACTCCTCAATGGCCGTGGCCAGCGAGAGGATGGTGTTCACCTCGCCGTCGCGTCCGCCCACCTCGCGGATTTCCGCGCAGACCAACAGGGGCGCGTGGTGCGCCACGCTCTCCCGCGCCAGCACGCCGCGCCGGCCATGCACCAGCTCGCAGCGCAGTGTCCCCGCATCCAGCCGCCGCGCCACGCGGTCACTGAAGCCGATGAGCAGGCACTTGCGGAGCGCCTCGTCCGGGGCCTCGCGCGGCGTGACGTCCAACCCTTCCCGCCGGGCGATGTCGAGAAACTGCTCAAACAACGGACCCACCTGACGCGCCGTGACCAGGTGGATGCCCAGGCGTCGGCAGGCGTCGGGCCGGAACTCGTTTTTCGCTGCGTAATTCCAGGCCCGCATCAGGATGAAGAAATCACTGGTCGCGCGATCGCCGAGCAATTCTTCCCGATAGTTTGCCGTGTCGCGGTCCACGTTGCGCAGCAGCAAATCGCGCCCCTGCGTCAGCGCGGCCACCAGGCAGGCTTGCTGCACGCAGCCGAACTCCTGCGCCGCCAGCAGCATCCGCGCATACCGCGGGTGCAGCGGGAAGGCCAGCATCTTCCGACCAATCGCAGTGATCTCCGTGACCACTGATGATGTCGTTGTGCCCGAAGGTGCCTCCCTCTCTCCTTCGGAGGGGGAGAGGGCCGGGGTGAGGGGTTGCCCGGTTGCATGAAGCGCACCGAGGTCGGTGAGAAGTTCCTCCGCATGGGCCAGCGCCTGTTCCTCCGGCGGCTCCAGCCAGCGGAACTTCCGCAAATCCGCCACGCCGGCCGCCTTCAACGTCAGCACCACCTCCGACAAATCGAGCCGTTTCACCTCCGGCAATTCCTGGGCCGCCCGATGCGCGTGCTCCTCCTGCGACCAAAGTCGCAGGCAGACCCCCGGTGCCGTGCGGCCCGCGCGCCCCGCCCGCTGGTCTGCCGACGCACGGCTGATTTTCTCGATGAGCAGCGTATTGATGCCGCGCTGCGGATCATAGCGGGACACGCGCGCCAGCCCGCTGTCTATGACACAGCGCACGCCATCAATCGTCAGCGAGGTTTCCGCCACGTTCGTCGCGACCACGACCTTGCGCTGCTCGTAACGCGCCACCGCCGCGTCCTGATCGCGCGGCGGCAATTCGCCGTGCAACGGCAGCAGCACCCAGCCGCGCGATTCGTCACAGTTGCGAATCGTTTGGATGGTCTGCGAAATCTCGAAGCCGCCCGGCATGAACACCAGCACGTCGCCCTGCCCGCCGGTCTGCACGAAGTGGATGAACGCATCCGCCGCCTGCTCCCACACCGGGCGCTTGTCCGCATAGCTCGGCGTGTCGGCGTATTGGATGTCCACCGGGAACGTGCGGCCCTCGGATTGGATGACGGAGCACTCGAATGCCCCCCTCACCCGCCCTTCCACCTTCGCTGAAGCTGCGGCGGACGAGTCGGGCACCCTCTCCCCATCGGATGGGGACAGGGACGGGGTGAGGGGGCGCCCCATATATTTCACCAGTGCTTCCGTATCCAGCGTGGCGCTCATCACGAGGATCAGCAAATCCGGCCGCGCCGTTTCCTGCAAATCTAGCGCCTGCGCCAGCGTGATGTCGCCGTAGAGATGCCGCTCGTGAAACTCGTCGAAGATCAGCGCCGAAACGCCGCGCAGGGTCCGGTCACTCACCATCTGCCGCAGCAACACACCCTCGGTCACGAACCGGATGCGCGTCGCTTCGCTGGTGACATTCTCCAGCCGGATTTGATAGCCGACCTCGCGGCCCAGCTCCACGTTTCGCTCGGACGCCACCCGCGCTGCCAACATGCGTGTCGCGAGCCGGCGCGGTTGGAGCACCACGACCTGCCCGTTCCCGAGCAATCCGTGGTCGAGCAGCATCTGCGGCACCTGGGTGGATTTGCCGGAGCCGGTCGGCGCGGAAAGGATGAGCCGCCGCTGCGTGCGCAGCCGCGCGACCAACTCCCGCTCGATTTCGTAAATGGGCAGGCGTTCCGCCATGAGGGCCGCGAGCATACGCGCGCCCCGCCCCAAAAGCCATCACCGGCAAGGGGCTCTGAACAACCACCAATGGACACGAATCAACACCCATCCGGCAGGCCAACATCGGTCATCCGGTCCGGTCAAAGCTTCGACTCTGCATGTTCATTCGTGTGCATTCGTGTCCATTCGTGGTTGGTCTGGTTCCCGCCCGCCGCCCACCTTTCCTCTCGGAAATCGCTTTCTCTCCAGCTACGTTCCGCGCCGCATGAAACGGAAAGGCATGGTTTCGCTCGTTGGTGCCGGGCCGGGTGACGTCGGGTTGCTCACGCTTCGCGGCGCGGAACTCCTGCGCGCGGCGGAGGTGGTGATTTACGACGCCCTCGTGAATCCCGAACTGCTGCACCTGGCGCCCGCCGGAGCGGAGTTGATTTTCGCGGGCAAACACGCGGGCGACCGCAGCCTGACGCAGGCGCAGATCAACGAACTGCTGCTCGCCCATGGCCGCGCCGGCAAACGGGTGGTGCGGCTCAAGGGCGGCGACCCGACGGTTTTCGGCCGCGCGGGCGAGGAAGCCGAGGCGCTGCGGGCGGCAGGCGTGCCGTTCGAGATCGTGCCGGGCGTTTCGTCCTTTGTCGCCGCGCCCACTTACGCCGGCATTCCGGTCACGCACCGCGAACACTCCTCGCAACTGACCATCCTGACCGGCCACGAGGATCCGGCGAAGGCGGAATCGGCCATAGACTGGCAGCGCGTTGCGCGCGAGCCGGGAACCAAGGTGGTGATGATGGCGACGGCGCGCATCGGCGACATCGCGGCGCAACTGACGGCGGGCGGGCTGCCCGCGACGACGCCGGTGGCGCTGATCCAGTGGGGCACCACCGGACGGCAGCGCACCGTCGTGGGCACACTCGCCGACATCGGGGAACGCGCCGCCGCCGCCGCCCTCACCCCGCCCACGCTGGCTGTCATTGGCGAGGTCGTCGGGCTGCGGGAGCGGCTGAACTGGTTCGAGGAGTTACCCTGGTTCGGCCAGCGGGTGGTGGTGACCCGGGCGCGGGCACAGGCCGGTCCGTTGGTTGCTGAACTGGCCGCCCGGGGCGCGGAGGTGCTGACGTTGCCGGTCATCAAGGTCGTGCCGCCGCTGGACAAACATCCGCTCAAGGACGTGCTGGCGGAGTTGGGAGCCTACGACTGGCTGGTGTTCACCAGCGTCAACGGCGTGGACGAGTTCTTCCGCTATTTCTTCCAGGTGTTTGGCGACATCCGGGCGTTGGGCAACGTGCGGATTGCCGCCGTAGGTCCGCGCACCGCCGAACGGCTGGCGGCGTTGCACCTGCGGGTGGATGCGCAGCCCGCCGAGGCGCTGGGCAAGAAAGTCGCCGCCGCGATGCGCGAATTCGAGGACCTCGAGAACCTCAAGGTCTGCCTGCTGCGCGCGGAGGCGGCGAACGACGACCTGCCGGCCGCGTTGAACGAATTACGTGCCATCGTGGACGACGTGCCGGTGTATCGCACGGTGGCCGAGACGGCGGACGTGACGGGGGCGGGCGCGCGGCTGCTGGCCGCGGGCGCGGATTGGATCACGTTCACCAGTGGCTCGACGGTGGAGAAGTTTCACGAGCGGTTCGATCTGCCGGGGCTGGTCAAAAAATTTCCGCGTCTCAAGCTGGCGAGCATCGGGCCGGAGACGACGAAGGCCATCCGGGCACTGGGCCTTGCTCCCGCCGTCGAGGCCAAAAACCACACAACCGAGGGCCTGTTGGCGGCAATGGACGAGGCGGTGCGGCGGAAACGGCCGGCTTGAAATCCCGGGCGGAAGTTCGGAGGCCGCGGCGCGCGGGCCGGTTGCTTACACCGCGACCGGGGCCTTGATGGCGGGGTGGGGATCGTAGCCCTCGAGCGTGAAGTCGTCGTATTGGAAATCGTGGATGTTCTTCACCGCCGGATTGAGCTTCATGCGGGGCAGCGGGCGCGGCTCGCGGCTGAGCTGCAGTTTCACCTGCTCGAGGTGGTTGGCGTAGATGTGCAGGTCGCCAAAGGTGTGGACGAAGTCGCCGGGTTTCAGCCCCGTGACCTGCGCGACCATCAATGTGAGCAGCGCGTAGCTGGCGATGTTGAACGGCACGCCGAGGAACAGGTCCGCGCTGCGCTGATAAAGCTGGCAGGAGAGTTCGCCGTCCTGGACGTAGAACTGGAACAACGTGTGGCAGGGGGGGAGGGCCATGGCTTCGATTTCTCCGGGGTTCCAGGCCGTCACGATGAGTCGGCGGCTGTCGGGGTTGCGCCGGATTTGTTCGATGACGGCGTCAATCTGGTTCAGCGACCGGCCATCGGCGGTGCGCCAGTCGGTCCATTGCGCGCCATAGACGCGGCCCAGGTCGCCGTGCTCGTCGGCCCATTCGTCCCAGATGGTCACGCCGCGTTCCTGGAGCCACTTCACGTTGGTCTCGCCGCGCAGGAACCAGAGCAGCTCGTAGATGACGGATTTGAGGTGGACCTTCTTGGTGGTGACGAGCGGAAAACCGGCGCGCAGGTCGAAGCGCGCCTGCGCGCCGAAGAGCGAATAGGTGCCGGTGCCGGTCCGGTCGGCCTTGAATTTGCCGTGGTCGAGGACGTGGCGGAGGAGGTCGAGATACGGCTTCATCGGTGCGGCGGGATTAAAGCGGGAACGGGGCGGAACTCAATCCGCAACCCGGTCCCGCCGCGCCGCCACCGCCTACCGCAGCGCGGCGAGGTCTGCGCCGAAGTTGATGTGGTAGGCTGCGCCGTTCAGGACGAGCGCGGGGACGGATTTCACGCCCGCCTGTTCGGCCTCGGCCAGCCGGTGTTTGGCCCGGCCCAGATGCACAATTTCCACCTCGTAACGCGCGGGGTCCAGCGCGGCGGCGAGGGTGTTTTGGGCGGCCTCACAGACAGGGCAGCCCGCGTGATAGAAGACGGCTTTGGTTTTCATGCGATGAGGAGGTTTTTGAACGGTTTGCTTTTTTCGGCGCCCGATCCGTTGACCGGCGTCGCGTCTTCAGCATCGCCGACGGTGGCCGCCTGCCAAGCGGGCACAATTTGGTGGGCGGGCACCGTTTGGTTCCCGGTGGCGGGACGCGCCCGGCCGGGTATGCTGGGGCCATGCGAGCGGAATCAAAGTCCCGAACCAAACCGCTGAGCGTGCCGGAGCGCGCGGCGTATCGCCGACTGGAAGACGTGGTGGGCTGCAAATGATCCGCCGCGGTGCTGGCCGCCATCGGGCGCGGGGTCTGCCGGCCGGGGCAGCTTGAACGGTTCATTCCCGGCATCTCCACCAAGGTTTTGAACGAGCGCCTGCGCAAGCTGCTGGATTACGGACTGGTCACGCGGCGCGAGCACCCCGGGCGCATTCTCCGGGTGGAATACCAGCTCACCGCCACGGGCCGTCGCCTCGCCGCCATCATCGAGCAAATCCGCGACCTCGATGAAGCCCACGCGCAACGCCCCGGCGCGGGGGGCGCGGTCAGCGCAGATACTTGATGGCCACGAAGCCGGCGATGCCGAGGATCAGCAAGGCCCAGGCGCACCAGTCGAAGTATTTTTCGATGAGCGCCTTCACCCGCGCGCCAAAGACGTAGATGAGGCCGGCCACGAGGAAGAACCGCGCCGAGCGGCCCAGCGCGGAAGCCAGCAGGAAGGGCAACAATGCGATTTCAAACACCCCTGCCGCGACGGTGAACACCTTGTAGGGAATCGGCGTGAAGGCCGCCGTCAACACCGCGAGAAAGGCGTTGCCCTGGTAAAGCACCTGCACCTTGTCGAACGCGGCCTGCGGGAAAATGTAGGGGATGAAAAAATCCTTCACCGCGTGCCATGCCCCCCAGCCAATGGCATAGCCGAGCAGCCCGCCCAGAATCGAGCCAAGCGAGCAAACCAGCGCGAAGCGGAACGACTTCTTCGGCGCGCCCACGCACAACGCCAGCAGCAGCACGTCCGGCGGCACCGGGAACACCGACGACTCGATGAACGCGATGCCAAACAAGGCCCGCTTGCCGCCGGGCCGCTCGGCCCACTGGATGGTCCAGTCATAGAGCCGGCGCAGGACCCCGCGTTTGGCGGGGGGCGGGGGGGCGACGGGCGCTTGCATGGCGCGCGGAGGGAACTGGAATCGCGGGGGCGAGTCAAGCGCCCGGCCCGTTCAGCGGCCCAAGCGGAAGTTGAACATCAGTTGCAGTCCGCTCAACAGGAGGGTGACGAGCACCACGCGGCTGAACCAGGTCTCGGAGAAGCGGCGGTTCAACCACACACCCAGCCAGACACCCAGCGGCACCAGCGGAAGGAACCAGAGGCTTTTCACCAGCGTGCCGGAGGTGATCACGCCCTGGGCGGCGAAAAATGGCACCTTGATCCAGTTGATCCAGAAGAACAGGAGGACATTGGTGCCCACGAAGATTTCCTTGGGCAGCCGTTGGGGCACCAGAAACATGCTGACCACCGGCCCCGCGCCATGCGCGAAGCTCGAGGTGACGCCCGCTGCGATGCCGCATGGAATCCCGAAAGCGTGGTTGGGCGCGAACGTCCCCTCCACGTGGAAAATCCATTCGCGCGCGAGGTGGAAGACGACAAACGCCACCGCCAGCGCGCCGATGGCCAAGTTCAACTGCCGCGGTGAAAAATGGCCGATGCACTGCACGCCGATCACCACGCCGAGGGCCGCGCCGGGCAGGAGGTATTTCAGATTCCGCGCATCCCATTTGCGCCAGTAGTGCGCCAGGGAAAACAGGTCGCCCGCGCAGAGCAGCGGCAGCACGAGGCCGAGGGCTTCGCGCGGCGGAAACGCCAGGGCGCAGAGCGGCGTCGTGAGCATGCCGAGGCCGCCGCCAAATCCGGCCTTGCTCAGGCCGAGGAACAGCACCGCCAGCGCGGCGAGCAGCCAGGATTGCCAGTCGGTCACGCGGCTGGATTAGGGACGTGCGGCGGGGTTGTCCATGCCGGAGTTGACCCCTGCGGGGCTTTCGGGTAGCCCACGCGCAGCATGAACGAAACCACGCTGATCCTCTTCAAACCCGACGCGCTCACCAAGCAACTCGTCGGCCAGGTGCTCGCCCGCTTCGAGGCCGCCGGCCTGAAAATTCGCGGGCTGAAGATGCTGCGCTTTGATGATGCCCTGACCCGCGAGCATTACGCGCACATCGCGAGCAAGCCGTTCTTTCCCGAGGTGCAGGCGTTCATGCAGCAGACGCCCGTCATCGCCCTCGCGCTGGAAGGTCCGAATGCCGTCGCCCGCGTGCGCGATCTGCTCGGGCCGACGGATTCCCGGAAGGCGGCGAAGGGAACGATTCGCGGCGACTTCGGCGTGGATGTGATGGTCAACGTCTGCCACGCTTCGGACTCGCCCGAGACTGCGGCGGCCGAGTTGAAACGCTTTTTCCGCGACGGCGAACTGTTCGCCTGGTAAGGCGGGCGAATCCCGCCGCGCGGGGGCGGCCCACGTGGCGCGAATGGCAGGCGGGATACCCATCTGTTCCGCTTGCCTTGGGCGACGCCCGGCTTGAAACGGTCCCGTCTTTCCCCCGGCGGGCGGACCGGAACGCCATGGAAACTCTGCTGGCCATGCTGCTCATCACGGGCGCGGTTGCCCTCGGGGCCGTCAGCCCGGGGCCGAGCTTCGTGCTGGTGGCCCGGACGGCGGTCGCGGGGTCGCGCAGCCATGGCCTGGCCATGGCGCTGGGCATCGGCCTGGGCGGCGTGGTGTTTGTGGTGGCGGCGTTGCTCGGCCTGCATCTCCTCTTCAACTCGGTGGCGTGGCTGGGGTTCGCTTTCAAGCTGCTGGGCGGAGTGTATCTGATCCTGCTGGGGATTTTGATCTGGCGTGCGGCCCGGCAGCCGGCGCCGCTGCCCGAGGCGGGTGCCGGACCGCGCCCGGGCACGGCTTGGCGCGCCTTTGGGTTGGGCTTTCTGACCCAGGTCAGCAATCCCAAGGCGGTGGTGATTTACGCGAGCATCTTGGCCGCGCTGCTGCCCCGCGAAGTTCCCCGGCTGGTGCCTGTCGTTCTGCCGCCACTGATCTTCCTCGTCGAGGCGGGCTGGTATGCCGTCGTGGCGTTGCTCTTGTCTGCTCCGGCGCCCCGTGCCCTCTACGGGCGCGCCAAGGTCTGGGTGGATCGCCTGGCGGGCGGTGTCCTGGTCCTCCTCGGGCTGCGACTGCTCGCCGGGGTCTGGCCGACGTGATGCTGGAACCGCATCCGGTTGGCGTAAAGGACGGTTGGAAAAAGGCAAAATCGGGGTGGTTGCCGCCGGGCGTGACCTGCCACGGTGAGGCGGACAACGAACCCAGCAAATCCACCGCATCATGTCACAGGTCAAATTTTTCTCGAACGAGCCGATTCCGTTGGAAATGCACAAGGTGCGCATCGTGCAGAAGCTGCAACTGGTGCCCATCGAACGCCGGCTCGAGGCCCTCAACGAGGCCGGCAACAACACCTTCCTGCTCAAGAACCGGGACATCTTCCTCGACATGCTGACCGACAGCGGCGTCAACGCGATGAGCGACAAACAGCTCGCCGCGATGATGGAGTCGGACGACAGCTACGCCGGTTCGGCGACGTTCACCAAGCTCGAGAACAAGATCCGGGAGATCTTCGGCATGGAGTATTTCCTGCCCACCCACCAGGGCCGCGCCGCCGAGAACATCATCTCCAAGGTGTTCGTGAAACCCGGCCAGATCGTGCCGATGAACTACCACTTCACCACCACCAAGGCGCACATCACACTCAACGGCGGCTCCGTGGAGGAGATCATCATTGACGAGGGGCTGCAGCCCGTGAGCGACCACCAGTTCAAGGGCAACATGTGCACGGACAAGCTGGAATCGCTCATCCGCAAGCATGGCGCGGACAAGATCGCCTACGTCCGCATTGAGACCGGCACCAACCTCATCGGCGGCCAGCCGCACTCGCTGGAAAACCTGCGCGCCGTCCGCAAGGTCTGCGACCAGTTCGGTCTGATGATCGTTTTTGACGCCAGCCTGCTGGCCGACAACCTGCATTTCATCAAGACCCGCGAGGCCGCCTGCAAGAACATGAGCATCCGGGAAATCACCCGCGCAATCGCCGATTTGTGTGACATCATCTACTTCTCGGCCCGCAAGCTCGGCTGCGCGCGCGGCGGCGGCATCTGCACGAACCACCGCGAGGCCTATCTCAAGATGCGCGAACTGGTGACGCTCTACGAGGGCTTCCTCACCTACGGCGGCATGTCCGTCCGCGAAATCGAGGCCATTGCGGTCGGTCTGGAGGAGACGATGGACGAGGACATGATCAGCCAGGGACCGCAGTTCATCGAATACCTGGTCAACGAACTGGACCGGCAGGGCGTGCCCGTCATCACACCGCCGGGCGGGCTGGGCTGTCATCTGGATGCCATGCGCTTCCTGCCGCACGTGCCGCAGACCGAATACCCCGCCGGGGCGCTGGCCTCGGCGCTGTATCTGGTGAGCAGCGTGCGCGGCATGGAACGCGGCACCATTTCCGAGCAGCGCGAGCCGGATGGCCGGGAGGTCTATGCCAACATGGAACTGCTGCGCCTGGCCCTGCCCCGCCGCGTTTTCACGCTGTCGCAGGTCAAATACGCGATTGACCGGATCGTCTGGCTGCACCGGAACCGCGAACTGGTCGGCGGGCTGAAGTTCGTGGAGGAGCCGAAGATGCTCCGGTTCTTTTTCGGAAAACTCGCCACCACCAGCGACTGGCAGGCCAGATTGATGGCGAAGTTCAAGGCCGACTTGGGCAGCAATCTCTGACCTGGCCGACGGCTGACGCGGCCGGGCGGTGTCGCAAGCGTCAGGCCATCGCCCGGGCGATGCTGTTCCACCAGGCGTCGTGCAGTTCCGTCAGCGGAGCGGAGAATTCGCCGGCGCCGGTCTTGATCGTCAGCTTGTCGCCGCCCACGGTGCCGATCTTCACCGCGGGAACGCCGAGCAGCTTGGCGCGCTCGATGACTTTCGTGGCGTTGCTGGCTTTGGTGGTGACGATGACGCGGCTCTGGGTCTCGCCGAAGAGCAGGGCGTCGAGGCGGGCGGACTCCTCACCCGGCTTCGCCACCCTTTCCCCATTGGATGGGGAGAGGGACGGGGGGAGGGGCTGCGTTAGATCAATTGTCGCACCGAGCAGGCGTGGAGTGTCCTTCGCGATGAGTTCGCTGATGCAACATTCCGCCAGCGCCACGGCAAGGCCGCCGTCGCTGCAATCGTGTGCGCTCCGGATGTCGCCCGTTTGAATCAGGCCGAGCAGCGTCGTGTGCAGCGTCTTTGCCGCCTCGAGGTCGCAACGCGGCGGGGTGCCGCTCTTGATTCCGTGGATGACCTGCAAATACGCGCTGCCGCCGAGCCCGAGGAGGGGGTCCGCGAGGTCCACCGGTTCGCCGAGCAGGAGGATGGCATCGCCTTCGTCCTTGAACCACTGCGTGGTGATATGCTCGGGCTTCTCGATGAGGCCCACAACGGCAACGGTCGGCGTCGGGTCAATCGGGCCGGCCGGGCTTTGGTTGTAAAGCGAGCAGTTGCCGCCCGTGACGGGCGCGTTGAAGGCGCGGCAGCCGTCGGCGAGGCCGCGCACGGATTCCCGCATCTGCCAGAACAGCTCGGGGTTGTGCGGGTTGGCCATGTTGAGGTTGTCCGTTGCCCCCAGGGGCACGGCGCCGGAGCAGGCGAGGTTGCGGCACGCCTCGGTGATGGCCGCCTTGCCGCCCTCGTAGGGATCGAGGTAGCAATACACCCCGTTGCAGTCCACGGTCAGGGCGATGAATTTATCCGGCACCTTCGCGACGCCGGGATTCGCCTCGCACTGCGGGACGCAATCGGCCTTGATGCGCAGCACCGCCGCATCGCTGCCGGGGCAGACGACCGAGTTGTTGCGCACCTGATGGTCGTATTGGCGATAGACCCAGTTTTTCGACGCGATGCTCGGCCATGCCAGCAGCTTCTTCAGGTCGTCCATTGGTGATTGGGTATCGGCGATTCCGTCCAAACGGAACGCACGGACGCCCTTCAAATACGCCGGCTCGCGGGCCTCGCGCTGATAGACGGGTGATTCGTCGGCGATCTTCTTCGCGGGAATGTCGGCGACGACCTTGCCGTGGTGTTTCACCACCATGCGGCCGGTGTCGGTGACGAAGCCGATCTCGGCCCAGGGCAGGTCCCACTTGTCGAAAATGCGCTTCACTTCGGCCTCGTGGCCCTTCCTCACGATGATGAGCATGCGCTCCTGCGATTCGGAGAGCATGATTTCGTAGCTGGACATGTTCGGCACGCGCTGGGGCACCTTGCTCAACTCGATTTCGATGCCGGTGCCCGCGCGGGCGGCGGTTTCGCAGGTGGAACAGGTCAAACCTGCTGCGCCCATGTCTTGAATGCCCGCGACGCAACCGGTGGCCAGCAACTCGAGGCACGCTTCGCACACGAGCTTTTCCATGAACGGATCGCCCACCTGCACGGCGCCGCGCTGCTGCTCGGCGCTTTCCTCGGTCAGATCTTGTGAGGCAAACGCCGCGCCCGCCAGGCCGTCCCGCCCGGTGGCCGGGCCGACGTAGAACACGGGATTGCCGATGCCCTTGGCCGCGCCGCGCGCAATCTGGTCATGGCGCAGCACGCCGAGGCAGAAGGCGTTCACGAGTGGATTGCCCTCATAGCTCTTGTCAAAATACACCTCGCCCGCGACAGTCGGGATGCCAAAGCAGTTGCCGTAATGCGCGATGCCGCTGACGACGCCGGCAAACAGGCGGCGCACCTCGGGATTCGAGAGTTCGCCGAAGCGCAGCGAGTTCAATGCCGCGACGGGCCGCGCGCCCATGGTAAAGATGTCGCGCACGATGCCGCCGACACCCGTGGCCGCGCCCTGGAACGGCTCGACCGCGCTCGGGTGGTTGTGCGACTCGATCTTGAACGCGATGGCCAGGTTGTCGCCGATGTCAATGATGCCGGCGTTCTCCTCACCCGCGCCGACGAGGATTTTCGGCGACTTGGTGGGGAAGGTGCGCAGCAACGGCTTGGTGTTCTTGTAGGAGCAATGCTCGCTCCACATCACCGAGAAGATGCCCAGCTCGGTGTAGCTGGGTTCGCGGCCGCCGAGGATTTCCTTCGCGTGGGCGTATTCCTCGGGCGTCAGATTGTGTTTGGCAACCAGTTCAGGCGTGATGGCGGGTTCGGTCATGGGAAAAACAATTCAAACTTTCCATCGCCAACAGATGGCAAATCTCAATGCCGTCATCGCGGTCGTCCCGGTAGATGGCGTTGCCGCCGGGTTCGAGCGACCAGTGGGCACGCTGCTTGGGCGCGGCTTTCGCGAGCCAGCGGAGCCTCGCGATCTTCTTGTAGGGCACGCTCAGTTCGCGCCCGTCGCTCAACGCCACAATGAGCCGTTCGTCCGCGAAACGCGCATCCGCCGCGCTCGCGGCATGATGCGGCGCCTTATGGCGAGGCAGGTTCACGCAGCCACTTCAATCTCGCGGATTTCGCTTGGCTGCGGAATCGGCTCACCGCGTTCGCGCATGTCCTCGAAGTGCATTTCCAGCGCCTCCTTCATCAACGCGATGGTTTCCGCTTCCGTATCCGCCGCGGCGACGCAGCCGGGAAAATCGGGGGCATAGGCGCCGAAGTTGTTCGGGCCGTGTTCGATGATGATGTTGTAACGCATGATCAGTCCTGCCTGCCGGAGAATACTATTCAGCGTTTTGGGGTGCAAATCCTGGCCAGGATGTCCGGCAATGGTCACGGTGCCTGGCTTGCTGGCGTGATGATACGGCCGGTGGCTGCCGCGGGTGCGCACAAGAAACCAGCCGTCGTTTTCAATTTGCCGGATGATTTCCCGGATTTTCATCTGTGCCTTAAGCCGCTTTGGCCTTCGCCTGATGCTCGCACCAGGCGACCATGCTTCGGAAAATCAGCAGGCCGTCGTCGCTGCCGAGCAGCTTCTCGCTGGCGCGCTCGGGATGCGGCATGAGACCGGCCACGTTGCGGCGGGCGTTGCAGACGCCGGCGATGTTGCGCAGCGAGCCGTTCGGGTTTGCGGCCTCGGTTGGCGCCCCGGTGGCATCCACGTATTGCCAGAGAATCTGGCGGTTGGCCTCCAACTGGCCGAGCGTTTCCGCGTCGGCGAAGTAGCTGCCTTCGCCGTGGGCGATGGGCACGCGGAGCAGTTTGCCGGGCGGAATCTGGTTGGTGAACGGGGAATCGGTCGTGGGCGATTTCAGGAAGACGGTTTCGCACCGGAACTGGAGCGATTTGTTCCGCACCAGCGCGCCCGGAAGCAGGTGCGCCTCGCAGAGGATCTGGAAGCCGTTGCAGATGCCGAGCACCAGGCCGCCGTGGTCGGCAAACTGTTTCACGGCCTGCATGACGGGGCTGAAGCGGGCGATGGCGCCGGTGCGCAGGTAATCGCCGTAGCTGAAGCCGCCGGGCACGATGACGGCGTCGGCATCGCCGAGCGAGGCGTCCTTGTGCCAGACGAGGCGCGCGGTGTGACCGAGCACATTGCGGAGGACGTGGACGGCGTCCTGGTCGCAGTTGGAACCGGGAAATTGGAGGACGGCGAAGTTCATGGCGTGATGCGTGATGCGTAATGCGTGAAGGGTGCCGGGGTCCGGTCACGCATCACGGATTATGCATCATGCGGTTCATTCTATCTCCAGCTTGTAGTCCTCGATGATCGGGTTGCTCAGGAGCTTGTGGCAGGCGTCGTCAATGGCCTTGCGCGCGGCGGCCGGGTCCGTCCCGGGGGCGAGGTCCACCTCGATGTATTTGCCGATGTGGACGCCCGTGACGCCGGTGTAGCCCATGTGTTCGAGGGCCTGTTTGACTGTGAGACCCTGGGGGTCAACGACGGCCTTTTTCGGGGTGATGATGATCTTGGCTTTCATGAACCGGGCGGGGATTCCGCCGCAGGCGGATTTTTAGCCAGACAGAGCAAGCGGGCGAGAAGTTTCTCGGAAACCAAGGTCGCCCAAAAGCAACGGAGGCGGGGCAGGCGTCGCTCGGCGACTACCTGCTCCCGCCCCACGATTGTGGAGAAACCTGGCTTCCTGTTTCGAGAAGCGCGGACGGCGTCAGCCGAGCAGGTCGGCGACCATCGCCTTTTCCTCCTTCAACTCGGCTTCGGTGGCGGCGATTTTGGCCCGGCTGAAATCGTTGAGCGGCACGTCCGGGACGATTTCCCATTTCTTTCCGTCACTGCGGACGGGGTAGCTGAAGATGAGGCCCTTTTCGATGCCGTAAGCGCCCGGCGAGGAGACGGCGACGCTGAACCAGTCGCCCGGCCTGGTGGGCGTGGTGAGGTTGCGCACGGTGTCCACCACGGCGTTGGCGGCGCTGGCGGCAGAACTGAGGCCGCGCGCCTTGATGATGGCTGCGCCGCGCTGCTGGACGGTGGTGATGAAGTCCTTCTCGAGCCATTCGCGGTGGCCGATGACGTCGGGCACGGGGCGGGTGCCGATGCGGGCGTTGAAGAAGTCGGGATACATCGTGGCACTGTGGTTGCCCCAGATGGCCATGTTGGTGACGGCGGTAACGTCCACGCCGGCCTTCTTGGCGAGCTGCGTTTTGGCGCGGTTCTCGTCGAGCATGGTCATGGCAAAGAACTGGGTTTCCGGCACGCCCTTCGCGTTGGCCTTGGCGATGAGGGCGTTGGTGTTGCAGGGGTTGCCGACGACGAGGACGCGGACGTCGCTGGCGGCGTTCTTCGCAATGGCCTGGCCCTGGCTGGTAAAGATCTTGCCGTTGATGCCGAGGAGGTCCTTGCGCTCCATGCCCTGCTTGCGCGGCACCGCGCCGACGAGCAGCGCCCAGTTCACGCCCCGGAATCCTTCATCGAGGTTCGAGGTGGGGACAATGCCCTTGAGCAGCGGGAACGCGCAGTCATCCAGTTCCATGCACACGCCCTGGAGGGCGTTCATGGCCTTCTCATCGGGGATTTCGATGAGGTGCAGGATGACGGGCTGGTTCGGGCCGAACATCGCGCCGGAGGCGATGCGGAACAGGAGGGAATAACCGATCTGGCCGGCGGCGCCGGTGACGGCCACACGAATGGGAGTGCTCATGATTTTGAATACGAATGATGTCTGCTCAACCGAGCGGCGATTATGACCGGCGCGGGGCGGACGGGCAAGCGCGGCGGGCGGCGGAAAACGCCTCTGGATGCATCTCCGTTTTGGAGGAGGAAACGGGCGTTTCGCGCGCCCTGGCAGCGGAGCGCGGAGGTCCTCATCCGCAGCGATGTGGCCCGTCGTGGCGCGTGGCGCTGGAGGCGGCTTCGATTGCCCCACGGCGGAAAGCTCAGGCACGCCGGATTGCTTGCGCGTTGCTGCGGACGGGACGTCCGTCAGGCCCGGGGATGCGCCTTCTGATAGGCGCGCCGGAGACGTTCGGTGGTGACGTGGGTGTAAATCTGCGTCGTCTCCAGCCGGGCGTGGCCGAGCAGTTCCTGCACGCTGCGCAGGTCGGCGCCCGCGTCCAGCAGGTGCGTGGCGTAGCTGTGCCGGAGCTTGTGGGGCGTGAGCGCGGGATCGAGGCCGGCCAGCGCGAGGTAGCGTTTGAGCCGCCGGGCCAGCATCACCGGGCTGACCGGCGAACGGCGGCGGGTTTCCGAGCAGAAGACGGGCTGGTCGCCGGTTGGGCGGGCGGGCAGGTGTGCCCAGTAAGCCTCAATGGCCTGCAGGGCCGGTGTGCCGATGGGCACGAGCCGCTCCTTGCGGCCCTTGCCGCGCACGCGGACGAGCTGCGCCGCGAAATCCAGGTCGGCCACGCGCAGGCCGGCCAATTCACTGACGCGCAGGCCGCAGGAATAGATCGTCTCGAGGATGGCCACGTCGCGCCGCGCGGCCGTGAGCGAGACCGGCCGGCCGCGCGCGTTTTTTTCTTTTGGTCCCGCCGCCAGCTTGAGCGGGGCGGCCAGCAGGTCGGCCATTTGCGCGACGGTGAGATGCCGGGGCAGCCGTTTGGGCAGCCGGGGCAACGCGAGATTGCGGATGGGCGTCGCCGCCACCTGCCCATGCCGCACGAGAAACTTGTAGAACGAGCGGAGCGCGCTGAACCGGAGCTGGGTGGCGGCCCGCCCGAGATTCCGCCGGCCCAGGAACCGAAGGTAGGCGCGGAAATCATCGCGTTGCAGCGCCGGCCAGTCCGGCTCCGTCCCGCGTTCCTGCCGGTGCCACGCGGAGAACTCCGTCAGGGCCTGCCGGTAATTGCGCTGGGTGTAAACCGACGCCCCGCGGTCGGCGGCCAGGTGGGTGAGAAATTTTTGCGCCAGCGCGTCGGGCGGGTGCGGGACGGGTGAATCCGCTGCTTCGGTTTGCGGTTTCGCGCTCATTCGTGGTTCGCTGGACCCGCGGCCGGGGCGCTCACCGTCCGAGGCCGGCCCGCTCTGCCTCACCGTTCCGGAAACTCGAACTCCACCTTGCCCTTTGCCCCGAGCTTGAGGAACGCCGGGAAGGGCTTGCCCGCCTTCGAGATGAATTTCTCCAGCACGTCGGTTTTGCCGGTCGCGAGCAGCTTTTTGACCTGTTCGCGGTCAATCGGCTGCTGGAGCACGACCTTGCCGGTCTTGAACGTGCAGCGCTTGGTGTCGGCCTGCGAGCGTTCGCAGACGTAGTGGGTGGGGCCCTCGAAGACGTTGCCGCCGCACTTGGGGCATTGGCCGAGCGGTTGCTGGCCGGTGAAGTCCAGCTTTTCGACCGGCTCATCCGCCTTTTTCTTTGCCGGGTATTTCCGTTCGCGCGGCGCGAACTCGAAGCCCACCTTGCCGTCCTTTAGCACGAGGAACGCCTCGAACTTTCGCCCGGTCTTGTTCGAGACGAAGCCCTTGAGCAGGTCGGTTTTCCCTTCGGCGAGCAGCTTGACCACCTGCGCCTTTTCGATGGGCTGTTGGAGGATGACCGCGCCGGTCTTGAAATCGCAGGTGCGCTCTGGTCCGGCGGCCTTCTCGCAGGTGTAATTCATCCCGTTCTCGAAGACGCGCGCGCCGCACTTGGGGCACCGGCCCAGCGGCTCCTTGCCGGTGAAATCCGCCGGGGCGGCGGCCTCGCCGTCCTTGGGTTCATTGCCGAAGTCGAATTTCACCTCGTGCTGCTCGTTGAGTTTCACCACGGCGGCAAAGGGGAAGCCCTTCTGGCTGCGGAAACCCTGCAACGGCCCGATGGTTTTGTCGCGCAGGAGGATTTCCATCTCCTCCTCCTCGAACATGCGGCCGCCCATGACGCGGCGCACGCTGAAGTCGCAGCTCTGGCATTTGAACTCGCGGAACTTCTCATGCACTTCGCCGCCACATTTCGGGCAGGGCGTCTTGAGCACGCCGAAGTCGCCGGGGATGGTGTCCTTGTCGTAGAGCTTGGCCTTGCGGACGATTTCCTCGGTGAAATGCCGGATTTCGCCGAGGAACTGGTCGCGCGGCAACTGGCCCCGCTCCATGCGCTTCAACTGATACTCCCAGTCGCCGGTCATCTCGGGCTTGGTGAGTTCGTTGACGCCGAGACCGTCGAGCAGTTGCATCAGGGCGAAGGCCTTGGCCGTGGGGACCAGCTCCCGGCCGCTGCGGTGGAGGTAATCCTCGTCAATCAACCCCTCGATGATGGCCGCGCGGGTGGCGGGCGTGCCGAGGCCGCGTTCGCTCATGGCCTCGCGCAACTCCTCGTCGTCCACGAGCTTGCCCGCGCCCTCCATCGCGGCCAGCAGCGTGGCCTCGGTGAACCGGGCGGGCGGGCGGGTCTGCGCGCCCTTCACTTCGAGGGCGCGGGTCACGACCTTTTCGTTCTGCGTGACCGGGGCGAGCGTGGGGGCGTCGTCTTCGGTCTGCGCCTCCTTGCCATAGACCTCGAGCCAGCCGGGTTTGACGAGCACCTTGCCCGTGCTTTTGAACGGCTCGCCCGCCACGCGGGTGATGCGGACAGTTTCGAGGAATTCCGCCGCCGGGAAAAACACCGCGAGGAACCGCTTCGTCACGAGGTCGAACAGCTTCTGCTCCGGTTCGCTCAGGTGCTTCGGCGCGACGCCGGTGGGGATGATGGCGAAGTGATCGCTGACCTTGGCGTTGTTGAAGATGCGCTTGTTGGGGCGCACCCAGTCGTTGGTCAGGATTTTCTCCGCAAACCCGCTATAGCCCGTCAGGTCGCGCAGGGCGTCGAGCGTCTTCTTCACCGTGCCCGGATAATCCTCGGGCAGGTGCCGGGAATCGGTGCGGGGATAGGTGAGCACCTTGTGTTTTTCGTAAAGCGCCTGGGCCACCGCGAGCGTGTTCTTGGCGCTGAAACCGAAGCGCGAGTTGGCCTCGCGCTGGAGCGTGGTGAGATCGTAGAGCAACGGCGAGAGCTGCGTGGTGGGCTTGCTTTCCTCGGTGACGATGCCGGGCTGGCCCACGCATTTGGCCTTGATGGCGGCAGCGCGGGCGGCGTCCCAGATGCGCTCGGGCTTGAGATCCGGGTCGGCGTCCTTGCCCTCGGGTTTTTTGAAATGCTCGTCAAACCAGCGCCCCACGTAATCGCCGGCCTGCGCGCCGAATGTGCCATGCACCTCCCAGTAATCGCGCGGCTTGAAGGCGCGGATTTTTGCCTCGCGCTCGACCACGATGGCGAGCGTGGGCGTCTGCACGCGGCCCACGGTGGTTTTGTAAAAACCGCCGGCCTTCGAGTTGAAGGCGGTCATGGCGCGGGTGCCGTTGATGCCCACCAGCCAGTCGGCCTCGGCGCGGCTCTCGGCGGCGTCGGCCAGCGGACGCATTTCCGCGTCGCTGCGCAGCCGGGCAAAGCCCTCGCGGATGGCGGCGGGCGTCATGGATTGCAGCCAGAGCCGTTGAATGGGCTGCTTCGCCTTGGTGTATTCGACGATGCGGCGGAAGATCAGTTCGCCCTCGCGTCCGGCGTCGCAGGCGTTGACGAGGGTGTCCACGTCCTTCCGCTTGATGAGTTTGGCGAGCACCTTGAGGCGGTTTTCGTTGCGCTCAATGGGCTGGAGCGTGAACCGCGGCGGAATGTGCGGCAGCGCGGCGAAGGTCCACTTGCCGCGTTTGACATCGTGCTCCTCGGGCACGGCGAGTTCCAGCAGGTGCCCGACGGCGGAGGAGATGATGTAGTGCTCGTTCTCAAAAAAATCGCCGGATTTGTCCTTGGGCACGCCGCCGAGGGCCTTGGCGAGATCGGCGGCGACGGAGGGTTTTTCGGCGATGATGAGTGATTTCCCCATGCGATGGGCGCTAGTCCTACAACCGGGACGCCAGACTTGGCAACACCTAGTTGCAGGCGGCTAACCCGAAGGGCGCATCTCAGTTTATTGCAAGATGGAAGGCGCCAGGTGGCGGTCATGACCCCAGCTTACCCGGAACGATTCCGT
>JBKBTZ010000055.1:0-21345 GCA_046290825.1 Limisphaerales bacterium
ACCACGCCGGAGCTCTTCCGGGGCGCGCGGCTCTCGCTCGAGCGCCGCGGCGACGCCTCCACCGGCTGGTCCATGGCGTGGAAGGCCAACTTCTGGGCGCGCCTGCGCGACGGCGACCGGGCGGGCAAGCTGCTGGCGATGCTGATCGGCCGCGGCGCCGGCAACCTGATGTGCCTGCACCCGCCGTTCCAGATTGACGGCAACTTCGGCGGCGTCGCCGGCGTTTGCGAGATGCTCCTGCAAAGCCACGCGGGCGAAATTGAACTGCTGCCCGCGCTCCCCGCTGCCTGGCCGACCGGCTCCGTCACCGGTCTGCGCGCACGCGGAGCCGTCACTGTGGACCTCGCCTGGCGCGACGGGAAACTCGTCTCCGCCACGCTGCGCGGACGCCCCACCGCCACCCTGGCGGTGCGTCATGGCGATCGCGTGAATGCGATTCAACTCAACCGCCGCGGCGAGGCGCGTCTCGACGGAAATCTCAAGCCCTTATGAACCAAGCCATCTTCTGCTCCACCTTCCGCGGCGGATTGTGCCGCGCCGTTTTGAGCTTTGCACTGTTTGCCGTCGCCCTCCTCAACGCGCCGACTCTGGTTGCCCGGGAAAGGTTGCCGTTCAATGAAGGCTGGCGTTTTGCCCAGGGCGATCCCCCCGGCACGGGCGACACGTTGTCTTACGCCAAGATCAAACCGTGGCTGTTGCCGGCAGCGGCGAAGTTCACCAAACACAATCATGAGGTCGCCAACGCCCGCCGACCGGAAGGCAACATCGGCGGCTCGGTAGCCTACACGCAGCCGGGCTTCGATGACCGTGCGTGGCGGAGGGTGAACCTGCCGCACGACTGGGCAATTGAAGGGCCGTTTGTGCAGGAATACCCGGGCGAAACGGGCAAACTCAAGTGGTGGGGGCCGGTCTGGTATCGCAAAGCGTTCCTTCTGCCCGCCAGCGACGCGGGGCGGCAAATCTATCTGGACGTGGACGGCGCGATGTCCTACGCGAGCGTCTGGGTGAACGGCCAGTTCGCGGGGGGCTGGCCGTATGGCTATGCCTCCTTTCGGGTTGACCTGACGCCGTTTGTGAGGCCTGGCGCGGAGAACGTCATCGCCATCCGGCTCGACAGCCCGGAGGAATCGTCCCGTTGGTATCCGGGCAGCGGCCTCTATCGGAACGTGTGGCTGGTGAAGACCGCACCAGTGCATGTGGCGCAGTGGGGTAACGTGGTCGTGGCCAAACTTTCGGAAGGCGAACCCGCCGAAGTGACCGTAACCACCGCGATGGAAAATCACACCGCCCTCCCGGCGACCGTTTCCACCCACACGGAATTCTTCGAGCTGAAGCCCGACGGTCGGCGCGGGGCGGCGGTCCGGATGGAACCGGTTTTCCAGCCCAAGGTATTCCATACGGTCATCCCGGCGGGCGGAAGCGGTTCGTGGGAGCGCACGTTTCATATCCGGCGTCCCAAATTGTGGAGCGTGGAGCACCCCAACCGTTATCTGGCCGTCACGCGGTTGGAGGCGGACGGGAAGGTGGTGGACGTGGTGGAGACGGCCTTTGGTTTTCGCACCCTCGCGTTCACGGCCGACAATGGCTTTCTCCTCAACGGCAGGCGCGTCCAACTCAACGGCGTCTGCAACCACCACGACCTCGGCGCGCTGGGCGCGGCCTTCAACGTCCGCGCGGCGGAGCGGCAGTTGGAAATCCTGAAGGCGATGGGCGTGAACGCGCTCCGCACCGCCCACAATCCGCCCGCGCCCGAGCTGCTCGAACTGTGTGACCGCATGGGGATCCTCGTTCTCGACGAGGCCTTCGACTGCTGGCAGGGGCGCAAGAAGCGAAACGATTACCACCTCCTGTTCCCCGACTGGCACGAGGCCGACCTGCGCGCGCTCGTCCGCCGCGACCGGAACCATCCCAGCGTCATCGCCTGGAGCACCGGCAACGAAATGCCCGACATGCGCACCGCCGCCGGCGCGGAGCTTTCGCGGCGCTTGGCCGCCATCGTGAAGGAGGAAGATCCGACTCGCCCGGTCACGGCGGGGTGCAACCACGATGTCGCCGGCTTCAACGGCTTTCAGCACACGCTCGATGTCTTCGGCTTCAACTACAAGCCGCACCTCTACGCCCGGTTCCGCGCGACCAATGCCACAATTCCGCTCTATGGCAGCGAAACGGCCTCCACGGTCAGTTCGCGCGGCGAATATTTCTTTCCCGTCACTGACAACAAGCTCGAGGGCCTCGCGGATTTCCACGTCAGTTCCTATGACCTCTACGCGCCGCGCTGGGCAACGACGCCGGACACGGAGTTCCGCGCCCAGGATCAGCACTCCTTTGTCGCGGGGGAATTCGTCTGGACGGGCTTTGATTACCTCGGCGAACCAACGCCCTACAACGCGGACCTTAGCAACCTGAACAATTATTCAAACCCCGAGGACCGCGCCCGCGCCGAGCGCGAACTGGCCGAGGTGGGGCGAATTCGCACCCCGTCCCGCAGCAGCTACTTTGGCATCGTGGACCTCGCGGGGTTTCCGAAGGACCGTTACTACCTCTATCAAGCGCGGTGGCGGCCGGATTTGCCGATGGCGCACATCCTTCCGCACTGGAACTGGCCGGAGCGCGTCGGCGAAATCACCCCGGTCCACGTTTACACCAGCGGCGACGAAGCGGAGTTGTTTCTCAATGGCCGTTCGCTGGGGCGGAAGCAGAAGGGTCCGTTCGAGTATCGCCTGCGCTGGGACGACGTCGTGTATCAACCGGGCGAACTCCGGGTGGTGGCTTACAAGAATGGGCGGAAATGGGCGACGGCAACGCAGCGCACCACCGGCCCCGCCGCGAAATTGACGCTCCGCCCGGACCGCCGCCGCATCACCGCCGACGGGCGGGACCTGTCCTTCGTCACCCTGCGGGTGGAGGATTCGGCCGGGCGGCTCGTGCCGCGCGCCAAACCCAAAATCCAGTTCCACCTTGACGGCCCGGGCGAGATCGTTGCCACGGACAACGGCGACCCAACCGATCACACCCCGTTTCCCTCGCACGAACGCGCCGCCTTCAATGGCCTCGCGCTTGTCATCGTGCGCGCCAAACCGGGCGCGCCGGGCCGAATCACCCTGACGGCACAAACAGAGGGGCTGAAGCCGGCCACCACAACCATCCGCGGAGGCAAGCCATGAACTCACGCCTGCGAACGGCGCCATGTCAGGACGCCGCAGTTTTCAAAAAAGTGGCGGTGCTTGGACAACACAGCACCACGTTGCCCGTGTTCATCTGCATTCTGCTCTTCTCCTGCGCTGCCGTCCGGGCCGCCGGACCGATTGACGCCGCCACCATGCAGCGGGTGTATGAGGAAGTGAAGACCCCCTACAAATACGGCATCGTCCTGCGCGGCGACTCCACCAACGAGATGGTGGACTGCCCGAACATTTTCCGGCACGACCAACGGTGGTTCATGATGTATGTCGCCATCTCAAACAAGGTGGGTTACGAAACCTACCTCGCAGAAAGCGAGGACCTGTTGCACTGGCGTAAACTCGGAAAAATCCTCCCCTTCTCGCAAAAGGGCTGGGACGCCTGGCAGGCCGATGGCGGGCTGGCGCTGGTCAATCCCCAGTGGGGCGGCGACCTGTCGCTTGGCAAGCAGCGTGGCCGTTACTGGCTCTCTTACATCGGCGGCGCGCGAAAAGGTTACGAGCCGGACCCGCTGTCCATCGGCATGGCCTGGACCAGGGACCCGACCCGGCCCGTGCCGTGGAACCGCGTGCGGCAAAATCCGGTGCTTACGCCGTGCGACGCCGATGTGCGGGAGTTTGAGACCCTGACGCTTTACAAGAGCAGCATCATTCGCGACCCGAAGCGCACGCTCGGCGCGCCATTTGTGATGTTCTACAACGCCAAAAACAAAAACGGCTACGAGCGGATCGGCATTGCGACCTCACGGGACATGGTGAACTGGCGGCGCCATGGCCCGAACCACGTCCTGGCCAACGGCGAGGACAAACAGAATGGCATGAGCGCCGACCCGCAGGTGGTTCGCATGGGGGATTTGTGGGTGATGTTTTACTTCGGCGCCGGCTGGAAACCGAAGGCGTTTGACACCTTTGCCGTGTCCCGCGACCTCGTGAACTGGACCAAATGGGACGGCCCGCATCTGGTGGAACCCAGCGAGCCGTGGGATGAAACTTACGCGCACAAACCGTGGGTGTTGAAACACGACGGCGTGGTGTATCACTTCTACTGCGCGGTGGGCAACGAGGGCCGGGTCATCGCCCTGGCCACCTCGAAGGACCTGCGGGCCGTTCGCTAGGGCCACGAACTTACACCACCTGCACCACGACGGCCGTGGTGTTGTCCCGACCCGAATTGGCCACGGCGGTGTCCACGAGCCGGCTGGCGGGGCTGGTCGCCACGGTGTTGCCCGCCGGTTCGCGCAGCAGGTCCACCATCTGATGCTCATACAGCCCCTCGCTCAGGCCATCGGTGCAGAGCAGGAAAACATCCCCCGGCTGGAGGCCGACGGCTCCCACCTGCGGCTCCACGAACTGATTGCCGCCGCCGAGGGATTTCTGAAGCACGTTCCGCCCGGGATGCGTGCGCGCCTCGTATTCGCGAATCATCTTGTTCCGCAGCAACCAGCCGACATGGGTGTCATCGTGGGTGAGCTGCTTCAACTGCCCGCTGCCGCTGGCCAGATAGTAAATCCGGCTATCGCCCACGTGACCAAAGAACATCCACCCCGGGGTGAACCAGCACAGGCTCAGGGTGGTTTCCATGCCATGACACTCCTCGTAGCTTCCCCCCAAATAGACGAGCGCGCGATGCACCTCCTCATACAACTCGCCCAGGATGTCCGCAAAACCCGCTTGCAAGCCTTCCGCGGACTGCTTGAACGCGCGGGGCAGCAGCTTGGTGATCTTTTCCACCGCAATCTGGCTGGCGTATTCGCCGGCCTTCGCGCCGCCCATGCCGTCGCTCACCGCGAATACAAAATCCATGTCCGCCAGGGAAGCCTCGCCAATTTTGCCGAGGTGATGCACCTCGCGGTCGTTGAACCGGAGGCCGAGAAACGAGTCTTCGTTGTTGGGGCGGTAACGGCCGCGATCCGTGCGGCCAAACCAGCGCAGCCCGCGCGGGGCGGGTTCGGCGGCGGCGTCAGCGGGAGGTGTTGGCGTCATGCGCGCCGGGGAGGATGGTGGCAAACTCGAAATCAATCACGCAAAAACGCCCGTCCTGCTGCCGGTAGGTCACGTTGCGGATGTCCGGGTCGTCGTGCCGCACGCCGTATTGCTCGAGTTCGGCAAAGAGTTCCGCCGTGCGCTGCGGGTCCAGATGCTGGACGCGGCTGCCGCAATTGGTGGTGACAATGCGCCGCCGCTCGGGGTCCGCCTCCAACAACCGGGGCACAAAGGGACAGCCCCGCTCCTCCAAGTGACGCAGGACTTTGACCTCGTTGGCAAAGCGCTCGTCCGCATTCGGCCCGTGATACACTTTCACCACCCGCCCATCGAAAGTGAGATGAACGGTGGCGCGCAGGGTGTCCTTGACTTGCAACATGGGCGGCGTGGTGACGTGCGGCAATGTGACCCAGACCGTGCGCCGGGCCAACATCTTTTCCGTCCGCCAGCGCGGCTGCCGGCCACAGTCCGCTCGCTCCACCGAGGAACGGAAATAGTGAGTTGCCTAACTTTCCGAATTGTTAATACTTCCCGTGCTTTATGAGCAACCTATCCAAATTAAATTCCAGTCAGCTTCGGCGCGCCGCCAAGCTGCGTGAAAAAATTGAAAAACTTGAGACCGAGCTGGCGGGCATCCTCGGCGCCCCCACGGCCACCGCGCCGACCCCGGAGCCCAGGAAACGCAAAATGAGCGCGGCCGGGCGCGAAGCCATCCGCCGAGCGGCCAAGCTGCGCTGGGCGAAATATCGCGCGGCCAAGAAACAGGCGGAGAAGTAACCTCCATAATCAGCTTTCAGCCGCCGGCGTGCCGGCGGCTGTTGCTTTTTCGCTCCATGCGCCTCCCCACCCTGTTGCTGGCCGCAGTCGGCCTGATTGGTTTTTCGGGTTGCGCGGGAAAGCCCACGCCGCGGTCCTGGGCCAGCCCACCACCCGCCACCAGTTTGTTCACTCCCATGGAACGGCAGACGTGTGTGCTGTTCCTCGGGCCTTTTCAACATCGGGTGGTGCCGTGGTTTGATGGGTTGACACTGGCACAGGCGCTCGTGGCTGCCCGTTACCTCAGCCCGGAGGATCCCCGTGTGATTGTCCTCACCCGCGACGGCGTTCCGACCGAAATCAGCGCGTCGGCACTGCTGGCCGGGGAAGACCTGTTGGTCCAGCCCGGTGACATGGTGGGGGTCCTGCCCTGACCGCACGTGACTTGCCGCGCTGGGGAGGCTCGGCTAGGGTGGCGCACGTATGGATTACAACGCGCCTCCGCCGCCCGGCCCGTCCCCGTCCTTCTATCCCCCGATTTCCACGCCCACACCGGCCCCCAAACCGCGCCGCAGCCGGGGCTGGATGATTTTCGCCCTGGTCCTGCTGTTGCTCTTGGGGCTGAGCGTTCTCCTGAACCTCGGCCAATTCATTGGAAATGTGGCCAGCATGGCTCCCAGTCCGCAGCGCGGAGCCGGCCCGCGTCTGGAAGAGGTCACGCTGGAAAACAACGACGCGCGCCACAAGATCGCGGTCGTGCCCGTGGAAGGCATCATTATTGGATCCCCCACGGACGGCTCAGGCCACACAATGGTGGATGTGATCAAGGCCCAGTTGCGTCGTGCGGCGAAGGACGTGCGCGTCAAGGCCGTCGTGCTGAAGGTGGATTCGCCGGGCGGCGAGGTGCTGGCCTCGGATGAAATCGCCGCCGCAATCCGCGAGTTCCAGAATGAGACCGGCAAACCCGTGGTCGCCAGCATGGGCAACCTCGCAGCCTCCGGGGGTTATTACGTTTCCGCCCCCTGCCGTTGGATTGTGGCCCACGAACTGACCATCACCGGAAGCATCGGCGTCATCATTTCCGCGCTCAACTACCGCGGTCTGATGGACAAGGTGGGCCTCGAACCCACGGTGTATAAGAGCGGCCAGTTCAAGGATATGTTGAGCGGGGCACGCAAACCGGGGGAAATTTCAGACGAGGAACGTCGCATGATCCAGGCGCTCGTGACCGAGACCTACGGCAAGTTCACCAACGTCGTCGCCGAGGGCCGCCAGGCCGCCGCGCGGGAGAACGGCACCGAAGGACGCAAACTCGCCGGAGACTGGCTGAATTACGCCGATGGCCGCGTTTTCTCCGGAAAGGATGCCTATCAGCTTGGTTTTGTGGACGAAGTGGGCAACTTCCAGGCCGCGCTCCGCCGCGCCCGTGAAATTGCCGGTGTGCGCGCTGCCAATGTCGTCGAATACCGCCGCTTTACGGACCTCTCGGACATTCTCCGCTTGTTTGGCGAAACCGAAACCCGCGCCGTCAAGGTGGACTTGGGCTTGCAGCAGGTTCACCTCAAGGCGGGCCAGCCTTACTTCCTCTCGCCCCTGCACCTCCCCTGAAATGAAGGGCGTCACGGTCATTCAACACCCGCTCGTGCGGCACAACCTGACGCGGTTGCGGGACCGGCGCACCACCTCGCAGGAGTTTCGTCGTCTCCTCGGCGAGGTCGCCTCACTGATGGTTTACGAGGCTACGCGTTCCTTTGAACTGACCAACATCCCCGTTCGCACCCCGCTGGAAACCACCACCGGTCAGCGGCTCAAACGCGATGTCGTGCTGATCCCGGTCCTTCGTGCCGGCCTGGGCATGTTGGAACCGCTGCTTACGCTCATCCCCAACGCCCGCGTCGGATTCATCGGACTCAAACGCGAGGAAACCACCCTGCGAGCGCACTTTTACCACCAGAGCCTGCCCGCCAATCTGCGTGACTGCGAAATCGTGCTCATTGATCCGATGCTCGCCACCGGCGGCAGTGCCTTGGCTGCGCTGGAACTCATCCAACGGCATGGGGGCCGCCGCATCCGGTTGGTTGGATTGGTGGCAGCTCCCGAGGGCGTCCGTGCCGTGCGGCGCGTTCATCCCCGGCTGCCCATCTTCACGGCCGCCTTGGACCGCGAACTGAACCAGCGCGGATATATCCTCCCCGGCTTGGGTGACGCTGGCGACCGATTGTTTGGGGTTTGACAGCAGTCGCTTGCCGGGTTGCGCTGCGCGCATTCTGGCAAATTTGCTCCTCCTTCCGCTCTCGCGCCGCCAATCGAGCCAAATCGGCGCAGAGAAAGCTGGTTGGCGCAGTCAAACTTGATTTTTTAACCCCCTAACCGAAACGGAAGATTCAAAGAATCAAAGACTTCCTTTGGTTCCTGCGCTGGCATAACTTGCGCTTTTTTGAATGAAAATTCGTTTTCGGGGTCGAATTGGTTGCTAAACAAGATGTTGACAATCCAAAACAAGAAATAGACAATTATTAAACAATATCGCCATGAAGCTGTTTCAGTTCGCCAAGCGAGTGACCTTGTTCCTCATGGTTAACATCCTAGTGATGTTGACCCTGACGCTGCTGTTTCAGTTGACGGGATTGGATCAAAGGTTTCCACCGGGCACCTATCAGAATTTGATGCTTTTCTGCCTGGTTTGGGGCATGGGGGGGGCATTCATCTCGCTCGCCCTGTCCCGGGTAATGGCCAAGTGGATGATGCGAGTTCAGGTCATCCCACCGAATACGCCCGATCCAAACCTTCGTGAGTTGGTGGGGATGGTGCATGAACTGGCGCAGCGGGCTCGACTGCCCAAAATGCCGGAAGTGGGCATCTACGAGTCGGATGAGATCAATGCTTTCGCCACCGGTCCAACTCGCTCGCGCTCGCTGGTGGCGGTGTCCACCGGCCTGCTCCGGCGCATGAATCGTCGTGAAGTCGAAGGCGTGCTGGCGCACGAGGTCGCTCACATCGCCAACGGTGACATGGTGACCATGACCTTGATCCAAGGAGTCATCAACGCTTTCGTGATGTTCCTCGCGCGGGTGCTCGCCTTTGCCGTGATGGCGGCATTGAAGTCCCGCGACAGTGAACGCGGCGGATATTTCATGCAGTTCATGCTGGTGCAACTTTTCCAAATCGTCCTGTCGCTGCTTGGCTCCATCGTGGTCTGCTGGTTTTCGCGTTGGCGGGAATTCCGCGCTGATGCAGGCGGAGCCGGATTGTCGAGCCGCGAGGCCATGGCCGGCGCCCTGCGTGCCCTGCAGCGGTTTTACGGCCAGCATGCCCACCCGGAGGCGGAGGCCGGTGGGGCGGCCTTTCAGTCTTTGAAAATCTCCGGCAAAGCCGGAGGATTTGCGCGGCTGTTTGCCACACACCCTCCGTTGGAGGAACGCATTGCCCGGCTTGAAGGGCGGGCCTGACCATAACCGTAACCTGACATGACCACCAAAGCGAAAACCCATCCGGCGCGCACCAATCGGCGCGTGTCTCCGCCCCGGCTCAAGGCCGCCCGCCCACTCCGTCCGGCGTCAGGATCCCGCCCAGGCGCCAAGTCCAGCACGCGGACTGCGGAGACAATGACGCCCCTTCGCCCCGGCGAATCTCGCACCGTGGTGGTCAACGAGCCGTCGGCGGAGGCCCCGACAGTCCTCGCGCCGGCAGTTCCCACTCCCGCCGTCCCGCCCGGGGCCGAACCCCAGGAACCGGAGCGCCGCGAACGTTACGATGGCGACACCGCGTTCAAGCTTTACCTGCGCGAAATTGGCAAGGTCCCGCTGCTCACGCCCGAGGAAGAGATCGAACTGGCCGCCCGCATCAAAAAGGGTGACAAGAAGGCGCGCGAGCACATGATCAAGGCCAATCTGCGCCTTGTTGTGAAAATTGCCCGCGATTACGAGGGCATTGGCCTGCCCCTCCTGGACCTCATCAGCGAGGGCAACATCGGCCTCATGAAGGCCGTCGAGCGATTTGACCCGGCCAAGGGCGGCAAGCTCTCCACTTACGGCTCGTGGTGGATCAAGCAGTCCATCAAGCGCGCCCTGGCCAACCAGTCCAAAACCATCCGCCTGCCCGTCCATCTGGTGGATAAAATCTCCCGCATGCGCCGGGTCGCGCTGAAACTGCAGGAAGAACTGGGCCGCGAACCCACCGACGAGGAACTCGCCGACGAGTTGGGCACCACGCCCGGTCGCGTTGCCCAGATGCGCCAGGCCAGCATCCGCCCCGCGTCGCTCGACGCCCCGATCGGCGACGATGACTCCAACAATTTCTCGGAAATCGTCCCCGACGAAAATGCGGGCACCCCTTACAAACAGCTCGAGAACAAGACCGTCACCCGCATGTTGCAGGAGATGGTGACCACTCTCGACCCCCGGGAACAAACCATTCTCCGTTACCGCTTCGGGCTCGATGGCGGCAGCGAAAAGACGCTCGAGGAGGTCGGCGTGAAATTCGGCGTCACCCGCGAACGGGTGCGCCAGATTCAAAACATCGCCCTGAAAAAACTGCGCCGCATGATCGAAAAGCTTGAGGAAACCAAGAGCTGACGACGTTTGCACGGCGTTTTGCCGGCCGTTCCCACTGTCTTTGGCCCGGGCCGGGCCGGTTCATTTCTTTTGCGCCCGAAGCGGTTCCCCGGGGAGCATGACTTCTCCCCTACCCCAAGCCGGGCGCTGAGCCGTGCCGCCGCGCGCCCCATTTGCCCTTTGCCTCATCGCGCCGCTTTCGCTTAAATCCGCCTCCCGCTTCGGCGGTATGGCATGAAACCCCAGGTTGAAATCTACGACACCACCCTGCGCGACGGTTCCCAGGGCGAAGGCATCAATTTCTCGGTGGCCGACAAGCTTCGCATTGCCGAGAAGCTTGACCAGTTTGGGGTCCACTACATTGAGGGCGGCTGGCCCGGTTCCAACCCCAAGGACATCGAGTTTTTCGCCCAAGCGAAGAAGCGCCGTTTCCGCCATGCGAAACTGGCCGCCTTCGGCTCCACCCGCAAAAAGGGCACTCCCGTCGAACAGGACGAGCAAGTGCGCCTGCTGATCGAAGCGGGCACCCCCGTGGTGACCATTTATGGTAAGACGTCGCTGCTCCACGTCCGGGAGGTGCTGCGTTGTTCGCCCGAGGAAAACCTCGCGATGATTGGCGACACGGTTCGCCACCTCAAAGACCACGGCAAGTTCGTCATCTACGACTGCGAGCATGCCTTCGACGGTTACAAGCTCGACGCGGAATACGCGTTGGCCACCTGGCAGGCCGCGGAAAAAGCTGGCGCCGACCTGGTCGTGCTGTGCGACACCAATGGCGGCTGTCTGCCCGGTGAAATCGCGGCGATCACGAAGACCGCTGTGGGGCGGCTGAACTGCCGGATCGGCATCCACACGCACGACGACTGCGGTCTGGGCGTGGCCAACGCGCTGGCCGCCCTGGAAGCCGGTGCCGTCCACGTCCAAGGCACCATCAACGGCTACGGAGAGCGCACCGGCAACTGCAACCTCACCAGCGTTATTCCCATCGTGCATTTCAAAATGGGGCGAACCTGCGTGCCGGCGAAGTCACTTCCCAAACTGCGGGAACTCTCCCTCTTCGTGGACGAGGTGGCCAACCTCCGGCACAACCCGCGTCTGCCGTGGGTGGGCGCGGCGGCGTTTGCGCACAAGGGGGGCACCCACGTCAACGCCGTGCAAAAACTGGCCGCCAGCTACGAACACATCAACCCGGAACTGGTCGGCAACCAGCGCAACATTCTCATCAGCGACCTCGCCGGCCGCAGCAACATCGTGATGAAGGCCCAATCGCTCGGCCTCAAGCTCGCCAACGACACCCCCGAGCTGAAGCAGATTCTCAACGCCATCAAGGAACGCGAACACGCCGGCTACGAATACGAGGCTGCCGAGGCCTCCATGTCCCTCCTCATCCGCGGCATTCTCGAGCACAACCCGGAGCTGCTCTTCACCGTGGACACCTACCATGTCTCCATGCGCCGGGACAAAAAAGAGTCCATCTGCGAGGCCACCGTCAAGGTCCGCGTCGGCAACCGCACCGCGCACACCGTGGCCGAAGGCGACGGCCCCGTGAATGCCCTCGACGGCGCCCTGCGCCGCGCCTTGGGCGAATTTTTCCCCCGCCTCCAAAAAGTGACGCTGACCGATTACAAGGTCCGCATCCTCGAATCCGGCACCGGCACCGCCGCCAAGACGCGGGTCCTGATCAATTCCACCGACGGCCGCCGCGAGTGGGGCACTGTCGGCGTCAGCGAAAACATCATCGAAGCCTCGCTGGAGGCGCTGGTGGACTCGCTCGAATACGCCCTGCTGATGAAATGACGTCCCGCGCGGCCTCCCCCTGCCCGTTCCGCCGAACACCTCGCAGGGGCTGACATTCTTCCCCATGACCGAGATTCCGAAAGCCTACGAACCACAGTCCGTCGAGGACAAATGGTATGACTTCTGGCTGAAGCAGGGCTGCTTCACCGCCGACCCGGCGCGTGTCACCGACAAGCGCCCGGCGTATTCCATCGTCATCCCGCCGCCGAACGTCACCGGCATGCTCCACATGGGGCACGTCCTCAACAACACCATCCAGGATATCCTTGCCCGCAAGGCGCGCATGGACGGCAAGGAGGTGCTGTGGCTGCCCGGCACCGACCACGCCGGCATCGCCACCCAGGTGCAGGTCGAAAAGGCCCTGAAAAAAACCGAGCGCAAAACTCGCCACGATCTCGGGCGCGAGGAATTCCTCAAACGAGTCTGGCAGTGGAAGGAAAAGCACGGCGGCATCATCATCCAGCAGCTCAAAAAACTCGGCTGCTCCTGCGACTGGACCCGCGAACGATTCACCATGGACCCGGAGTATTCCCGGTGCGTCCAGAAGGTCTTCGTCGAGCTTTACAAGAAGGGTCTCATCTATCGCGGCAAACGCATGGTGAACTGGTGCCCTGTCTCGCAAACCGCGCTCTCCGACGAGGAAGTGGAGATGAAACCGCAGAAGGGTTTCCTGTATCATTTCAGGGTGGAAGCGGTCGAACTAGATGGTTCGCCGGCGAAATTCACGCCGCAGCCCCTCACCCCTTCCCTCTCCCCATCGGATGGGGAGAGGTTGGCCGATGGGCCGGGTGAGGAGAAACCCGGCGGCCCGCAAATTGATTCCGAAGGCCGTGTCTGGCTCACCATCGCCACGACCCGCCCGGAGACCATCCCCGGTGACACCGCCGTGGCGGTGAATCCCAAGGACCCTCGCTACGCGCCACTCATTGGCAAATACGTTATCCGTCCCCTGCCCGTCCATCTCCCCCGCGAAAAGAAACTCATCCCCATCATTGGCGATGAGCACGTGGACTTCGAGTTCGGCACCGGCGTCCTCAAGGTGACGCCTGCGCACGACAAGGCGGACTTCGAGATCGGCCAGCGCCACAAGCTGCCCATCGTGGACATCATGAATCCGGATGGAACGATGAACGAACTCGCCGGGGAAAGCCTCGCGGGTCTGGATCGTTTCGAGGCCCGGGCGCAGGCCGTGGAGCGGTTGAAGGAACTCGGCGCCATGGTCGAGGAGAAGCCTTACGAGAACAACGTGGGCTTCAGCCAGCGTGCTGATGTGCCCATCGAGCCGCGACTGAGCGAGCAATGGTTCCTGAAGTATCCCAGCGTGGAGCAGGCGAGGGCATGTGTCGTGCAGGATGGCGGATCTGGTCTGGGAGGCACGGGCGAATTGTCCGTGAAGGACGGTGACCTGTCGGCCAAGTCGGCGGGCAAGTTGCCCGCCGGAACAGGCCAGTGGCCTGTTCCACCCAGCAAAATGCGGTTTCATCCGCAGCGCTGGGCGAAGGTGTATGACCACTGGCTGACGAACATCCAGGACTGGTGCATCAGCCGTCAGCTTTGGTGGGGGCATCGAATTCCGGTGTGGTATAACACCGAGGCGCGGAGCAAGTCCTCAAAGCCAATCTCGATCATCGAACTCACCGGCAACGAGCTGGCCGGCTCGAACATCAAAGAACTACGTGACGCAGCCTGGGAATTTGCCAACAAGCACGCCCTGCTCAACCGCTCGTTTCAAAATGCGGAGACGGGTTGGAACATCGTGGTTCGGCCCGCCAGCTTGGAGCACGCCTTCACCCACATCGGCGCGGCCAACATCAAGGCGGTGGTGGCCCTGCCGGAATTGATTCGCACGGCCATCAAGCTCGGCACACTGCATCACCTGCCTCCAGACGAAAACTTCAAAGCGGTTCACCTGTTCGTCGCAGCGACACGCATCGGTGGCGAACTCTATCAGGTGAAGATCACGGTGAAGGAACATCTGGACGGTCAGAAGCTTTACGACCATCAACTGTTCAAACGAGGCGCGCCCGACGGTAAATCTCCGACGCCAGCCGCTCTTGCGAGCGAGCCGACCCGGCCTGCATCGGGCGCTGAAATACTGATAGCCGACTTGATTCAGGACGTCAACCGTGACTCCGGATTCACCCGCTGCCAGATTGAAGAACCCGGCCCCGGCTGGACCCAAGACCCCGACGTGCTCGACACGTGGTTTAGCTCGTGGCTGTGGCCGTTTGCCACCATGGGCTGGCCGGAGCAGACCGAGACGTTGAAGAAGTTCTACCCGACCACCGATCTCGTCACCGGGCCGGACATCATTTTCTTCTGGGTCGCGCGCATGATCATGGCCGGCTACGAGTTCATGGGCGACCTGCCGTTCCGGAACGTCTATTTCACCGGCATCATCCGTGACAAGCAGGGCCGCAAGATGTCCAAAACCTTGGGCAATTCCCCCGACCCGCTCGACCTCATCGCCAAATACGGCGCCGACGCCCTCCGCTTCGGCACCATGCGCAGCGCCCCGCTCGGCCAGGACGTGCTCTTCGACGAAAAGGACGTCGAACTGGGCCGCAACTTCTGCAACAAGCTCTGGAACGCCTGCCGCTTCCGGCAGATGCAATCCTCCGCGCAACGCGAAACGCAGGGTGCGGAGTGCGAAGGCGAGATCAACCCGGCGCTGCTCACCAGCGACGACAAGTGGATTCTCCTCCGCCTCGACCAGGCCATCCGCGAGGTCAGCGAGGCGCTGGCCGGCTACAACTTCAGCACCGCCGTGCAGGCGCTCTACCGTTTCTTCTGGAGCGAGTATTGCGACTGGTATGTCGAGGCCAGCAAGGCCGCGCTTTACAGCGAGGACGCACCGCTCAAGGCCAACAAGCTCGCCGTCATTGACTTCGTCCTCGGCCACACGCTGCGTTTGTTCCATCCGTTCCTGCCGTTCATCACCGAGGAACTTTGGCACGGCATGGGATTCGACCAGGACCTGCCCGCAAACCAGGGCGACCAGACCATCATGAACGCCCCGTGGCCCAAACCGTTCACCGCCGAAGAGAAGGAATACCTCGGCCTTGACGACGCGGCGGACCAGGTCGCGGCGGCGAAATACGAACTGGTCGGCCTCGGCCGCAACCTGCGCCGCGAGTTGAAACTCGACCCGGCGAAGAAGTTGAAATTTGTTCTCCGCCCCGTCGGTGAATTGCCCGCCGCCGAGGTCGAGGTGTTGAAAATTCTGCTCAACGCCGAGGCCGTCGAAGTTGTTGGCCGGGACTGGCAGCCGCCCAAAGGCAC
Source organism: Limisphaerales bacterium (assembly GCA_046290825.1). Lineage (GTDB taxonomy): Bacteria > Verrucomicrobiota > Verrucomicrobiia > Limisphaerales > DSYF01 > JBKBTZ01. The sequence continues at coordinate 15,551 of JBKBTZ010000055.1, forward strand.
TCCGGGCGCAGCCAACCTGCTCGGCGAAATTTTCCTCCCGCTGGCCGGCCTTGTGGACTTCGCCGCCGAACGCGCCCGTCTCACCAAAGAACTGGAGAAAATCCGCGCTGAAATCGTGAAGGTGGAGGAAAAGCTCAACAACCCAAACTTCACGCAAAAGGTGCCGGCCAAAGTGCTGGACGAACACAAACAGCGCCTCGCTGACTGGCAAACAAAACGGGAACAAGTGGAGCGCGCGTTGGCGGACCTGCCCGCGTGAACCCGGGCCGGCGCTTCAGGGTGGCTGCCAGGCCCGGAAGTAAAGCGGCCCGGCGACCGGCGGATTCGTGAATCCGAACGCCGCCCCCGTCGCGACATTCGTCGCCACCGCCGTCCACGCGCCCAACTGGCCGGCCGTTTCAATCACCACCGGTTTCCCGGGCGTGACGTTGCTGACAGTGAACCGCACCGCGCCATCGCCCAGCGTGGCCCATTCCGTCAGCCGCGCCGGAAACACGGGCTGCCCGTTGGCCGTCGGCGCGGTGATGGCGCACCGGAAGCCCAAGGTGTCCACGGCAGTCACGGGATCCGCGTAGTTATTGAAAACCCGGCTCGCGTTCCGCGCAAAGGACGCATCGTGCAGCCATGATCCGCCGCGCAGCACCCGACCGCCTGCGAATGTTTCCGGTCCGCGCGGATTCGGCCCGCTGGCGGCGGGCTGGGCATACCAGTTGGTGGCATAGCTGTCCCAGCACCACTCCCATACGTTGCCCGTCAAGTCGTGCAGGCCGTAGGCATTCGCCGCAAACGCGCCAACGGGGCTGGTGAAGGGCAGGTCACCGACGGCATACAAAGGATGGAATTCATTCACGCCGGTGGTGTCGTAATTCAGATAAGTCGCGGCGAAGTAATTCGCGTCGGCATGCGACAACGTGTTGCCGCGCGGAAACCGCTGGCCATTGATGCCGCCCCGCGCGGCAAATTCCCACTCCGCCTCGGTCGGCAGCCGGTGGCCATTGACCGCCCAATTGACGCAGTCATTCGCCAGGTTCAACCGCCCCGTCCGATAAACGATCGTCTGGCTCGCGCTGGTGTAGTAGGCCGGAACCCGGCCTTCCATCTCCGCGCGCGCGTTGCACCACTTCACCGCATCATGCCAGCTCACCGTTTGCGCCGGATGATTCACGCCCTTGCCCGCTCCGGGATTGTCAAACGTGTAGCCATTCGTCAGCGCCCACTCCCGCACCCGCGTCCATTCCGCGAATGTCACCTCACAACGCTCCAGGTAAAAACCGCCCAGCCGCACCTCATGCACCGGGCGCTCGGATGCCGGACCGTTGGTGAAATTGTCGCCCATCAGGAAACGTCCTCCGGGGACCAGCACCCAATTCGTGCCGGGCACCTGCACCGCCCGGTAAAACCGCCCGCCCCCGGCTGCCGGGTTGGTGTCCGTCACCGTTGTCGGCCCGTTGAGCGCCACCAACCCCAGATGCTGCCACCGCTCCGCGGCGACGAGCGTATCCGTCCATTGCACCTGGCAAACCGCGCCGGTCGGACCGGAAAGGGTCAACGTGGGAACCGTTTCCCACTGCAGGCCGAGCCGCAGCTCCGTCCCAGACGCGCCCGACCGCGCCAGGAAAAACAACAGCAGCGCAAGCCCGGCCCCCACCGAGCCGGGGGCCGCGCGAAAGGTCTTTTGCGGGGAACGATTCATTCCTTGGTTGAGTGTGAGCATCATGGGATTGCCGCCGGAACCGGTCAACGGCGCATTCGGGGATGGCCTCCGCGCAGACTGGCCAACCCGGACCCTTTCCGCCAAGCTGGGTGCCACGATGAAACCGGCTGATTACCGCCGCGCCCTCCGCGCCGCCGTCACCGCCGCCCGGGCCGCCGGCGCCGTGCTGCGCCGCAACCTCGACGCCACCAAGCGCGTCAACGAACGCCATTCCCACGACATCAAACTCGAACTCGATGTCCGCTGCCAGCGCCTTATCGAACGCTCGCTGGCCCGCGCCTTTCCCGGCGTCGCCGTCCTCGGCGAGGAGGGCGACTCCGGCCACGACCAGCCCCCCGCCCGCTGGGTCATTGACCCCATTGACGGCACCGTCAACTACGCCTACGGCATTCCGCACGCCTGCGTCTGCATCGCCTTGCAGGTGCGCAGCCGCGCGGCGGCGGCGCGCGTGGACGACGGCTACGCCACCGTGCTGGGCGTGGTTTACGACCCCTTCCTCGACGAAATGTGGACTGCCGTCGTTGGCGACCGCGCGCGGCTGAACGGCAAACCCATTCGCGTCAGCAGCCGCAAGGATTTGCGCGACGCCATCTGCGCGATGGGCTACGGCAAGAACGAGCAGACCATGGGCGAGGCGCTGCGGGTCTTCAAAAAGATGTCCCGCAACACGCGCAAGATGCGCAACATGGGTTCCGCCGGGCTGGCTTTGGCGTATGTTGCCTGTGGCCGATTCGATGCCTATCTCGAACGCGGCATCAGCCTCTGGGACATCGCGGCGGGCGGGTTCATTGTCGAACGGGCCGGCGGCGATTTCTGGCGGGAACGCCAACCGGGCCGCGCCAGCTATCGAATGATTGCCAGCAACGGCAAACTCCGCCGCCAGATCGAGGCATTGTGACCGGGGCAAGCCGGTTTCGGCAGGCCTCCCTGCCTGACATAAAACCGGACTTCCACAGCCTGACCTTCCCCTGGCCGAAGCCCGGCGGGGTCGCTGCTGCCGCTTACCCTCCGCTATCATTTTCAGCCACGTCGTAAAACGGTCTGGACTGTTTTACGATGCAATAGATAATGGTCAAATGAGTGAGCGACCCCGCCTTTACACGGGGGTGTTGCAGGATCATCTGCAACGACACCGTCAAATGGCCCTGATCTCCGGCCCGCGGCAGGTGGGCAAGACCACCGTATGCCGCGCGCTCGGCGACGCCTATTTCAACTGGGACAACACCGATGACCGGCGACTGCTCTTGCGGGGTCCGGCGGCGCTGGCCGCCGCGCTGCATTTGGAACGGCTGCAGGCCAAGCCGCCTGTGGCCGTGCTCGACGAACTGCACAAATACTCGAAGTGGAAATCCCTGCTCAAAGGCTTCTTCGATACGCACGGCGATCAGGCGCGCCTGCTGGTGACGGGCAGTTCCCGGCTGGACGTTTTCCGCCGGGGTGGCGACAGCCTGATGGGGCGCTATCTGCTTTACCGCATCCATCCCTGGAGCGTGGGCGAATGTTTGCGCACCGGCCTGCCGACGCGCGAGATTAACGCTCCACGCGAGGTGGCCGAAGCCGACTGGGAGGCGCTCTGGGAACATGGCGGATTTCCCGAACCCTTTCTGCGCCGGGACAGCCGCTTCGCGCGTCGCTGGCGTTCCCTGCGTCACGAACAACTCTCGCGGGAGGATCTGCGCGAGGTGGCGCACATCACGGACCTCGGTGCCATGGAAATCCTCATGCAAATTCTTGCCGAACGCAGCGGCCAACCCCTGGTCTATTCCAATCTGGCCCAGGAAATCCAGGTGTCGGTGGATACGGCCAAGCGGTGGGTTGATCTGTTGGGCCGCATGCACTACGGCTTTCTCGTCCGGCCGTGGTTCAAGAACGTCGCCAAGGCTCTGCGCAAGGAACCCAAATGGTTTCTCCGGGACTGGAGCGGACTGGCTGACGAAGGCGCGCGGGCGGAAACATTCGTCGCCTGCCACCTGCTCAAGGCCGTCGAAGGCTGGACCGACCTCGGGTTCGGGGATTTTGAGCTCCGCTATCTGCGCGACAAACAGAAGCGGGAAGTGGATTTTCTCGTGGTGCGCGACCGGCGACCATGGTTTCTGGTGGAGGTCAAACTCGCCGATCCGGGCCTTTCGCCCGCGCTCGCCCACTTCCAAGCCCAGACCAAGGCAACCCACGCTTTTCAAGTGGTGATCAACCTGCCCTATGAACCGGCTGATTGCTTTGCCGTCAAACAACCCGTGGTGGTTCCGGCCAGGACTTTTTTGAGCCAACTCCTGTGATGCTGCCGGTCCACGTCAGTGGCGCAGCGCGCACGGTTACAACCCGCCCAAGAACGCGTTCGCCCGGCCGCGCTCAACCAACATGAGCGTGCTCGGATTTGAAGATGCGCGACGGAAATTCCGCTTTCGGTTGGTTCCCGGACCGATGGCGGAAGCGCCATCCGAGCGGCATCCCGGAACGGTCTGCTCAGGCACTGGCGCGCGGACGTCCTCGTCCACAGCGGCGTTCGAGCCTGCAACCAGCTCCGCTCCCTTCGGAAACGTTGGTAATGTTCGGCAGTGGCCGCGGATGGGGACATCCGCGCTCCTTAGCCACAGGCGTGCAGCGGCGTGGGCGGACTTCGGGATTTGCTTCCGACGGGCGGGGGCATAAAGTCCGCGCATGGCTTCGCTGCGCACTTCCCGGCTCTTCGAGGGGCTTTCCGCCCATGACCTCGAGGTCGTGCGCCGCATCACCACCAACGAAACCTTTCCCGCCGGCAAGGTGATTTTTCGCGAAGGCGACCCGGGCGACGCGGTGTTCGTGGTGCAGGAGGGGCTGGTGGAAATCGTCAGCCGCGCGGACACCGAGCAACGACAGGTGCTGTCCCGGCTCGGGCCGGGGTCGTTCTTCGGGGAGATGGCCGTGCTCGAACTCAAGCCGCGTTCCGCCACCGCCATCGCCGCGCAGCCCACGACCGTTTTCCGCATTCCGGCGGGCGAAATGTTCACGTTTCTCCAGCACTGCCCCGAGCTGGGCCTCTCGCTCCTACGCGAAATCAGCAGCCGGTTGCGGGATTTGAACGCGCATTACGTCAACGAAATGGTCCAGGCGGAGCGGCTTTCGCTGGTGGGCCGGTTCGCCCGCTCGATCATCCACGATCTCAAGAATCCCCTGAACATCATCGGCCTTTCGGCGGAAATGCTGGGCGCGTCGCCGGATCCCGCCACCCGGCGCGCGGCCGCGGACCGCATCCGCAAACAGGTCGAGCGGATCACCGAACTGGTCGGGGAGATTCTCGAGTTCACCCAGGGCGCGCCCCCGGCGGCGGTGCTGGCCACGCAGGATTACGCCGCGTTTGTCCAGGAGGTCGCCGCCGAACTGCGCGAGGAACTGGAACTCAAGGGCGTGGCGCTGCATCTCGAGGGCGACCCGCCGGCGGTGCCGTTGCGGATGCACCCCGGGCGGCTGCGGCGCGTGTTTCACAACCTCTGCCACAACGCGGCCCAGGCCATGCCCGCCGGGGGCATCGTCATCCTCCGCTTCGCCCTCAAGGAAAGCCGCGTGCTGACGGAGATCGAGGACACCGGCCCCGGCATTGCGCCGGAGATCGCCGCGCGGCTGTTCGAGCCGTTTGCCACGCATGGCAAGGCGGGCGGCACGGGGCTGGGCCTGTCCATCTGCAAGAAGATTATCGAGGACCACGGGGGCCGGATCTGGACGGAAAACCATCCGGGGCGCGGCGCCCTGTTCCTTTTCTCGCTGCCCCGCCCGGCGTGAATTCCGGCCCCGCTTCGCGCCGCCCATGAACCGCATCCGCCTGCTGCCCGACCACGTCGCGAACCAGATCGCGGCGGGCGAGGTCGTGGAACGCCCCGCAAGCGTGGTCAAGGAACTCGTCGAGAACGCGCTCGATGCGCAGGCCGGCCACATCACCGTCGAAATCCAGGCCGGGGGCCGTAGCCTGATCCGGGTGACCGATGACGGCCTCGGCATGAGCCGCGACGACGCGCTCCTGGCGCTCGAACGCCACGCCACCAGCAAGATTCAGCGCGCCGAGGATTTGAGCGCCATCGCGACGATGGGTTTTCACAACGAGGCCCTG
>JBKBTZ010000056.1:0-20792 GCA_046290825.1 Limisphaerales bacterium
CCGAGGCCGGGGGGGAGGCCCCGGAGATGCGGCCGGCCAAACCCAACCGCCGGACGCCCGCAGGCCAGACCCGGCTCTTCCTCAACATCGGTTCCGAGGCGGGCGTGGTGCCGATTGATATTGTGAACGCGATTGCCGACCGCACCGGGCTGCCCGGGAAGGTGGTGGGCAAGGTGGACGTGCGGGAACGCCATCTCTTTGTGGATGTGGCCTCCGAGCACGTGCCGACCATTCTTGACCACTTGGATCAGGCTGAAATCAAGGGGCGGCGTGTGAAAGCCAAGGTGGCCTGACGCCGGTCCGGCGGGCACTTTCCCATTTCTGCGACGGCAGCCAAACTGCTGCGAAGGTCGGCCGACGAACTTTCCCGCAGTTGTAAGTCGGCTTTGCGGGTGCTAAATAGGCTCATCCCCGCCGCGTCGGCGGCCCATCGCACTCATGAGAACCGTCGTCCTTGCCGCCGCGCTGGCGGCTTTTTGTTTGGCCCTGGCGGCCCCTGCCGCTGACCTGCCGCCCGGCTTCCCGCGCGACATTCAGTTGCCTGCCAAGGCGCGGGGCGAGGACGCCATCACCGCGCTGGGCGGACGCCTACCCGAGGTGGCGGCATTTTATCGCAAGACCCCCGCCGAGTTGCGCGCCCTGCTCCGCTCGGACAAATGCCTCTGGGTGAATCCGCAGGGCCGCCTTTACTACGTGTGCGAATGGCCACACCCGCCGGAAGGCGAGGAGGGCGTCACCGGCCAGACCTTTGGCCCCACCGATCCCCCGCCGTTTCCGCCCGAAATGGCCTTCCGCCTCCACAGCCGGCCGGGCGTGGGCAAGGTGATTTACCTCGATTTTGACGGGCATGACGCCTCGGCCACGAGTTGGGGCGGCGAAGCCATCGCGCGCCCGTTCGACACCGACGGTAACCCCCACTTCTTCAGCACCGCCGAGCGCGAGCGCATCATTGGCATCTGGCAGCGGGTGGCGGAGGACTTCGCGATGTATGACGTGAACGTCACCACCGAGTTTCCCGGCACCGACGCGCTCATCAACTCCGGCGGCGGCGACACCAATTTCGGCATCCGCGTCGTCATCGGCGGCAGCAGCGGTGATTGGTATGGCAGCGCGGGCGGCGTGGCCTATGTCGGCTCGTTCAACTGGAATTCGGACACGCCCACTTGGGTGTTCCCCAAATCTCTCAGCGACAGCGAAAAGAACATCGCCGAGGCCACGAGCCACGAGGTCGGCCACACGCTGGGCTTGAGCCATGACGGCACCACGACAGGCAGCGAATACTACGGCGGCCACGGCAACTGGGCACCCATCATGGGGGTCGGCTACTCGCGGCCCATCGTGCAATGGAGCCGCGGCGAATACGCGAATGCCAACCGCACCAACCAGGATGACCTCGCCGTCATGCCCACCTACGGCACGCCGTTCCGCGCCGACGACCACGGCAACTCGATCGCCGCCGCCACGCCGTTGAACGGCGTTTTCTTCGCCACCAACGGCATCATCTCGACGCGCACCGACCTCGATTTCTTTTGGTTCACCACCGGCGCGGGCCGTGTCACGCTGAACGTCAACCGTCCGCCGCGCGATTCGAACCTGCGCCTCGAGGTGAAGCTTTACAACGCCTTCGGCACGCTGCTCCAGACCACCAATGTCGCCGACACCGCCGCCGGCACGCAGCCGGTCACGCTCATCGCCGACCTCCCCGCCGGCACCTACGCCTTCTCGGTGGACGGGATCGGCGCGGGCAACCCGCTGACCGACGGCTACTCGGATTACGCCAGCCTCGGCCAGTATTTGATCACCGGCGTGTTGCCCAACGATTCGCTCTGGCTGCCCGCCGGGGCGGGCACCTACGCCGCCTTGACGCCCGCCAACTGGGCCACGAACACCGTGCCCAACGGCATCGGCGCGACGCTGCGCTTCAACAACAACATCACCGGCGATCAGACCGTCAGTTTCACCGCGCCCGTCACGGCGGGCCGGCTGTTCCTCGGGGATGCCGTGGCCACCCATTCGTTCACGCTGGAAAACGGGGGGGGCGGCAGCCTGACTTTCCAGGCGCTGTCTAACCAGCCCGCCGCGCTCATCAAGACCACGGGCCAGGCTGACACCCTCGCGTTGCCCGTCATTCTCGCGAGCGACCTCGTGCTGACGAATACCACCGGGCAGCCGCTCACCTTCTCCGACAACCTGTCGGGCGAGGGCACTCTCCGCAAAGCCGGCGCAGGCACGGTGGTGATGGAAGGCAACGCCACCCACACCGGCGGAAGTGTCATCGCGGCTGGCACGCTCGCGTTGGGCGCGGCTGCCTCGCATTCCGGCAACTTGGATCTGCGCGCCGCCGGCACCCTGGATGTCACCGCGCTGGCGGGCGGCCTCACGCTCGTCTCGAACCAACTGTTGCTGGGCGACGGCGTCGTCCAGGGCAATCTCGCCGCTGCAGGCGGGGCGATGCTTCAGCCCGGCCCGGCGGGCGCGGCGGGCGCGCTCACCATCGAGGGCAATCTCGTCCTCGGCGACGGCAGCCGGCTCACTTTTGACCTGGCTGCGAACACCAACGTCGGCGGAGGCATCAACGACGTGCTGCTCGTTAACGGCGACCTCGCCCTCGATGGCCTCGTATCCGTCGCATTCAACTTCCTCACCAACGGCCCGGCCAGCCCCGGCACCTACACCCTCATTGCCTACACCGGCACGCTCACCGGTGGCGCGGCCAACCTCGCCGCCGTCGCCCAGACCAATCGTTACAATTACACCTTCGACGACAGCGTGCCGGGCGAACTCCGCGTCCACGTCAGCGGCATACCCGCCACACTCGTTTGGTCCGGCGCGGGCAACCAGTGGGATGCCGCACTCAACACCAACTGGCTGGCAGGGGCCACGCCCGAGCAGTTTCAACAGCTCGACCCGGTCGTCTTCGACGCCACCGGCGCGACGCAGCCGTTGGTTTTGCTGTTCGGGGTGTTGCAGCCGGTGCGCGTCACGTTCAACGACGATTTCTCCTACGGCCTCGCAGGCGGCGGCTCGCTGGTCGGCGGCATGAGCCTGATCAAGAACGGCAGCGGCATCCTCACGTTGAGCACTTCGAACTCCTTCACCGGCCCGGTGCAGATCAACGCCGGCACGCTCCGCCTCAACGCCGTCAACGCCCTCGGCTCACCCTCTGCGGGCACCATCGTGGCCGCCGGGGCCGTGCTCGATTTGAACGCCCGCTCCGTCGCCGAGGAACCGCTCACCCTGGCTGGCGCGGGACCGCTCGGCGCGGGCGCGGTCATCAATTCCAGCGCCACCGCGCAGACCAACGCCGTCCGCTTCGCCACGCTGGCCGGGCCTACCACGCTCGGCGGGACAGGCCGCTGGGACATCCGCGCCCAGCCCACCGGCAGCCTCACCGGCAACAATTTCAGCCTGACCAAAACCGGCCCGAACGAAATCCGCCTCGCCGATCTCGGCGACACCGGCCTCGGCGAAATCACCATCGCGCAGGGCACGCTGGCCGTTCAGGACACCACCACGCTCGGCAACGCCAACAGCAACCTCACCGTGCAGGCTGGCGCGACCCTCGCCCTGTGGAACACCGACAACAACACGCTCAACAAGCGGCTGATCCTCAACGGCGGGACCGTCCGCAACGAAGCGGGCAACAACCTCTTCAGCGGCCCCGTCACCCTCAACACCAACGCCACCTTCTTCGTTGCCGACGCGCTCCAGATCACCGGCGTGGTTGGCGGCGCCGCCGGCCTTACCAAAACGGGCATCGGCACCCTGAGCTTGACCGCCGCCAACACGTTCACCGGCCTCGTCACCGTTTCCGCCGGCACGTTGCGCGCGGGCAACAACGCCGCCTTCGGCCGCACCAACAACGGCCTCATCATCGCCAGCGGCGCCCGCCTCGATCTCGCCGGCTTCAACCTCGGCACGGAACCCGTGTCCGTTGTCGGCCCCGGCCTGGGCACCGGCGGGGCCATCGTCAACTATGGCGGCACGCAGACCAACGCGCTCCGCTTCGTCACCCTGACGGGCAACACCACCTTCGGCGGCATCAGCCGCTGGGATTTGCGCGACGGCACGCTGACCGGCAACAACTTCACCCTCACCAAGCGCGGCCCGAACGAGGTCCGCCTGGCCAACCTGGGGAACACCGGTCTGGGAGCCATTTCCATCGCCAAGGGCACCCTCGGCGTCGAGGGCAATACGATTCTCGGTGCGGCCAGCTCCAATCTGACCGTCAGCTCCGGAGCCGCGCTGTCTTTGCACAGCACCGGCACCAACGCGGTCAACAAGGTTGCCAGCCTCTCCAGCGGCCGCCTGCTCAACGTCACCGGCACCAACCGCTTCGCCGGCCCGGTCGCCTTCTCCGGCTCGAACGTCGTGGACGTCGCCACCGGCACGCAGCTCGAACTCTCCGGCCTCCTCACCGGCTCGGGCACCATTTACAAGACCGGCGCGGGGACGCTGGTGATGAGCACCAACAACACCCGCACCGGTCCCACCGACATCCAGGCCGGCACCCTCCAGATCGGCAACGGCGGGGCCACCGGCTCACCCGGCCAGGGCATCATCACCAATAAAGCCGCGCTCGTGTTCAACCACACCCACGAATTGACGCTGGCCAACCCGATGCTCGGCACCGGCTCGCTGACCAAGCTCGGCTCCGGCACGCTCGTCCTGAACGGCGCGAGTTCCTTCACCGGCCCGGTCACTTTGAACGCCCTCAACGCCGGCATCCTCCGCCTCCGCAACAACCTCGCCCTCGGCGACGGCAGCAAGGTCATCAATCTCCGGTCCGGCGGCAGCCCCAACACCGCCGGCTCGTTTGGCGTCGAACTCGAAAACAACATCACCCTTGGCACCAACCTCGCCTGGAACATCAGCAACGACGGCCTCGCCAACCCGCCCTTCCTGCCCGCCCTCCGCAACCGCTCCGGCAACAACACGATCGCCGGCCCCGTCCTGATCCAAACCGGCGGCGGCGGCGCGCGCTTCACCAGCGACGCGGGCACCTTGACCCTCGCCAGCTTTGTCACCACCGACGTCAACGGCGGACGCGACCTCATCCTCGACGGCCCGGCCACGGGCGTGTTCAGCGGGATCATCAGCAACGGCGCGAGCGCCAACCACTTCGTCAACGTCCTCAAGGAGGGCGCGGGCACCTGGACCTTCAGCGGCACCAACCACTCCGGCGGCTTGACCCGCGTCCGCGTCGGCACCCTCCTGCTTACCGGCGCGCTGGGCACCAACTCCCTCGTCGTCAGCAATGGCGCGACCCTCCGCGGCACCGGCCTCGTCCGCGGCGCGGCGGTCATTGACGGCACGCTCGCCCCCGGCCTCGCCGCCACCCCCGGCACGCTCACCTGCAACGGCCCGCTCACTCTCGCGGGCGTCAGCCAGTTCCGGCTGGTGAAAACTCCCGCGCCCGGCGGCGACCGCGTCAACGTCGGCGGCCTGCTCACTTTGGGTGGCGACTTGACCGCGACCCACACCGGCGATCCGCTCGCAGCAGGCGACACCTTTACGCTGTTCACCGCGCCCGCCATCAGCGGCGCCTGCGCCAACGTCACCCTGCCCCCGCTGCCGCCGGGCCTGAAATGGGTCAACAACCTGGCCGTCAACGGCACGCTCACCGTCGCCCCGCTCGACCCGCCCGCCTTCACCGACATCGCGCTCGTGAACGGCGAACTGCAATTCTCCCTCCTCAGCGTGGCCGGGGTGAACTACATCCTCGAACAGGCCACCAACCTCGAACCGCCCATTCTCTGGCTCCCGCTCTCGACCAACCTGGGCGACGGCAACCCGCTTCTGCTCACCGTGCCCCTGCCCGCCGATGCGGACCAGGGCTTCTTCCGCCTGAACGCCTACTGAGCACAGGGCTTCTGGACTGCAGCGGCAGAGGGGGGGTGTGGCGCCGCTTCCCCACAGCCATTGGCGTGCTCCGTGCGCTTCCCGCGATTTGCGTGATTGGTTTCCCTCCCAAAGCGGCAGATCCCGGGCGAAGCCAAAATCTCGTCGCCTTTCCACATCCGCTTTGCGATTTCTCCCCGACGATTTTTTGTCCCGATGAGCGCGCCCTGTGTATCTGATGCCCGTTCCCCCGGCTGGCGGCGGGTGCTGGTCTTGAGTGATCCGCACTACGCCGGGCCGGGAGAACAGGCGCGCGGACCGAACTTTGAGTTTGCCGGCGTCCCGTGGTCCCCCGCGCGGCTGTTTGTGCAGATGATCCGCCATTGGATCTGGATGCGGAATCCGCTCGCCCACAACCACCAGTTGGCGGCATGCCTTTCCCAAACCGGCCAGCCAGACCTGGTCGTGGCGAACGGTGATTTCTCGTGCGACAGCGCCGCCATCGGCCTCGCCGACACCGCCGCGCGGCAAAGTGCGCAGTTGTGCCTCGGGCGGCTGCGGCAGCAGTTCGGGGGACGACTGCGAACCGTGCTGGGCGACCACGAACTGGGCAAGGTCAGCCTGCTCGGCGACCGGGGCGGCCTTCGATTGGAGAGCCTTGCGCGGGCCACCGGCGATTGCGGCATCCCGGTGTTTTGGCGCGAATCGCTGGGGCGGTTCGAGTTGGCCGGCGTCTGCTCGACGCTTCTGGCGTTGCCGGTGTTCCGCGCCGAGGCGCTGCCGGACGAATGGCCGGAATGGGAACGCCGCCGCGCCGACCATCTCGAACAGGTGCGGGAATTGTTTGCCGGCCTCGGGCCGGGGCGGCGACTCGTGTTGTTCTGCCACGACCCAACGGCCCTGCCATTCCTTTGGGCGGAACCCGTGGTGCGTGAACGGGCGGAGCAAATTGCCCTGACCATCATCGGCCATCTGCACACGCCGCTGGTGTTTCACCTGGCGCAGCGTCTGGCCGGGGTGCCCACGGTGCATGGCTTGGGCCGGGCGGTGCGTCGCATCACCGGCGCTTTGAACCGGGCGCGGGGCTGGCGGCCCTTTCGCGTCGCGCTGTGCCCGTCCCTGGCGGGCTGCCAGTTGCTGAAGGACGGCGGCTTTCTGACGCTCGACCTGGATGACGCGGAAGGTGGCCGTTGCCGGCTGCGGCGGCACCGGCTGCCGTGGTGAACCGCGATGCATCATCCACCAGCACAGCTCATTGGCGACCAGGCCGCAACCGCGATAACCTTTGGCTCGCGCCGACCCGCTGATTGCGGATGTTACATCCGAAACTGGCAAGCCCGTTGTTCGGCAACGGTGCCGCGAACTCCCATGCCATCCGGGCTGCCAAGTTCCAGTCAAATCTCAACATTTGTCACAGCAGGGGGGATAAACGTGACAAACTTGAACAGTCAAAAAAAAATCCTCTTTTTCCCTTTGTGCACTTTCACCCATGTCCAAGCGCACTTGATTCCTTGAAGGCCAAGTTTCGTAAACCCTCACAATTCTTCCTGCATTACGGCCTCTGATCACTTGCACCCAATCGCCTTCGCGAAACGGCCCGCCATTGATCCGAATACGCATTTCCCACACTACCCTTACAACAGCCCACGACAGCACTGTGCCCCCGGCCGCGCCGGCTAACGTGAGAACCAACATGTGCTTGAGGTCAGGATAACCCAAGACGCCAATCGACAGAGCCACGATCACTGCAATGGCAGCGAAACCTACCGTCCAAACCCACTCGACTGCAAAAAACTTTTGCAACATTGACGGGGGATTGGTCGCCAGTCGCCGTTCTTCAAAATGTGGTTTCTCAGCCATGATGCGTCATCCACTATTTTAGAGCCGACGTGTAGTTACCGTAGATATTAATTCCCGCGCCCGCTGCGCCAAAAACGCCGACACCCATGTTCCCGGCGGCTGTTGGGCCTGTCATTAACATCTTTGGCGTCATGGATAACGCAGCGGATTGCAGCCAAGTTGTTGTGAGTTGGTAAGGTTGGCCAGCTGCGTTGATGCCCTGTTGCATCATGTAATATTTCGCCAAGTCGGATGTGCCCTTTCCTCCTAACTCTAGGAAATCGTCGGTGAGAAGCGCTCTGGCGCCGATGTCTGTTCGGTAAACAATTTGCGCTCTGCTCAATCCTTGCGCCATGGGATCACTGGCAGCGATTGCCGAGGCCTTGACGCCAGCAGTAGCCAGTCCGGCACCGAAAGAACCTACAATGCTGATCCCTGCGTCTGCAAGATTGGCAGCGTTCCGCGACATTCCTGCGGCCTGCAAACCCGACGAAGTCAACGAATCAACTTGATTCCCTGTCCAAGCCTGTCGAATGCCTGCTTGGATTTGATCTATGCCGTGTAGCGCCACAACACCACCTCCGACTGCTCCAACCCCAGTCCAGCTTGTCGCCACACCCAAGCCAATTCCTGCCGCAGTCTCAAAGACCCCGCCCACGGCCCGCACAACCCCGAATGTCTGATCCCAACTCCACAACCCAAACGGGTCCACCAGCGAGATTGGATTGCCGTCAGCGTAGGCGTAGAAGTTCAGGCCGCCCGCGAAGCCAACCGGGTCGGCATTTAGGAAGCGGCAGAGGTAAGGATTGTAATACCTGGCCCGCATGTAGAGCAGGCCGTTCGGGTCGGTCTGCACCCCGTAGCGCCCGTTGAACAGGAACGGCGTGTCGTTCGTGCCGGTGCGATAGGTCGTTGTGCCATAGGCCGAGTATTCGATGCGGTCGGTGACTCGTGCTGCGTGATCCGTGAGGGCGACCGTCGAGCCGCGATAGTCGTAGTGATAGGCCAGCGTGTTGGTGCTGGTGGCGGTCTCCGTGATCTCATAGAGCAAGCCCAGACCGTAGATGTAGTAATTCGTCACGCCGGGGCGCACCCGCATGAGCACCTGCGAAAGCGGGGCGTTGGGGTTCACCACGAAGCGGGTCACGGTCGCTCCGTTGGTGAGGGAGGTTCGATTTCCCGCTGGGTCGTAACCGTAGGAGATGGAGACAGGCGGGGACGCCTGCCCTACATTGACCAGCCGATTCCGCGCGTCGTAGGTGAACGTGGCAAACCCACCGCCCGGCAACGGCCCGGTCGTCAGGTTGCCGTCATCGTCGTGCGTGACGCTCTGGCCGTTGACGGTCAGCACCCGGTTGTCGTCATCGTAGGTCATTGCCCGCTGCGGCGGAGTGTAGCTGTGCGGCAGCGGCGCGGCAAACTCCCATTCCAAGTAACGCACCCGCACCACTTGCACTATTCCTTGGTTGGCGCGCCGTGTTCAGTTGTGCGGTTCAGTTGCATCATCCACCCACTGGCCACGTTGGTATTTTTTATACGAAACCGTTGTTCCGTCGCTCATAACCTGCTGAAACCTGTTCCCGTCGCGAAGGTATTCGTCACCGCATTTGCACCGATACCTATACCTCCCGCCCGTTTCCCAACCGAAAATCGTGCCACGTTTCCAGACGTAATCTCGGTAACTTTGACATTTCCCACGTCGGCACTTCGGGAACGGCATCAGGAGAAGATTTCGACTCGCAAGCAGTAGCCATGTCAAAAGAAATGCGCCCGAAATTCCAGTCAGAAATCCCAGCACGCAACCAGCCCCACCCCATTTCCTCCCAAGCAGAGAACACAGCACAACGCCAGATGCCATCCAAGTAACGGTCACAATTAGCCGGGGAAGCGTAAGCATGCTTATTTCATCTCCTCGAAAGAAAATTTGCCTACTTGCCTGATGCAGGCAACGGATTCCCTAGCCAATCTACCGGACTTCCGAACAACAAGCTAACGCCGCCCGCTGTTCCGAATCCCGTGCCACCAACTGTGCCAGCAGCACCGTAGATGGAAGGTCCAGTTGACATTGGGCCAATCCGCGCACCGGGTAACATCCAGTCGGACAAGAAAGCCAGTGGGTTGATATGTCCTCCCGTATCCCGCCACGCCATTGATACGTCCGAAGCAAGCGAAATAGAACTGCTGGGCTGGTAACTCGAAGGGCTGAGGGCCGACGCGACGTAATTGGCCGAAACCCTTGCAGCAAGGACTCCCCCTGCAAGCCCTCCGGCGTTAAAGGCGATGTTGTAGGGCGAAGGATCATTGTAAATGCTGTAACCACCTGCGACTACACCTGATGCACCAACAACCAACAGGCCGCCGGTAACGACAGGCTGTGGCACGCCGACAGCAACAAGACCAACTGCCCCCAGCCCAATTGCTGTTCCTCCGGCAACGCCAATTGCCGCCCCGGCACCTACGCAGCCTTCGACAGCCAGCGCATGTTGGTTTGCTATCTGAAAACGGCTATTCCAATCGGATACATCCTGACCATAACCCGGCGCGAATCCCATGGCTACGTTTGCTGGGCTTGGAATGCCTTGCAGTCCCAATGGATCAATCAAGCTCACTGGATTTCCGTCCGCATAAGCATAGTAGTTCAAACCGCCCTCGAAACCAATCGGGTCCGCGCTGACGAACCGGCACAGATATGGATTGTAGTAGCGGGCTCGCATGTAGAGCAACCCGTTGGGGTCGGTCTGCACACCATACCGCCCGTTGAACAGGAACGGCGTGTCGTTGGTGCCAGAGCGGTAGGTCGTCAGGCCGTAGGCCGAGTATTCGATGCGGTCGGTGACTCGTGCTGCGTGATCCGTGAGGGCAACCGTCGAGCCGCGATAATCGTAGTGGTAGGTCAGGGCGTTCGTGCGGGTGGCCGTCTCGGTGATCTCGTAGAGCAGGCCCAGGCCATACACGTAGTAGTTCGTCACCCCGGGGCGCACCCGCATGAGCACCTGCGAAAGCGGGGCGTTGGGGTTCACCACGAACCGGGTCACCTCCGCGCCATTGGTCAGGGCAATCCGGTTGCCTGCCGGGTCGTAACCGTATTGCACATCCCCGCCGGCTAATAGCCGATTCCGCGCGTCGTAGCTGAAGCTGGCCCAGCCGCCGCTTGGCAACGGCCCGGTCGTCAGGTTGCCGTCATCGTCGTGCGTGACGCTCTGGCCGTTGACGGTCAGCACCCGGTTGTCGTCATCGTAGGTCATTGCCCGCTGCGGCGGAGTGTAGCTATGCGGCAGCGGCGCGGCAAACTCCCATTCCACCCGCGCGGCGGCGTTCCAGTTCAGCTTGAACAGCGCGATGGGCGTGCCGCTGACCGTCTTCTCCCAAATGTTGGTCGTCTGACCGGCGGCGTCGCAGGCGATTTCCCGCACCGTGCCGTTGGGCCGGGTGATTTGGCGCAACCGGCTCGCGAGGTCATACTCGAAGCTCGTCTGGCGATTGGCCCAATCCGTCACGTTGGTCAGGCGGTTGAGGCTGTCGTAGGCGTAAAAGACCGGGCGGTTGCCGGGGTAAATCAGGTTGGTCAGGTTGCCGTTGGCGTCGTAGCGGTATTGGATGACGTAGCCGTCGGCGTTGGTGAAGGCCGTTGCCCGGTCGTAAGCGTCGTAGGCCCAGGACAGGCGGGACGCCTGGCCTGCGTTGGTGATGCTGGTCACGTTGTCGTTGGCGTCGTAGGTGTAAAGCCGCACGCCCACGGCATCGGTGACGTTGGTCAGGCGGCCTTTGGGATCATAGAGGTTGGTGGTCCACTGGCCGGAGGGTTCGCGCACGGCGGCCAGCAGGCCGCGGTTGTTCCACACCTGCCAGGTTTCCCGGCCCAAGGGGGTGAGGGTGTTGGTCAGGCGGTTCGCGCCGTCGTAGCGGAACTGCCAGACCTTGCCGTTGCGGTTGGTGAGGCGGATGAGGCTGCCCGCCGCGTCATAGGCGCGGCCCACGGCGCGGTTCGCGCCATCGGTCGAACGGACCAGTTCGCCGCGCGCGTTCCAGAACTCGCGGGAAACTTCGAGCGCCGCGTTGGTGCGGGCGGTGCGGCGTCCGACCGCGTCGTAGCCGAAGCGCGTGGTGCGCTGGAGCGGGTCGGTGGTGCTGAGCAGGCGCTGGGCGGCGTCATTCGTATAGAGAGTCGCCTGCTGGAGCGGATCGAGTGTGCGCGCCAGCCAGTCGCGGGAATCATAAAGGTTGGTGGTCACGGGCACGCCCTGCGGGGTGGCCGGGCGGGTGGTGGCCTGCAGTTTGCGGGTGGCGCTCCAGGTGTTGCTGGTGGTGAAGCCGCGGGCGTCGGTGGTGCTGAGCACGTTGCCGACCGCGTCGCAGGCGATTTTGGTGGTGACGTTGGTGGGGGCGATGGTGTTGGTGAGTTCGCGGCGGTAGTTGTATTGGAAACTGGTGACAAACCCACGGGCGTTGGTGCGGCTCAAGACGTCGCCCCGGGCGCTGTTGAGGAACCCCTCGCTGCCCAGACTGGCGGGGTAAGTGATGCGGTTCAACTGGCCGTAGGAATCGTAGCCATGACTGGTGGTGCCGCCGGGGTCGGTGCGGCCCGCCAGCGTGCCATCGGTGTTGTAGCTGAAGGTGACCCAGTCGCCCGCGCCGTTGGTCTGGCCAATGAGGCGGTGCTGGGCGTTGTAGCCGAAGGTGTTGGTGTGGCCGCGCGCATCCACGGTGCGGATCAGGCGGTCCTGGGCGTCGTAAAAGAATTGGTTCGTGAAGCCGAGCGGGTCCACCGAACGCACCAGGTTGTGGCGGCCATCGTATTCGAAGCGGTTGGTTTCATTGAGGGGCGAGACGGTCATGACGATGTGGTCCTGGCCGTCATAGAAGGTTTGGCTCAGATGCCCCAAGGCATCGCGTTGGCCCGTCAGGCGGTGTTGGTCGTCGTAGTAGAAGGTTCGCCGTCCGCCCGCCGGATCTTCCTCGGTGTTCTCGGAGCCCGCCCAGTAGAATCGCCACGTCTGGTTGGTGTCGCCCTGGCTGTATTGCTCGATCACGCGGCCAAAGCCGTCGTAACGGTTGCTGGTGACCGTCTGATTCAGGGCGTTGCGGGTGGCGATGATCTGGTGGTTGGTGTCGTAAACGAACGTGCTGGTCTGGTTTTCCGGATCGGTCACGCTGGTCAGGTCTGTTCTGCCACCGGAGGTGGTGTAACCGTAAGCAACCGTCCGCGTTGGGCTCGTGCTGTCCGTGACGGAAGTCAGGCGCAGGGGATTGCCGGAGTAATGGAAGGTGAGCTGGCGGTTTTTCCAGTCTTTGACGGTGGCCACCCAGTTGCTGGCATTGTAGGTGATGGACAGGTTCTGATTGTATTGGTCCACGAGGTTGGTGAGGCGTCCGGCGGCATTGAACTTGAAGGTGTTGCCATGGCGCTCCTGAAGCCAATAAACCGTGTTGGTTTTGCGCAATGTCATCGTCAGCCCTGGCGGCGCGGTGAAGCTGCCATCGGGCTGCTTGATGAACTGAAGAGTGTCCTTCCCCAACGAGACGGCCACACTGTTGTTCAACAACTGGTCCACGCCCCACTTGGCGATCAGGGCGGTCAGGAGCCAGTTCTTGGCCGCCGGCTCGGCGTCGTAAAGCTCCACCGCCGCGCGCGTGGCCACGAGCATGGCTGCCATTTGTGGTGGCGTGCCCTGTCCCAAGCCCAACAACGGGGCGCTCACCTCGGCCAGCGTGCAATGGTAGTTGTGAATCCACCCGTGGGCCATGCCCGCCGCATTATGATGGCGGCGTGCCGATGAATAGTGGCGCGTGAGGGAAATGCCGCGCGGCTCCGGCTGCCCCAGTGCCAGGTCGGTCTTGCTCATGGCAAAGGAGCCATCCGTCAGGCTGACCGGGTCAGCGCCGTAGGCATCCCAGAGGTGGGAGTTCAGGTCGAAGTAGCCCGGTTGCAGGCTGCCAAACAGCGAGACGGTGGCGGGATCCACCGTGGCGTCCTCATCCGAAACGTAACCGCCCAGATAACCACCGCTGATCAACATCGAGCTGGCACGTCCGCCCTGCGGAAAACCAACGGCAACGATTCCGCTGCCAATCCAGCTCCCCACGCCGGCCACGTAGTTTGCGCCATTCGCCGGCAACAGCAACGTGAAGCCGTTGGTCACATGCCAGTAAAGCCAGTTCAGATCGTAATTGGCCAACTGCCCGCTGATGGTGCTCCAGTTGTTGCTGTGGAGCAGAAAGGTTTTCTGCCCATTGGTGTTTCCCACCTGGAGCATCTTGATGGTGGAAGCGGCGGCCAGACCGCTGGATTGAAGCTGCTCAATCATGCCGTGCTCCAAGCCGCTGGCGAAATAGGCCATCACATCCACCGCGCGATAGAGGCGCTGCACGTCCTCGGTCCAAACGCCGCTGGCCGGGGTGACGCCCGTCAGGACGGGAACATCAATCTTGTAGCCGCGGCCTTTTTCCTGCGCCACGCGTCCGAAGGCGTGATGAGTCTGCGGGAGCATGTCCTGGTGCGTGGCGATCCACTGGCGCACCCGCTCGGTTTGCACCAGCCAGGTCAGCCCCATGACGTTCAACGTCTCGGCCACCACCTCGCGCGATGAGTCCGCAAAGCCCTGCTGCCGGTAGGCGTCCAGCCGCGCCTGCCGCTGGCGCAGCCAGTCTGGGCCGGTTTCAAATCCGTAGGTCAAAACGTAGGTGGCGTTGGTGCGCTGCCAGTAGGCGGAGGTGAACGTCTGGTCGTTGAATCCTGTGTTATCCGCGAGCGTGTTGTTCGCCAGGTTCCAGTTGCCATGCGGATGATTGACGTCGAGGGAAACGGCAATGTATTGCCCGCCGCCCGTGGCGACTTCCACCTGCAACTCGTCCTCCAACCAGAACTGTGCCAGCCCGCTGGGGCTGAAGGTAAGCGTCAGCCGTCGGCCTTGGAGTTCCGGGATGCACCATTGGCGATTCGTGCCTGCGAGGCTGAGGCTCATTTTCGCCATCAGATTCGTGGGCTGGTTTTCCCAAGTCTGCAAAGCCAACTGCCCGCCCGGGGTGTAAAGCGGGAACGCCCGCGCCTCGCTCAAGGGCAGTCCGCCCGCGGAAGCCGCCCGGCGGCGCCCGCCCAGAATCTCCAGCGCCATCGCGTTGGGATAATTCGTTTGCAGATGCGCCAGCAGATTGGTGGTGTAGTCGCGCAGCTTGTTGCGCACCGCCAACTCGTTCAGATTTTGCGCGTAATCATTCGTGGCCGTTCCACCCGCCACGCTCATCAGGGTGTTTGAACTCAAACCCGTGGCGGCGACCAGATCAATGCCCGCCACCGGCTCGGTGATCTTGAAGGCGGGGTCCAAGTAAAAGTTCGTCGAGCCAACCGTGAGCTTCACCCAGACCCGATGAAACGCGATCTTGTTGGTCCCGCCACCGGGGAATGCCAGATACGGATAGCCGCGCGCCCCAAGGACATAGCTGAAGTAAGACTGCGTCGCGCTCCAGTTCGTGTTGATGAGGCTCAGACCGAGCCAGTGTCGCACATCGAACTGGTCCGGGGCGTCAATGGGCATTTCCAGGACGCCAAACTCATATTCCGCCTCATGGCCCGCCGCGCGCAACAAGGCCACCAGCAACGCGCACTGATCAAAATCGTTGCCGCTGCCTTCCAGCAGGGTCAGTTGCGCCCCCTTCTTCGAGCCGAAATACAGAACATGGCGAATCTGGCCGTGAACATAGTTGAAAATCCGCCCCGGGTCGTTGCCCAACCCGCGCGCCAACGCCTCGATTTCCGGCGTCACGGCCTCCGCGATGGACGGCCCGCCCGCGCCCAAGGCGGACATGCCCTCCATGAACTGCGACTCCGGCAGATTGGTGCTGGTGGACGGCTCCAGCCACCCGCTGGCATTGATCCACCCGCCTTCACCAAAACCTTGTGCGGGTCCGGTCAACGCCAGCAGCCAGACCAAGCCCACTCCCGAAACAATCACCTTCACGTTCATGGCAATCCTTCCACATTTCCCTCATTGTCCACCGTCACGTTCTCACTCCAGATCCCTGATACGGTTCGCAACCAGCCTGACCCGTCGTATTGGTAATTGATTCGACCTGCGGTTAGGGCGCTCTCGTCCAGATTCGGATTCATCCCATGGGCGAGTTCCCAGCCATCGCCCAGACCATCGCCGTCGGTGTCCCAAAGATTCGGGTCCGTATGCGACACCAGCCGTTCGTAGGCATCCGTCAACCCGTCCGCATCCGAGTCCAGCAACGTCCCCAGCCGGAAGAACCCCATCTCCGGCCAGAGATTCGTGATGACGACATTCGTCTCCCCCGCCGCCGTCCGCCCCAACCACACCCAGTTCGTCGCATTCAACTCCGGCGGAGCCACCGCCAGATTCAGATTGGTCGTGCCGAACAAATCAAACGCGGCCGCCTCCGGCGCATGGAGGAGGAATCCCGCCGCCCCGTCTGTGTAGCTGAGGAGCTCCAGCCACAAATCCTCCGGTCCATACTCCGGCGGCGAATACGCCGGCGGCTCCCATTCCCCGCCGCCACCCTCCTCGCCGTCCCCCGGCAACCCCGGCCCGCCTGACTCGGACAACGCCCGCATCCCCCCGCTCTCCAGCCACGCCACCTCGGCCAGCCCGGACCGCTTCCCGCGCATCACCGCCTGATACAGCGCGTAATCTTCCGCCGAATCGGCGACCAGAAAACTCCCGGGCCGCCCCGCCACCGCATATACCGGCAGCAAACCCTCGTAAGGATCGAACGGCCATGGCGGCCCGCCCCCTTCGTCCGTCATCGCGGACAGCAGGTAAAACGTGCCGCCCTGCGGCGGCGCGGCGACGGGCACCAGTTCCTGGGCGAGCAGTGTTTGGCCGACAATTGCCAGGATCAGAAGCGGTGTGCGGAGCAAGGGACGTCGGTTTCCCGGCAGGGTGAATGTTTGCATGGGAGCCTTTTGATTGATCCCCTGAGTAGCCGGGGCAGGCCGCGACGGCAAACAAAAAAGAAAGGGTTGTTCACTGTGTTTAACGCGGGCGCTTGCTGCTTTGCTGTGATGGGTTGGGCACCAGAACTCCATTTCAAAAGACCATCGGCGAGTGCATCCGGCGGCACCGGAAGCGGGCTGGGCTGACCCAGGAAGCGCTCGCGGAGAGGGCGGGACTGCACCCCGTCTATGTTGGCGAATTGGAACGGGGCGAAGAGACGGCGAGTGTGGCCGCGTTGATCCGCATTGCCAGGGCGCTGGGCGTGCGGCTGGCAGATTTGGTCGAGGAGGTTTGACTGGAGCCGATGCCTTGGTCTGCCGGAGCGGACGGTTCAGACGTTGAATTTGAACAGCAGCACGTCGCCGTCCTGCACGACGTATTCCTTGCCTTCCATGCGGTAGAGGCCCTTTTCGCGGGCGGCGGCCACCGAGCCGCACGCCATGAGGTCCGTGTAGGCCACGGTCTCGGCCTTGATGAAGCCGCGCTCGAAGTCGGAATGAATGACGCCTGCCGCTTTGGGCGCGGTGTCGCCCGCGTGGATGGTCCAGGCGCGCACCTCCTTCTCGCCGGCGGTGAAATACGTCCGCAGCCCGAGCAGGTGATACGTCGCCCGGATGAGCGCGCCGACCCCGGATTCCTTCACGCCGAGTTCGGC
This sequence comes from Limisphaerales bacterium, assembly GCA_046290825.1. GTDB lineage: Bacteria > Verrucomicrobiota > Verrucomicrobiia > Limisphaerales > DSYF01 > JBKBTZ01. Next base: position 17,287 of record JBKBTZ010000056.1, read on the forward strand.
GAGAAACGCCTTTGCCTCCTCCTCGGACAAGTCAATCAGGTCGCTCTCGATCTGCGCGCTGATGACGACGGCTTCGCAGGCGAGGTGGGTTTTCACATACTCGTTCACCTGCTGCACAAAAGGGTTCCGGTCCGCCGTGGCGAGGTCGGACTCCTTCACGTTGCAGGCAAAGATGGTGGGCTTGTCGGTCAGCAGGTAGAAGCCACGCGCGATGGCCTTTTCCTCGGGAGACAGCTCGAGGGTGAGGGCCAGTTTCCCGGCATTGAGCACGGGCTGGAACTTCTTCAACACCGCCTCCTCGGCCAACGCGGTCTTGTCGCCGCGTTTGGCGTCCTTCGCGACCTTCTCCAGGCGGCGCGTGACGTTGTCGAGGTCGGCCAGGACAAGTTCGGTGTTGATGGTTTCGATGTCGCGCACGGGGTCCACCGCGCCGGCGACGTGGTGGATGTCCGGGTCCTCGAAGCAGCGGACGACTTGGACGATGGCGTCCACCTCGCGGATGTGGCTGAGGAACTTGTTGCCAAGCCCCTCGCCCGCGCTGGCACCCTTCACGAGACCGGCAATGTCCACAAACTCGATCGCAGCCGGGATGATGACGCTGGTCTTGGCAATCTTCGCCAGGACGGCCAGCCGTTCGTCGGGCACGGTGACAACGCCGACGTTCGGGTCAATGGTGCAGAAGGGATAGTTGGCCGCCTCCGCCTTGCGGGTGCGGGTGACGGCGTTGAAAAGGGTGGACTTGCCGACGTTGGGCAGGCCGACGATGCCAGCTTTGAGCATGGGAAAGGGAAACGGAAAAAGGGCCGCCCGGCTTAATCTTCCGGACGCTCGCCGCGGTCGGCGTCGCGCTCCGATTGGCGCTCCGGCTCGCGGTCGGGTTGGCGGTCGGGCTGGCGGGGCTGGTTTTCGCGCGGACGCTGGGATTGCAACTGCCGCAGGGCCTGGCGGAGACGATCAATTTCCTTGGCGTCCTCGTTGCGCTGGCGGTCGGCCACCTCGAGCGTTTCCAGCACCTCGTCCAAATCCTCGAGCACGCGCTGCAAGGTTTCGATGACGCGATACACCTCGTCAATCGCCTCGGCCAGCGCGGGGATGTTGCGGGGCGGCGGCGGATTGGGCGCGGTGACGGGCCGGAAAGCGCGCGGCAAACGATGCTCGGGCCGGGCGGGCGCGGGACGCGGCGGCGGAACCGGCGCGGGACGGGAAGGCCCCGAACGCGGCGGTTCGGCCGCGGGCGGCGTTGCCGGTCGAACCGCCGCCTCGACAGGAGCAGAACCGGCGGATTCAGGCGCGGTTTCACCGGGGATTGCCGGGGGTTCGCCGGCGCTGGTGGCTTCCGGCGCGGACGAAGCACTGGTTTCGGGAAAGGGAACCTCATCTTCGCCGACGGTTTCGGCGGCTGCGGATTCTGTGGCCGGTTCAGCGGCGGAAATCTCACTTTCCGGGCGGGCCGGTTCCGCCGGCGAGCGGCGGCGGCGCGAACGGCCGCGGCCACCCCGGTTGCCCCGGCGGCGGCGTCCGCCGCCCTCCCCGGAGGGTGCGGGCGAAGACGTGGAATTCTCGTCAGACATGGCGGGCGTCACGTTGCCCGGACGCATCGGGATTGCAATGGAAAATGCGGCAAGCGCGCAACGATTTGGCGGAGGGGAACAACCACTCGATGCTGGAAAAAGAGCGCGGATGTCCGCACCCACAGCAGACCCCCGAATTCCCTCGGACGCTCCAACCGACGAAGGATGTTTGCGGAAGAGCACGCCGCAACGGACGACGCAGTCCGCGTGCCGATGCCGGAGGGCATCGAAGCAAATTCAGAAGCAGCCACAGCCTCTTGTCACCGCAGTCCAGATTCGTCTGTGTCTGGCTTCGGTGCTTCCGGCACGTCGTCCTCGGCGGGCGGGGCGGGCCGGGCGGGAACCGTCCCGCGGGGCGGGGCGTTTTTCACGTGGCGGTCGAACCAGTCGAGCATTTCCGCCAACGTGTGCTCGATGCTTTCGCGGGCCTGGTAGCCGTGGGATTCGAGCGGGAGCAGGACGAGCCGCGCGGTGCCGCCGTTGCCCTTGATGGCCTGGAACAGTCGTTCGCTCTGCATCGGGAAGGTGCCGGGGTTGTTGTCGGCCTCGCCGTGAATCAGCAGCAGCGGCTCGTTGATTTTGTCCGCCGCAAGAAAGGGGGAATTTTTCAAATACATGTCGGGTGCCTGCCAGAGGGTGCGGGTTTCGCTCTGGAAACCGAACGGCGTGAGGGTGCGGTTGTAGGCGCCGCTGCGGGCGATGCCGGCGCGGAACAGGTCCGTGTGGGCCAGCAGGTTCGCCGTCATGAACGCGCCGTAGCTGTGTCCCGCCACGCCCACGCGGTCGGGGTCGGTCACGCCGAGTGCAACGGCCTTGGCGACGGCGGCCTTCGCATTGGCGATAATCTGGTCGAGAAACGTGTCGTTGGCGCGTTTGACGGTGCCGACCACCGGCATCGTCGCGCCCTCGAGCACGGCGTAGCCTTGCAGCACGAAGAACAGGTGGCTCGCGCCGCCCATCAGGGTGAAGCGGTTGGTCGAGCCGCCCACCTGGCCCGCCGTGTCGGCGTCGGTGAATTCGCGCGGGTAAGCCCAGACCAGGGTGGGCAGCCGGGTGCCGGGCGTGTCATCGGGCGGCAACAGCAGTGTGAACGACAGCGCCACGCCATCGTCGCGCTGGTAGGTGATCAGTTGGCGGCGGATGCCGCGCAGTTGGGGCGCGGGATCGGGGAATTGCGTCAACGCCACGCCCGGGCCGCCGTTCGGCGAGCGAAGAAAATAATTCGGCGGCTCGGTGGGCGTCTCGCGGCGCGTGACGAACTGCGAGCCATCCTCCCGCACCAGCGCGACGAACGACTCGAAACTGGATTCGTCACAGTGGAAAAGCCGCTCGGGCCGGAGGGTGTCGAGCGGGAGCCGGTCGAGGAACGGCCGTTCCCCGGCGGGCGACGCGCCGGCTCCGGCCAGGAAGATCGCGCCGTGGTGAACGCGCATCGCGCTGTGGCCGGAGGGCAGGCGTTTCATCACGGGCGTGCCGGGGTCGCCGTAACGGTCCTGCGTCGAGCGGTCCCAGACGAGGCGCGGGGCGGTGGCGGGATCGTCCGGGTGGATGAGCCAGGTGCGGCTCCAGCGGCGGCTGCTCTGGTAATCACGCAGGAGGGCGACCGCAGGATCCTCGCCCCAGATCAGCGCGTTGAACCGCTGTTCGGTGCGGGCGATTTCCCGCGGCTCGCCGGTGAACGGCGCGTCGAGCAGCCGCACGCGGTCGCGGTGCGGCACCTTTTTGCGCGGGTCGCCGTCGTCGAGCGCCTCCACCCACACCACCGTGGCCGGGGCGGTGGGCCGCCAGTGATGCCGGCGCGGCCCGGGCTGGACGCCATCGGGCGGCCGCTCGTCGTCCTGCACGGTGCGCGTGAGGAAATGAACCTCAAAACGGCAGTTGGGCGACTTGCCAAGGAGGGCAAGTCATTGGTGTGATGGGACATGCCGCTGCAAA
>JBKBTZ010000057.1:0-20614 GCA_046290825.1 Limisphaerales bacterium
AGCGGGAAAGCTGCGACAGGTCGCAGCACTCCAAGGCTTCCGACGGCGCGGCTGGCAAGCCCCAACTGCTCTCACGTGTTGGCAGGTCATTCTCTCAATAGTCATCTTCCACCTGCACTTCGTCAGTTTTGAAACTGTAGATGGTTTGCACCATGGCGGGCGAGGCGACGCGCTCGAACCACGCCGCTGAACACCACTTGTATTGGTTGGCCACGGGCACCAAGCCGTGTTTCACCGCGTTCTGGTGGGTGTAGTTGAGCCGCGCCAGGTAGGAGGTTTCAAAGGTCAGCTTTGTTTCACGAAAATTATGCCAGACTTTGCGGCCGGGGATGCCGTCCAGTCGGTTCAACTCGCGGGCGGTGTCGCTGTGGAGGTGCTTGAGGTATTTGCCGAGGTTGACGGAATCAGGATTGCCACGGGCGACGAGGTGGTAGTGGTTTACGAACACGGCCCACGCCTCGATCTGCCAGCGGTATTGGTTGGCAAGCGTGAGCAATTTGAATTCGAGGAGATCGAGGCGGGGGGCGTCGTGGAACAGGCGCTCCTTGTAGAGCGAGGCCCCGGTGACGAAATAGACGCCGTTCCCGGAAAGCTTATGGACCGGGGCGTGAGGCCAGGGCTTTTTGAAAAGGTCCGGCGAGTTGGAGGGCTTGGGGAACGCCGGCGACGAGTCGCCAGCGGGGGAAAGCGGTGACAAGTCACCGCACTCCAGAGGCCACGCCGTGTCGCGTGAAGCATTTTCTGATGCCGGGCGGTTATTGCTCATCCCAGTTTTCCATCCTTCAGTTCCAGCACGCGCTCCATGCGTTGCGCCAGCTCGCGGCTGTGGGTCACGACGATGAGGGTCACCCCCTCCTCGCGATTCAATTCAACGAGCAACTGGCCGAGGTTGTCGGCGCTGGCGTGATCGAGCGCGCCGGTGGGTTCGTCGGCGAGCAGGAGTTGCGGCCGGTTGATGAGCGCGCGCACGACCGCCACGCGCTGGCGCTCACCACCGGAGAGCTGACCGGGGAAATGGTGGAATCGCTCCGCGAGACCGACGCGCTGGAGCAGGCGTTCGGCGCGACTGGTGGCGGATTCCTCCGGGCGGCCCCTCACCCCGGCCCTCTCCCCATCCGATGAGGCGAGGGTGGCCGGCCGGCCGGGTGAGAGGTTGGCCAGCGTGGGCACGAGCACGTTTTCCCAGACGGTGCAGTGCGGGAGCAGGTAATGAGATTGAAAGACGAACCCGATCTGGCGGTTGCGGACAGCGGCCAGTGCCATTTCGTCGAGCCGGCTCAAGTCCTGACCGGCGAGTTCGACGCGCCCGCGAGTCGGGCGGTCCAGGGTGCCGATGATTTGCAGCAAGGTGCTCTTCCCGGAGCCGGACGGGCCGACGATGGCCAGTGATTCCCCCGCGGCGACGGCAAGGGTGATGTCGTCCAGCACGGACAGCGCGCCGCCGTCGGGTGCGGGGTAGGTTTTGGAAACGCCATCCAGTTGCAGCAACATGGCCCTTCCTATCGCGCCGGACAGCGGCGCGGGCAAGTGAAAGTTGCCGTTGGGGAAGGAAACGGGCGGGTAAAGCCCGGCTCAACCCACCAGCTTGGCGAGGGCGGCAACGCGCTTCTGGTCCACGTGCGACGCCAGCTTGCCGTGGAACTTGAGCGAACTGCCGACGATGATGCCGTCGGTCAGGCGCAGGTATTCGCCGACGTTGTGGGTGTTGATGCCGGAGCCGATGAGGATTTTGGCGTGGGGCAGAGCGGCGCGGACCATTTCCACGTCGCCGAAGTCAGTGGCGTAGCCGGTGCCGATGCCGGAGACGATGACGGCGTCCGCGAGGCCGCGCTCGATGATTTCGCGGGCATCGTCGCCAATCGGGGAATCGGCCAGTGGCGCGGCGTGCTTCACATGCACGTCGGCGAAAATCTTGACGTGCGGGCAAATCTGCTGGCGGTAGCGGAGTGTGTTGTGGGCGTCACCCTCGATGATGCCCTGGTCGGTGAGCATCGCGCCGCAATGCACGTTGACGCGGATGAAGCTGCCGCCGGTCGCCGCGCAGAGCGCGAGGGCGGCCCGGGCATCATTGCGCAGCACGTTGAAGCCGATGGGCAGCTTCGTGCGCTCGCGAATGGCGCGGGCGACGGCGCACATGGCGGCCACGGTTTCGGGGCCGACGCAGCCCTTGGCAAACGGGGCGTCGTTGAAATTCTCGATGAACAGGGCGTGCGCCCCGCCGCGGTCGTAAGCCTGCGCGTCCAGGATGGCGTGGTTGATGACTGCGTCCAGGTCGCCCTGCCAGCGGGGCGAACCGGGCAGCGGGCGGAGATGGACAACGCCGATAAAAAGCTTCGGATGCAGGTCAAACAGGGAGGTGTGTTTCATGGCTGCGATGCGCGGGTTCGGCGCTCACGATGCCGGGGACGGCGCGGGGAAGTCGAGCGCCAAAAAACCGCCGACTCCCGGGGGCGGGGAGGCGCCGTTGAAATGGGCGGCCGCTCAGGCCGCGACCAGCCAGGCAAAACCGATAAGCGCAGCGAGGACCAGCAGCGCCACCCCGGCTTCGAGCAGGCCCACCCGGCCTTCGGCACTGTGATGCATCCCTGCAAAACGAGCATTCACATAACCACCGTTGCGCGGCCCGGCGATGAAACTGACGTTTTTCATACGCTGCCCAATCAGCATGACCCGGGCCAGCGGGGCCAGGCGCGGCAGAGGAAATGGAACCGGCCCCGACGGGGGCGTCAGTGCATAAAAAATGTCCAGCCAAGGCCCGGAATCAGACATCTGCCCGGGGCGGCGAGTAAGCGGCGGAAGGGCCAGCCACCGATCAATCGCGCGCGGCCCCCGCCTGATACCAGACGCGCGACCGGACGCACGCTTTGCAGACGGACAACATCACCGGCACCTCGACGAGCACCCCCACCACCACCGCCAGCGCCGCCGGACTGGTCGGGCCGAACAGCGTGATGGCGACGGCCACGGCCAGCTCGAAGAAATTGCTCGCGCCGATCAACGCGCCCGGCGTTGCGACGTTGTGCCGCACCCGGAAGAGTCGCATCAGCAGATACGTCAGGCTCGAATTGAAATACACCTGGATGAGAATCGGGACCGCCAGCAGCAGGACCACAATCCAGTTTTTGATGATGTTCTCCGCCTGAAACGCAAAGATCATCACCAACGTCAGCAACAACGCCACCATCGTCACGGGCCGGAACCTGGGCAGGAAGGCGGTTTCAAACCACGTCAGTCCGCGGGCCTTGATGAGCGCGTGCCGGCTGAACCAGCCGGCCGCCAGCGGGATCACGATGAACACCAGCACCGAAATCAGCAGCACACTGCCCGGGATATGCACGCCCGAAACGCCCACCAGAAACATCACGATGGGGGCAAAGGCGAACACCATGATCAGGTCATTGATGGCCACCTGCGCCAGCGTGTAGGGACCGTCGCCGTCGGTGAGATAGCTCCAGACGAACACCATCGCCGTGCAGGGGGCCGCCGCGAGGATGATCAGTCCGGCAACGTAGTTGTTGGCGATGTCCTGGTCGAACAGCCCCAGCCAGCCGGAGTAAATCAGCTTCACAAAAACCCAGCCCAGCAGCGCCATGCTGAATGGTTTGACCAGCCAGTTGACGAACAGGGTGATGAACAATCCCTTCGGTTTGGCGAATACCCCTTTGATGCCACCGAAATCAATCTTGAGCATCATCGGGTAGATCATCAGCCAGATCAGCACGGCGATGGGCACGTTGACGTGGGAGTCCCTGCCGAACTCCAGTTTGCTCAACGCCCCGGTCACTCCCGGGGCCAGTTGACCAATCCCCACGCCGATGACCATGCAGACAAACACCCAGACGGTCAGATAACGCTCGAAGAAGTCCAGGCGTTTGGGATTGGCGACTTCGGATGGACGAATTGCGGATTCAGACATGGTGAATGGTATTTCAGCAGCCTCCCCTGACCCGGCCTGTGGCCGCTCTCTTTCCATCGGGTGGAGCGGGCCGGGGTGAGGCGCCTTCCGGCGTGTTAGAACCGCTGGTTGGAATCCTCACAGCACTCGGGGCCACAGCCGTCTTTGCCACCCGGTTTGCGCGCGGTGACTTCGACGCTGGCAACGTAATCCTCCGGTTTCGTCCCGGCGGGTAGAGCGGCCATGATTTTTAGATACAGCGGATCCTCGAAATGCTCCATCGCCACGACGTATTCCGGCTTCACGCGCACTGCAACATGCGTGAGTCCGGCGGCGCGGGCGAAACGCTCCGTATCTTCCACCAGCACCGCCCCCGCAACGCAGCCGACCAGCGCCTCGACGAGCTGCAGCACTTCCGGCGGCAGCGGCCGGAGCAGGGCAATGTCCGACACCGCCACCCGCCCGCCCGGCTTGAGCACGCGGGCCATCTCGCGCCAGACCTGCGGCTTGTCGGGCGAGAGGTTGATGACGCAGTTGGAGATGATGGCGTCCACCGAATGGTCCGCCACGGGCAGATGTTCGATTTCGCCCAGCCGAAATTCGACGTTGTCCAGGCCGGTGGTTGCGCGGTATTGCGCGGTGTTCTTGCGCGCCTTGGCCACCATCGCGGGCGTCATGTCCACCCCGATGGCGCGGCCCGTTGCGCCGACCTTGCGGCCGGCAATGAACACGTCGAAGCCGCCGCCGCTGCCGAGGTCGAGCACGGTTTCGCCGGGCTTCAATGCGGCGAGCGCGGCGGGGTTGCCGCAGGAAAGCCCCATGTTGGCGCCCTCGGGCAACGCCTGAAGTTCCGCCACGGTGTAGCCCAGCTTGCTGGCGAGTTTGTCGGCATCCTGCGGCGCGGATCCACAACACGACACGCCACTGCCGCATGTGCCGTCGGATGTGGCTTGGGCGATCTTGGCATAGCCCTCGCGCACGAGGGCGCGGATGGCTTCGCTTTCCCGGGTCAGAATCTGGCTCATGATGTTGCTTTCAATTTTATCAGGGTTGCATCGCCTTCATTTGATCGCGGCGTCCGGCGGCGTAGGCTTCAAACACGCGCCGGATTTCGTCCCGCACCCGGCGGAACACCGCGAGCTTCTGCTCATCCGTGCCCGCAGCGTGGGCGGGGTCGTCGAAACCCCAGTGATGCCGGTTCACCTGGCCCGGAAAGACCGGGCACGCCTGATCCGCATTGCCGCAGACCGTGATGACCGTCTCGACCGGCTGCTGCAAAAACTCGTTCAGGTGTTTGGACCGGTGCCCGGAAATATCAATGCCGACTTCCTGCATCACCCGGATTGCCAGCGGATGCACGTAGCCCGCCGGCTTCGATCCGGCGCTTTGCACGTTGAACAGGTCGCCCGCCGCCGCGCGCAGGATGCCTTCGGCAAGATGGCTCCGGCAGGAGTTGCCGGTGCAGAGAATGAGGACGGTGGGTTTGGTAGAGGTCATCGGCAGCATTGGCGTTTGCAGAGTTGCGCCGGGTCTTGTCTCAGGATTTGTTGCAAAGTTCGGGCGTCTTCCCGGGCAACGGGCGAGCGACCCAGCGATTTTTCCACCCAGTCAACCGCCTCGCGCACGGTCATCGAAGCGTCCTTGCCGGGCAACCGGTAGTAAATCCAGCGGCCCTCCTTGCGCGACTCGACCAGGCCCGCCTGCGCGAGGATGGACAGATGTTTGGAGACGGTCGAGGGGGCCAGGCCGAACAGTTCGGTAATCTGGCACACACACAGTTCGTCCGGCCGCAAGGCCAGCAGCATCCGCACCCGGTTCGGGTCGGACAACGCCTTGGTGATGGCCATGAATTCGCGCATGCTTGCATCATTTCGACAAACGGCGAAATGAGCTTGGCCCGACGGTGGCCCCCGCGCAACTCCATATTGGTTCGTCAGGGTGCCGTGTGGATCAGCCAGACGCCGCCGAGTATGACGAGGATGCCGCAGACGACCTTGAGCACGACCAGCCCTTTGGACTGTTCGTTCCATTTCAGCCAGCGCTGCACCAATTTTGTCGAGGTGCCGGCGATGACGATCACCGCGCAGTGGCCCATGCCGTAGGCCAGCAGCAGCAGCGCCCCGTAGGCAAAATGGGTTGCGGCCAGTTTGAACGTCACCGCCAGCATCGGTGCCATGTAGGCGAACGTGCAGGGGCCGAGCGCCACGCCAAACACCAGCCCCAGAATGAACGCTGCCAGAGGCCCTTTCCGCTTCATCCCCACCGGCCCCGCGCCGGAGAAGTTCAACGGAATCACCCCGGCCAGATGCAAGCCCACCACGAAGAAAATCAGCGCCACGAAGTAATTCCCGTAGCGGCCCACGTCACCCATGATGCGCCCCGCCGCCGCCGTGATCGCGCCAATCGCCGCGATGGTGATGAGGATGCCCACCGCGAACAACGTCGCCGTCCAGAACGCGCGCTTCGCCGTCACCTGCCCCTGCTCGCTGATAAAGCCGACAATCAGCGGGATGCTCGCCAGATGGCATGGGCTGAGGAGGATGCTCAACACGCCCCAACCCACGGCGGCAGCAAGCGCCACCAACGGCGCACCTTCAACGGCACCGCTCAACCCGGCAAATAGCTGCTCCAAGCCGCTCACGCGTCACGCATCACGCTTCACTCCCGCCAGCTTCAAGGCGAAGTCCGCCACGCGCAGGCCGGTGTTGCGCGCCGTGCCCAGCCCGAGTTCGTCTCCGCTGAGGTCATCCTTCGCCGTGAGCAGCGTGCCGCCCTGGAAGGCCGGTGGTCGTCCACCCACGGGAATCATCCCGAAGCACAGCATCGCGGTTTGAATTTGCTCGATGACGAGTTCCTGTCCGCCGTTGCGGAAACCGCCGGTGGCAACGACGCCCACGGGTTTGCCGTCGAGCAGCATTTTGGGTTCGCGCAATGGCGCGCAGCGTTCGATGAACGCCTTGCACAGCGCGCTCAGGCCCCGGTAATACGACGGGGAACCGATGATGAGTCCCGCCACCGCCGGGTCTTGCAGCTTGGGCAGCAACGGAACGAAATCATCCGGCGGCGGATTGGGCGACCAGCCCGCAATGCTGAGTCCACCGAGGTCAATGAACTCCACCTCGATGCGCTGCGGGTCGAGGCCTTTGGCCGCATCCAACGCGGTCTGAACCGCTTTTGCGGTCGTCATCCCCCGGCGGGGGCTGCATGCGATGCCGAGGATTTTGAGCCTGGGCGCGGCCGCTCCGGTTTCGGCGGCGGCGACGCCGGTCAACGAACCAGCGACGGCCGCGGTGGCGGCCACCTCCACAAACTGTCGGCGGTTGAGGTCATTATTCATGGTGTGTTCCTTTCATGGGGTGGTTTTGTTTTGGGTGGCGTCGGCCTCCGCCGTCGTCACGCCGAGTTCACGCCATTTGGCGAGAATGTCCTCCTTGCTGAAAAACCCGACGTGGCGGAACAGCTCCTTGCCCTCGGCGTCGAAGAAAATTTGCGTGGGAATCATCTCGACGCCGTAAGCCTGGCCGGCCTCGCGGTCTTTCCAAACGTCAATGAACTCGGTGGTGAACTGATCGGCGTAATTGGCCATCAGGTCGTCCAGAATCGGCTTCATCATCTTGCAGGGCACGCACGCGCTGGCACCGAGGTCCACGAGGCGGGGGAGTTTGGCGGTGGCTGGCGCGGTCTTGGAAACAGCGGCCACGCCGGTGGGGCCAGAGGACGAAGCGGACCTCCTTTCCCTGGCCACGAAGGCGAGCGCCGCGGCGGCCACGACCGCGAACACGATGAGGATGCGTGTGGTTCGGTTCATGATGATTTCCGAGTCGGACGCTCATGTGGCCGGTTGCAGCAGCGTCTTGAGTTCCGTCACATTCGGAACCTTGCCCACCACCTTCACCTGGCCGTCCACCACCAGCGCCGGCGTCATCATCACGCCGAACGACATGATGCGGTTGAGGTCGGTGATTTTTTCGAGTTCGTAGGGAACGCCGAGGGACTGTGCCGCCTGTTCCGTGGCCTGCGCCAGCGCGTTGCACTTGGCGCACCCGGTGCCGAGGATTTGGAGTTTCATGGATTTGCCTTTTATTGGAGTTGTGGATTTCAGAACAACGCGCCGTAGATCATCCCGCTGACCGTGGCCATCACCACGACCAGCACGCAGAAGACCGCGGTCTTCTTGAGGCCCATCACGCTGCGGAGCACCAGCATGCTGGGGAGCGACAACGCCGGCCCGGCCAGCAACAGCGCCAGCGCGGGGCCCTTGCCCATGCCGCTGCCGATCAACCCCTGAAGAATCGGCACCTCCGTCAGCGTGGCGAAATACATGAATGCTCCCACCACGGACGCGAAAAAGTTCGCCCCCAGCGAATTGCCGCCGACCAGCTTCGTGACCCACTGGTTGGGAATGAGACCTTCATTGCCGGGCCGCCCGAGCAGCAGCCCCGCCACGAGCACGCCCCAGAACAACAGCGGCAGGATCTGCTTCGCAAACGTCCAGGCGGACGAAAACCACTCGCCTGCCTCGCCTTCGCTGGTGCTGGTGATGACGGAAAGGCCGATGGCGCCCACGACGAAGGCCAGCAGCGGTTGCTGCGGGAAAATCACGGCCAAAGCGGCCGTGGGCGCGGCGATGGCCAGCACTTTCCACCACGCAACGCCAATCCACTTCACCAGCATCACGCCGAAAGCGAGGCCGAACACCGCCGTGATGGGCCACTTCAATTGCCAGACCGCTTGCCAGAAGCCGTTGGTGTCGTCCGGTTTGCCCCAGTTGGCGAACACCAGAATCCCAATCATCGCTGCGAAGTAGAGCGAAGTTTGCCACAGCGGGCGCTTCACTTCCGGCTCGGGCATCTGGGCGACGGCGTCCGCCCTGGCCTGCTCCTCCTTGCGGAAGATGAAATGCATGGCCAGCCCGATGACGATGCTGAACACCACCGCGCCGACCGCGCGGGCAATGCCGAGTTCTAATCCGAGAATCCGCGCGGTCAGGATGATGGCGAGCACGTTGATGGCCGGGCCGGAATAGAGAAATGCCGAGGCCGGTCCGAGACCCGCGCCCATGCGCCAGATGCCGGCAAACAATGGCAGCACCGTGCAGGAGCACACCGCGAGAATCGTCCCCGACACCGATGCCACGCCGTAAGCCAGCGCCTTGTTCGCCTTGGGTCCGAGATACTTCATGACCGAAGCCTGGCTGACGAAGACGCCAATCGCCCCCGCGATAAAAAACGCGGGAAGGAGGCAGAGAATGACGTGTTCCCGCGCATACCACTTGACCAGCTCCAGCGCCTCGCGGACGGCGTTGTCGAACCGCCCCGTTCCGATCGGCAGGTAGAAGCACGCGAGGAACACCGCCACGATGGCGGCCAGCGCCTTCCATTCGGCTTTCCAGTTCGTTTTCATGGGAGAAGCACGAAACACACGGTAGGCACGAAAGAAACACGGGATCCGGACGGGACAATTCCTCGTGCCGGGGTGGCCAACTGCTCCTCATGCGAATGGATTGGGAACCAGGCATTCATTTTCGTCCTTCCTTCCGGGTATCTCGTGTGTTCGGTGGCTATCCCTTCCCGCTATCCAGCACCGCCTCCACGCATTGGAAAAAGTTGAGCGCGCACGGCACGCGCAGCCGGTAAAAAATCTTCGCCCCCCGCTTTTCGTCTTCCACCAGACCGGCCTGGCGGAGCTGGCTCAGATGCCGCGAAACGGTGGGCATTTCGACACCGATCATGTCCGTCAGCTCGCACACGCACCGTTCGCCGCGCGACAATTCATCCACGATGAAGAGCCGGGTGGGATGCGCGAGCGCCTTGAGGATGCGGGCCTGGCGCTGGAAGCGGTTCGGCGGGGTGACACGGGCCTTCATGCCTTGTCAACTTAGCCAAATGGCTAAATACAGCCCCACCCTTTTTGGCGAAAGCTTGCCCAAAATTGGCCATGCCCCCGCTCGACTTGCCCGTCGCCGCCGCATACGCTGGCCGCCGTTCAAACCATCGGCACCGCCATGACCAGCACCGAAAAGCTCCTGCGCGGCCTCATCGCGCTGCCCAGCGTAAATCCGGCCTTTGCGCCGTCGGGGCCGCGCACCGGCGAACGTGCCGTGGCCGAGTTTCTGGCCGCTGTCGGCGCCCGCGCGGGACTGGACATCGAATTCCAGTCCGTGTTGCCGGAGCGTGACAATTTGATCGCCCGCCTGACTCCGCGCGGCCCGGTGCAACGCCGCATCCTGCTGGCCCCGCACCTCGACACCGTGCCGGGCGCGGCAGAGCAGTTTGAGCCGGTGACGAAGGCGGGCCGGTTGCAGGGCCGGGGCGCGTGCGACACCAAAGGTTCGGTGGCAGCGATGTATTCCGCGTTGTGTGAACTGGCGCACGGCGACCGCCGCCCCGCGCACACGGAGATTATTTTCGCGGGTTTGGTGGACGAGGAACATGGCCAGGCCGGTTCCCGCGCCCTCGTGAAGGCGGGGTGGCAAGCCGACCTCGCGATTGTGGGTGAGCCGACGCGCTTGGGGGTGGTTACGGCACACAAGGGCAATGTCTGGCTCCGCTTAACCACCACCGGCAAGGCCGCGCACGGGGCGACGCCGCATCTGGGCCGCAACGCCATCCACGCCATGGCTCCGGTGGTCGAACTGCTGGAGACGGATTATCGCGGGGAGCTAAAACGCCGCTCGCATCCGTTGCTGGGCCAGCCGACGGTGAACGTGGGCAGCATTCGCGGCGGCGCGCAGCCGAACATCGTGCCGGACACCTGTGTGATCGAAGTGGACCGGCGCACGCTGCCGGGTGAAACCGAGACCACCGTGGTCCGGGAAATCACCGCGCAGCTTCGCGCCCGCAAACTCAAGGCGCGGGTGGAGTCGTTGAAGAACGCGCCGTGCCCGGCGTTGGAGACGAACCCGCAACAGCCGCTGGTGCGCGAATTTCTCCGCGCCGCCGGGCAGAAACGCGCGCTCGCGGCGGACTATTTTTGTGACGCGGCGGTGCTGGCGGGGGGAGGGATTCCGAGCGTGGTGTTCGGTCCGGGCGACATCGCGCAGGCCCATACGGCAGATGAGTGGGTGGAACTGGAACAGGTGGAACGCGCCCGCCGGCTGCTGGTCGAATTTCTGCACGCGCAACCGTGAGGAATGCCCCCGCCATCTTACGAAGCAATTTCCGACCGCCGCGCCGCTCCAGCATCGCATTGACTTCGCCATGACGGATGCCGCCCAGCAACGCGCCACCTTCTTCCGCCAGAGCGGCTGGCTGATGCTCGCCAACCTCGTGGGCGGCGCGTTGATGTATGGCGTGCATTTTCTGTCCAAGGCGATCCCGACCGAGGAATACGGCACCGTGGGCAAGCTGCTCGCGGCCACCATCATTATCCCGGCCATCCCATTGCAGATGGTGTTTGCGCGCGAGGCGGCGGCGGCGCTGGCGCTGGGGCAGACCCGGCGGCTGGCACGGGTGACGCGGCTCACGTTGCTTGCGTTGTTTCTGCTCTGGCTGCCGTTGCTGATCGCGGTGCTGGCATTTCAGGCGGAAATCCTCGCGGCGTGGAAAATCTCCTCGCCGGTGACGCTGTGGCTGTTTCTTGGCGTGGCGCTGGCGTCGCTGCTGTCGCCGGTATTCATGGGCTTGCTGCAAGGGCAGCAAAACTTTCTGTGGCTGGGCTGGGCAATGATGTTGAGCGCGGCGGGCCGGCTGGGGCTGGGCGCGTTGCTGGTGTTGGTGTTCCTGCCCACCGCCACGGGGGTGATGGCGGGGGTGCTGTTTGGGGTGCTGCTGGCACTGGCCCCGGCCATCTGGCAGACGCGGGCCTTATGGGGCGGGCCGGGGGAGAGCTTTGCGGCGCGGTCTGTTGCCCGGGAGATGGCGCTGCTGATGCTCGGTTTTGGCGCGTGTCAGTTCCTGTTTTCCGCCGATCCGATTTTTGTTGGTCGGCTGTTCAGCGCGGAGGAAGCGGGCTACTACACCGCCGCCGGCACCTTGTCGCGCGCGTTGATGTGGCTGGTGTTGCCGCTGGCGAGCGTGATGTTTCCGAAGCTGGTCCACAGTGCGGCCCGGGGAGAGAGATCTGGGTGGCTGGGCCTGACCCTGGGAGCGACGGGGGTGCTGGCGGTGGTGGGGGCTGCGCTGCTGGTGCTGTTGGCGCCGATTGCGGTGCGGATTCCGTTTCCGCCGCATTACGTCGGCCCGGTCACGGCGCTGCTCGCGCCGTATGCGTTTGCGATGGTGCCGCTCTCCATGGCCTTCGTGCTGGTGAACAATCTGCTCGCGAAGGGTGATTTCCGCGTCGTGCCGGTGGTGGTGGTGATTGCCCTCGGATATGGCATCACGCTTGCGCTGTGGCATCCGAGCTTGCGGGCCGTGCCCTTGACGATGGCAGGCTTCACCAGCCTGCTGCTGGCTGCGTGCGCGCTGTTCACGTGGGGACCGCTGGCACGGCGGGAGGCGCGGGCGTCGGCGCCGGTGGGGAACGCGATGCCCTGACCGGGAAGGATGCGGTCGAGGCTTACGGTGAACCGTTGGGCGGGGAAGGTTCGGCGGTGGGGCCGGGGCCGGCCGGTTCCAGCGGGAAGTCCTGGAACACCGGGCTGGAGTCGCCGCTGGAGAAAATGCCCCGCAGGGTGCGCACGGGGTTCAAGGGCGCGAGCAACATTCGCGGGATGAGGTGGATGGGGCGGGCCTCGGGAGCGGCGAGGGTGCCGGTGACTTCATACTCGAAGAGCTTGCTGACGGGCCAGAGGAGGTTGCTGACGGTGCGCCCCAGCAGCCAGGTGTCGCGCAGCAGTTCGGCCTGCACCCGGGCCTGGACCCGCGTCTCAAAATCCACCGTGCCTTCGTATTGCAGGCGCATGCCGGAGGCGCGGATGTCGAGGTCGCGGGTGACGATGACGCTGTTGGTGATGAGGAAGGAGCCTTTGGCATCGCTGGCGCGGCTGTTGCCGAGGCCGGGGATGATGGTGTTCAGCACGCGGGACATGATGCCGAACACGGGCGTGTCCCAGATCAGACCGTCGCGCAACTGCGCCTTGCCGTCGCCCCACCACGAACGCCAGTCCTGGGTGAGCGCGTTGGTGATGGTGAGGCGGCCCGTGATGATGCCCTCCAGGCGATTGGAGGGCGAATGCAGGTCGCTCATCAGCGCGTGGAGGTCCGCGTTGGTGACGGCGAGGTGGAAGCGGAACGGGGTGTGGTGCGGTTCGGCGACATCGAACCAGGCGTGGCCTTCGGCCGTGCCGCCGTAGAACTGGCCGGTGATGTTGGTGAGGGTGACCTGCTCGTCCGCCCAGGTGATGCGCCCGGCGACGTGGGGGAGGTTGAACTGGAGCCAGCGGAACGGTCCGCCGGCGAGGTCGAATTGCAGGGCCGCATCCGTTTCCCCGCGCAACGGAATGCGTCCGTTCACCGTGACGGTGGGCGGCGTGGCGAACTGGTAGGGTTCGAGGGCGGCGGCGGTTTTCGGGCCGATGGCGGCGGCGATGGCGCGCGGGTCGGTGGTGCTGAACCCGTTGGTCACCCAGCCGTGGTGCGCGGGGAAATCGAACCGCAACCCGTCCGCGCGCGCGAAGCCGTCGGGCCGGTCCACGCGCGGCGCATACAGGTCGAGGACGCCGTTGGTGTAGGCAAAGGTTGTCTCCACCCGATCTGCATGCTGGCCGCGATAACTCACGTTGGTCCACGTGACGAAGCCGCGCGCGGCAATGGTGTCGCGCTGATACCAGTGGCCGGTGATTTCCGCATCGAGGTGTGGCGCGGTTTCCGCCGCCAGATAACCCAGGCCGCGTTTGCCGGCGTCGTCGAACTGGCCGGCGAGGGCGCGGGGATCGAAGGTGCCGCGCACCGCAATGCGGTAGGCGTGGGACAATTCGTGCGAGGCGAGCGTCACGTGCAGGAAGCCCTCGGGCCGTTCGATTACCAATTCGGGCAGTTGCCAGAGGTGGTTGGTGTAGGCGAGGGAGGCGGTGGCGCGATCGGCATGGATGCCGCGATAGGTGAGGTTCGTCACGGCCACCTGCCCGGCGAGGCGGATGGTGGGTTTGACCTCGGCGGCCCAGTCGGGCTGCCTGTTGGTCCATGCGGGCAGGCGCAGCGCGCCGGTCATGGTCACGGCGGGTGGCCGTTGCCAGGCGAACTGGTCGAGCCATGCGCGGCTTTTCGGAGTGAGCAGGGCTTCAATCTGGTCCACGTCAAATCCCGCGTGTCCGGCGAACTCGAGTTCGCGGTGGAGCACATCCAGTCCGGCGTCCGCGCGCAATTCTCCATCGGCAAAGCGCACAACGAGGTTGGACACGGCGAGCCGGGGAGCATCCCAGTCCGCGCTGAGGCTCAAGCCGGCCACCCGCGCCTGCGGGGTGTGGAGGTGGGTCACGTCCGTTTCCAACTGGAGCGCGTGCGGGAGGAGGAGGTTCCACCAGGCGAGCGCGGCGTTGGTTTCGAGGGAGCGGGTGGCGGGACGGGAGACGCCGTGGAGGCGCACCTCGGTGGCGCTGGCCCAGCGCGAGGTGACACCAGTGGCGTGCAGTTCCACGGTGCTGTCGAGGGGGAAGGGGTTGGTGAGGGACTGCGTCCAGCGCGTCTCCACGCGGATGGCTTCCGCGCCGGCCCAGTGGGTGGTGACGGCTTCGCCGCGCAGGCGGGCCGCGCAGGTGAATTGTCCGGCGTTGGTGGGAGCGGCGCTTTCGGTGTGGAGCTCGAGCGCGCGCAGGCCGGCCCACGGAGTGGTGGCGGCGGCGGCGGTGAGTTGGAGTTCTGCGCCGAGTGGGGCGGTGGCGGTGTCGGCGGTGAGGCGCAGGCGGAGGCGACCGTCGGTGAATTCACCCCAGGGGGTGATCGCGCCGGGGGCGCGGACATGCACGAGGGCGTTGAAGCTGCGGGGGTCGCGGCCATCGCCGTCGAGCTGGAGCCGCAGCGTTGGCGTGCCGGAGAATTGAATCTCGCGCAGTTGGGCGTGGATGCGGCGGAGGCGGGCGAGGGCGTCACCGGGGGGCGGGGCGGGTGGTGGGGCGGTGCCTTCCGGGGACCGAGCGGAGGGCGCGACCCAGGCGCGGAGGGCGGTGGCATTGGTGACGCGGGCGGTCAGGTGAAAATCCGCGCCCTGGAGGCAGCCGGTAAGGCGTTCGAGCACCCATGCGTCCCCGGGCTGGAAATGCAGGAGCGCGTTCAGATTGGTGATGGCGAAGTCAAGCGGGGGCTGGCCGGGTTCGGCGAGGTTCCAGGTTAACCGGCCGTCGCGGATTTCGAGGCCATTGACCTCGACGCGGCGGCGCAACAGGGCGGCGGCATCCACGCGCACGTCCGCCGAATGCGCGGTGAAGCGGGGCCAGGCGGTGTTGGTGCCGGCGAGGCGGAGCTGGTCGGCGACGATGCCGCGATGCCAGCTCACGCGGAGGCGGGCACATTCGAGGTCCACGCCGCGGGCGCGCAGGTTGTCGAGCAGCGGACGCTGGAGGGAACCGGGCAGGCCGACGCGGTTGAGATAGAGGCCGGCGCAGACCACCGCGAGCACGAGCAGCCACCCGGCGATGCGGACGCGGCGGAAATAAAGGCGCAACCGCCGCAGCCAGGGGCGGGTCGGGCGGGCGGGGCGCGTTTTCACGGGACGGGCGGGGCGAGGTAGGTCTCGATGAACTGGAAGGTGTCCCAGGGGAATTCGCAGAGCCAGGTTTCGCCGCCGACGGGCACCAGGGCAAAGGGGAACTGGTTCGGTGCCGTGCCGCCGAAACGCACCTCGCGCCGCTGTCCGTCACGGGTCAGCAACACGACGCGGTAGGCGGGTTCACCAAAGCCGAAGTCCGGGAGTTTCGCCGGTTCCGGATGCGGGAGGACCCACCAGGCGGCGCGAAGGTTGGCCAACCGGCTGGCCGTTTCCTCGACGCCGAAGACGTTGATGGCCCCGAAAGAACCTTCGGCGAGGCTCCATGAGTTGCTGCCGTGCCGGAGGAGGTCGCGCCGTTGGCCGCCTTTTTCGACGGAGACGCGGACGAGTTCGTCCACCGGGAAGGACCAGACGTGACGGTCGCGCAGTTCCCAACTGGCGGCCGGGAGCTTGTTGAATTCCGCCGTGAGCACCGCATAGACGGAGTCCTCGTCGGCGCGTTTGACGAGCATCCGGTCGGCGGTGTTGGTGCCGAAGCTGAGGTGCAGGGGGGCGGAAGGATCGCGTTGGGCGCCGTGAAGGATGAATTGCCGGAAGGGCGGCGCGAGGCCGAAACGTGGCAGGTCCGGTTCGGTGACGACGTCCTTTTCGAAGCTGACGATCTGCATGCGCCCCAGGGTCACGAACACGTCGGCGAGGTAGTTGGTGTCCGCCACCCAGCCGGCCGGTTCGACGCGCCAGACGCCGTTGCTGTCGGGGCGGACGCGGAAGGTGTCGTCGGCGATGACCTCGAGTTCGCGGGGCACCGCGGCGAAGCGGACGAGCTGGCGGTCGCGAAAGTCGGCGGCCGGCGCGCGCCACGGGGCGAAGGGTTCCAGCGGCACGGTGAACACGCTCGCCAGACCGGAGCGTCGGGCGAAGGCCAGCGCGGCATCGTTGGTCGGGCTGCGACCGAGGTGGAGGCGGGCGAGGGAGTTGGTGCCGCTGAGGAAGTTGAGGGTGAGTTCGGGGGTGCGCAGGCCGAACGGTTCGAGGTCGAGGTCGGGGCCGTCGGCGATGAATTCCTGGATGGGGGTGGTGCGGAGTCGTTGCAGCAGTTCCTCGATCAGGGGGCCGTCGGCCCGGGCCTGGAGGCGGGGCAGCCGCCACGTGCCGTTGGTGCCGTCGCGTTGGAGTTCGGTGGTGCGCGGGCCGTTGACGGCGATGATGCGGTCGAAGGCAAGATGCGCCCAGTCGAGCAGGGCGGGGTCGCGCCAGGCGCCGGGTTTGGTGGGCACGGCTTCGAGGAGGGAGGCGGGCATCAGGAGCACGCCGGGCCGGCCGATGACTTCGACATAGACATGGTCGCCGGGCGGGGTGCGCGCGCCGAACAGGATCTGTCGGCGGCCGCCCGCGTGGAAGAGGTCCAGAGTGGCCAGGGGCTCCTCAAACCCGAAGTCGCGTTCCCAATCCGGCTGGGCGGCCAGCTCGCGGGGGGTGAAGGTGGCGACGGGCTGGGCGGTGCGGAGGGATTCGAGAAAGAGTTCGATGCGTTGCGGCTGGGCAGAGTAGGGAATGGGTTTGGCGAGGTGCCAGCCGCCGTTGGTGCGGGTGGCGAGCAGTTCCGACTGGCCGGCGGCGCGGACCTGGATGGCGGTGACGGCGCGCGGCTCGAAGCCGGGCAGCAACAGCCGGGGGGCGCGCGCCGGGCCGGCGACGTGTCGTTCCCAGACGAGGATGAACGCGCCCAGCAGGGCGGCCAGACCGAGCAGCAGCCAGGTGGTGCGGGAGTTCATGACGGGTTACTGGCGGCGGCGGAACCAGACGATCGCGCCCAACAGCAGCACGGCGCCGGGCAGGCCGGCGAGCAGCAGCCAGCGAGCGCGGGCGAATTCGTCGCGCGAAAGGACGAGGCGGAATTCGGTGACGGGTTTGGGGCCGAGGCCGCCGACAAGCTGGGTGCGGTCGGTGAGCCAGTTGAGGGCGTAGTTGGCGAAGTCGCGATTGGCCGCCGAGGCGAGCATCTGATTGCCGAACAGGAGCGAGTCACCGACCACGAGGATGCGGGTGGTGCCGCGCTCGTTGGCGACGCCTTTGACGGCGCCCTTTTCGATGGCGGCGGCAACCGGGTAGGCGCGAGGGGGAGCGTTGGTCCCCAGCAGGGTGGCGGCCTCGCTGGTCAGGGCCAGCTCATCCACACGCGGGGCGTCAGCGGCGGTGGTGCCGGTTTCGCGCGCGGCGATCCAGCGGGGCAGGAGAACGTGGATGCGGGAGTCCAGGAGGGGGCCGGTGACGGGGTGGCGGTTGAAGCGTTCGATGATGATGTCCTGGCCCCGGATGGACTTGGGTTCGTCCTGCACGAGGAAGGGGGTGACGTCCACGCCCCAGGTGGCGAGCAGGGCTTCGAGTCCGGTGGGTTTGCCGGCGGTGGCGTAGTGGAAGAGCGCCAGGAGGCGTCCACCCTCTTCGAGGTAGCGGGCAATCTTGGCCAGCTCGACCTCTTCCAGCGGGGTGGCGGGCGCCGCGATGATGAGCAGGCGGCAGTCGGGCGGAAGCTGGTTGGTGCCGAGGAGCGAGACCGGCTCGAGCTGGATGTAGTTCTGCATCACCAGGGAGCGGAAGGCGCCGTAACCGGTGAGATCATCGTTGTTGTCCAAGGCGGGCTGGCCGTGGCCGGTGAGGTAGGCGGCGCGCAACGGCTCGGCCTGGTTCACGGCGAGCAGGAGCGAGGTGAACATGAGTTCGCCTTTGAAGGCGACGGGCTTCTTGCGGAACTCGCGCTCGCGCTCGTTGATGACTGGTTCGAGGGTGTAATCGGTGAGCGCCGCGCCGGGCACCATCTTCACGCGGTCGCCGGCCTCGAAGATGACGAGATCCTTGAGGTTGCGGGGGTCGAGCTGGTGGCGGGCGGTGAGCTTCTGGGCGGCGACGGGGTCCTTGTTGTAATCCACGGTCTCGACGGTGAGGCGCGGGTTGGCGAGGCGGTATTCGTTGAGGAGGGCGCTGATGGTGGGATACATCGCGTCGTCCTTGTCGTAATAAAGCGTGATACGGACGTCATTGGTGATGGTCTTGAGGAGGGCGAGAGTTTGGGGGGAAAGCCGCGTGCCCGCGCGCTCGCTGACGAACCAGCGCTGGAAGAAGTAGTTGCGGCTGATGAAATTGACGGCGACGACGATGGCAAGGGCCGCGAGCAGGCCGAGGCCGACATTGACGGCGGCGCTCCAGCGGCGGCCCGGGGTGAAACTGGCGGGGTTCGGGGAGTTGGCGGCCATGTTATTTCCAGCGGCGGCTTTCGACCACCCGCAAGGTGAGCAGGAGGAAGAAGGCGGTGAGGCTCACGAAGAAGACGATGGGCCGGGTGTCCACCACGCCGCGGGCGAAGTCATGCATCTGCTCGAACAGGGCCAGACTGGCCAGGAGATTGGCCGCCCACGGGGGGGTCCCGGCCGGCAGGCGTTCGGCGACAAAGCTGAGCAGGAACAGGCTGGCGCAGAGCAGCAAGCTGATCATCGCAGCCACGGCCTGGCTGCGGGTGAGCGCGGAGGCGAAGCAGCCGCAGGCGAGGAACAGCGCGCCGACCAGGAGAATCCCGAGGTAGGTGCTGGCCAGCAACGCCGGCTCGAACCCGGCGCTGCCGCCACCGTAGCGGTGGGCCAGCAGCAGGCAGGCCAGCAACGGCAGCCACATGACGAGGTAGAACAGCAGCGCCGCGCCAAATTTGGCGAGCACGACATGGCCATCGCGCACGGGGGCGGTCATGAGGGTTTCGTAAGTGCCGGAGAACTTCTCTTGCGCGAAGGTCCGCATGGTGATGACCGGGCAGGCCAGCAGGAGGATGAGCCAGAAAAAGGGCGTAATGTAGAACAGCTCGGTGACCGGCAGGGGCGATGGTTCGGCGCGCAACTGGGCAAAGAGATAGACGAAGCTCAGCCCGGTCAGGAACGCGGCCGCCGCGATGATGACATAGCCGGTCAGCGAGACGAAATAGGAACCCAGTTCACGCCGGGTCAGCGCCAGCAACGCCTGCATCAGCCTTCCTCCTCCTCGTCGGGCCGCGTGGCCCGCACGTAGATGTCCTCCAGCGTCAGCCGGGTGCGGCTCAATTCGCGGAGCGCCCAGCCGCGCTGGCGGACGGTTTCGAAAATCAGCGGCCGCAGGTCCGCGCCGTGCCGGGTGGTGAAGGCGCAGCGCTGGTAGCCGTCCGCCACCGGGGCAAGGTCGAAGTATTCGATCTCGGGCACGGCCGCCCAGCAGTCGCGCAGTTCGCGGGCCGGGGCGGCGATTTCGGCGATGATCTGGCCGTCGGCAGCCATGGTCTGGCGCAGGGCCTCCGGAGTGTCTGCCGCGACGATCCGGCCCTCGAACATGATGAGCACGCGCGAGCAGGTCATTTCGACCTCGGGCAGGATGTGCGAGGAGATCAACACGGTGTGCCGCCCGGCCAGGCTTTGGATCAACTGCCGCACGGCACGGATCTGATGCGGGTCCAGGCCGATCGTCGGCTCGTCGAGAATGATGAGGTCCGGCTCGTGGACCAGCGCGTCCGCCAGGCCGACGCGCTGGCGGTAGCCCTTGGAGAGCTGGCCGATGATGCGGCGGGAGACGTCCGCGAGGCCGCATTGCTCCAGGACGGTGTCCACCCGCTCGCGCGAGGCGGCGCGGCCCAGGCCCTTGATGCGGGCGCGGAATTTGAGGTATTCGCGGACGCGCATCTCGGTGTGGAGCGGGTTGTTTTCCGGCATGAAGCCGATGCGCCGCCGAACGGCGAGGGAATCATGGAAAACGTCCAGCCCCGCCACGCGCACGGTGCCGGAGGTGGCGGGGATGAAGCTGGAGAGGATCCGCATGGTGGTGCTTTTGCCCGCACCGTTGGGGCCGAGCAGGCCGACGATTTCGCCGCGCGCGACGGTGAACGACACGTCGTCCACCGCGGTATGGCTGGCATACCGCTTGGTCAGGCGGGTGACTTCGATCATGGGTCCGTCGTGGGACATGGCGCCGTGCGCAGGTTATGCAGTTCCGACCACCCGGGCGACGAAAAATTCAACCGGGACCCGGGAATGGGCGCATCTCAGTTTTTTGCAGGATGGAAGGCGCAAGGTGGTTGTCATGACCCCAGCTTGCCCGGAACGATTCCGTTCCCTGCTGGGT
>JBKBTZ010000058.1:0-20479 GCA_046290825.1 Limisphaerales bacterium
GCCCCCGCCAGTTCCATGCCTTTGGCCTGTTGGTCGGCCAGCAACTGCTTGAAGGCCGCCTCTTGATCCGGGGTGAGGTTGAGTTCCTTGAAGAGCGGGCCATACATGGCCTCGACGACGGCGCGCTGCTGGTTGGAGATCATTTTCTTCATCTCCGGGCTGTCCATCAATTTGGCGAAGAACTCGCCAAGGCCGCCCTTTTTTTCCTTTTCGGCGGGCGTGGCGGGCGCATCGGTGGTCGCCGGGCCGGCGGTGCGGGCGGCGGCAGCGGCGTTCTGCGCGTGGTGAAGCTGGGCGTTGAGCAGGGCGACGTCGGCGCGCAATTCGTCCCGCTGGCGTTGCAGGCGGGCGGCGAGCGCCTGCTGTTCCTCGAGGGTGGCGCTGGTGGTGTCGAGTTGCTCGCGCAGGGTGGCCAATTGGGCGCGCTGTTTGGTGGTTTCGCGCCACAGGACGGCGGAGAGACCGGCGAGCGCGAGGGTGGCGGCGAGCAGCAGGAGGGTGAGGGTCTTGTTCATGCGGCGGGCAGGCGGAAGTTCACAGCAGGGCGCGGATGTCCTCGAGCGCCTGTTTGGTCCGGCGGATGCCGTCCATCTCAGAGTGCTTATGGCCCTCGTATTCGATGCCGATGTAGCCGGAGTAACCGGCCTCGACCACGATCTTCACGAGCCGTTCGTAGTCGAGGGTCATCTCGGAGCCGGGGCGGCGATCCTCGGTGTAAAACCGGCCTGCACCCGTGTCCCAGTCGTAGGACTTGGCGCTGACGGCCTGTTTGACCCAGGGCATGAACTCGCGGAGGCCGAGGTAGGGGTTATACATCTCGCCGCGGCCGCGGTCGGTGTAGAAGTTGCCGAAGTCCGGCAGAATGCCCACGCGCGGATGGTCGGCCAGCTTCATCACCTGGGTCAGCCATTTGCCATGCGAGGAGAGGCCGCCGTGGTTTTCCACGACGACGAACAGGCCGCGCTTTTCGCCTTCCACGCACAACCGGTGCAGGCCGTCCGCCGCCAGCTTCGCCTGCTCGTCCCACGGGAGCCTGCCGTCGCTGGCCGCGTTCACGCGGATGCTGTGGCAGCCGAGGGTTTTCGCGGCGTCGAGCCATTTGAGGTGGTTCTCGACGGTTTTGGCGCGGGCGGCCTCGGCGGGCGCGCCGATGCTGCCCTCGCCGTCCACCATGATGAGGAGGTTCTTCACCCCCGCGTCGGCGGCGCGCCGGTTCATCTCGGCGAGGTAGCCGGCGTCGGTGGCCTTGTCGCGGAAGAACTGGTTCACATACTCGATGCCATCCATCCCGAGGCTGCGCGCGGTGGCGGCGAACTCGAGGTGGTCGAGCGGCTCGGCGCCACCCCGCTTGAACAGCCGTTTGTTCAACGACCATTGCGCGAGCGAGATTTTGAACTTGGGCGCGCTTTCAGCCGCGCGCGCCAGCGACGGCGACAGGGCGGCCACAGCCCCGAGGGCGGCGGTGGTTTTGAGGAAATCACGACGGGAGGTGGTGGGGAGCGGTTTCATGGTGTGCGGACTTGGACTGGGGGATTCGGGACGATGTTCAAACGCGGGCCGCCGGTTGGCAACGCGGTTCTGGGCGGCCGGCTCAGATTTTCACCTTGAATGTCTCCCCCTGTTTCACCGACTGGCAGAAGCCGGCCAGCAGTTCGGGGATTTTCTCCAGGTCCGTCAGGTTCACCACCTCGACGGGGGAGTGCATGTAGCGGTTGGGCAGGCTGATCAGGGCGCTGGCAATGCCGCCGCGCGTCCAGAAAATCGCGTCGGTGTCCGTGCCGCTCGTGGCGCTCATGGCCTCGTGCTGGAGGGGAATCTTCTTTTTCGCGGCGACCTCCTCGAGGCGGGCGACGACCTCGGGATGATTGCAGCCCCCGTGGGTGATGGCCGGGCCGCCGCCGAGTTTGATGTCGCCGTGCTGCGGCTTGCTGACGGTCGGATAGTCGGTGGCGTGCGTGACGTCCACCACCAGGGCAACGTCGGGGTGGAGCGAATAGGCGATCTGCCGCGCGCCAAGCAGGCCGACTTCCTCCTGCACGTTGGACACCGCGCAGACCTCGGCGTGCAGCTTCCCCTTGGATTCCTTCAGCAGGCGCAGCGCCTCGGCGACGGCGAAGGTGCCGATGCGGTTGTCGAAGGCGCGCGCCACGGCGAGGTCGCCGCGCAGCACGTCGAATTCATCCACCACCGTCATGGGATCGCCGACGCGGACCAGTTGTTCGGCCTCTTTGCGGCTCGCGACGCCGATGTCCACGAAGATTTCGTGGATCTTCGGCGGTTTGGGGTCGGTGTCCTGCTTGGTGAGATGCGGCGCGACGTTGCCGACGACGCCCTTCACGGGGCCGTTGCGGGTGTGGATGGTGACGCGCTGGGCCTTCATGATGGCCGCGTCCACGCCGCCGACGCGCCGGACGTAGAGAAAGCCCTGGTCGTCAATGTAGTTCACGGCCATGGCGATTTCGTCCGCGTGGGCGGCGAGCATGATGCGCGGGCGGCCGCCCTTGTTCAGCACCGCGACGCAGTTGCCGTAGGCATCGGAGAAGGTCTCGTCCGCGAACGGGGTGACGTAATCAAGCCAGACGCGCTGGCCGCGGGTTTCATGGCCGACGGGGCTGGGGGTGTTGACGAGGGTTTTAAGGAATTCGAGGGAGGCCGGTCGCATGGCGGGAGTAAATCGGGAAGTCACTGCCCGGGTAAAACGGAAAAAATGCGGCGAGCCAACCCGGGGAGTCGGGCGGTGGCGTTTCGTCGGCCGGGCGAAACGACCGGACATTCCAGAGGGTCGGCGGCACCGGGCACCATCCACCCGGCACCGCCGCCCTGGGTTTCCGCTCCGCTCCGGGCCGATCAGGGTTCCCGGGGCGGAGTCAGAAGCTGGTGCAGCCGCAGCAGCAATTCCTCCGAGGTGTGCGGCTTTTGCAAAATGTGGGTGATGCCGAGTTCCTCGAGCATCCGCTGTTGCGCGGCGAGGGCAGGGCCAGGCCCGGCGCCGGTGGTCACGATGATGGGCAGGTTTGGATTGGGCCGACGCACGGCGCGGCAGAGCAGGGCGCCATCGAGGTGGGGCATGAACAGGTCCGTCACCAGCACGTTCACGGGCACGGGTGCGGAGATGAAGTGCTTGAGGGCCTCGACGCCATCGGCGGCGGCATAAACCCGGTAGCCGCCCAGCCGAAGAATTTGTTCCAGCGCGAGCCGGATGGACGGTTCATCCTCGACCAGCAGGACGGACTCTCCGCGTCCCAGCGGGGTTTCCTTCGCGGCATCCGCGAGGGTTCCGGGGGCCACGGTCGGGGCCGTGCCCGGCATGGCGGGCAGGAAACAGTCAAAGGTGGTGCCGCAACCGGGACGGCTGTCCAGCACCACAAAGCCGCCATGGTCCTTGACGATGCCCAGCACGGTGGTCAGCCCGAGGCCGCTGCCGCGCCCCGCGGTCTTGGTGGTGAAAAACGGGTCGAAGATGCGCGGAAGGATTTCCGGCGCGATGCCGGTGCCGGTATCGGCCACGCGGAAGCGGACGTGCGGGCCGGTCTGGGCTTCGGGATGCTGGCTGACAAAGGCGGCATCCACGGTGACGTTCTCGGCGTGCAGGAGCAGGGTGCCGCCGCCGGGCATGGCGTCGCGGGCGTTGACGCAAAGGTTCATGAGCACCTGGTGCAACTGGGTGACATCCGCCACCACGGGCCAGAGATCGCGCGGGCAGGCGCACTCGATCCGCAGATTCCGGGGGAATGTTTCCTGGAGGATTTTGGCCAGTTCGGCCACCAGATGGCGGGGTTGCACGGGGTCTTTGCGGCTTTCGCGGCCGCGGCCGAAGCTGAGCAACTGGCGCACGACCTCGACGGCGCGGCGGGTGCTGGTTTCGATGATGCCCAGCATGCGGGCGCGTTCGGCCTCGCTGGTTTGAGGGCGCAGCATCGAGGCGCAAAGCAGGATGGGCGCCAGGATATTGTTCAGGTCGTGGGCGATGCCGCTGGCGAGGCAGCCGATGGTTTCCATGCGCTGGGTGCGAAGGAACTGGGCCTGCAGCCGTTTGTGCTCGGTGATGTCGGTCTGGATCACGAGGAAGGCCTCGGGCTGGCCGCGCGTGTCCCGCACGAGAGTCCAGCGGCTGAGCACGGTGCGGCGTTCGCCCTGGCGGTTGGTGAGTTCGAGTTCGCCGCGCCAGGCGCCTTCGGTGAGGGTGAGGTGCCGGGCGTTGGCGAGCAGGGTGCCGTCCGCCAAGAGGGTGCTTTGCCAGACCGAGCCATCGGGGCCTGCCGGGGGGCCGCCCGCCAGGCGCTCGCAGGCAGGATTCCAGAAGCGGAGGCGGCCCTCGAGGCCCACGACCATGATGGCGTCGGTGGCCAGTTCGAGGAGCCGGGCCTGCTGGCGGAGCCGTTCTTCGGCATGATGACGCGCCGTGACGTCCTGCTTGATGGCGATGAAGTGTTCGATGGTTCCCCGTTTTCCGCGCACCGGGGTGATGGTCATTTCCTCGGTGTAAAGGGTGCCGTCCTTGCGGCGGTTGATGATTTCGGAGCGCCAGGGCTGGCCGCCGGTGATGGTGGTCCAGAGCTGGCGGTAAAACGCCTCGTCTTGCTGCCCGGATTTAAGGAAACGGGGATTCTGGCCAAGCACCTCCTTCGCGTCGTAGCCGGTGAGCGCGGTGAAGGCGGGATTGGTCCAGCGGATGTCGCCCCGGGCATCGGTGAGGACCACGGCGTTGTTGCTGGCCTCGAGGGCGGCGCGCAAGAGGTGCAATTCGGCGTCCTGGGTGGCACGGGTTTGTTCGGATTCGTGCGCATGCAGGGCGAGGCCGAGGTCGCGGGCCACCTCCTCGAGCAGGCCGGTCTCGGCGTCGTCAAACGCACCAATGCTCTCCGCGCAGACGGTGAGGGCACCGAAGAGGCGATGGCCGTGCTGAAGCGGGAAAATCGCCACGGATCGGAAGCCGTCCGCGTTGTCCGCGGAAAGCCAGGCGGCGTAGT
Organism: Limisphaerales bacterium; assembly: GCA_046290825.1. Classification (GTDB taxonomy): domain Bacteria; phylum Verrucomicrobiota; class Verrucomicrobiia; order Limisphaerales; family DSYF01; genus JBKBTZ01. The sequence goes on from JBKBTZ010000058.1 coordinate 4,971, forward strand.
GGGGACATTCGGCGGCGTTGTGGCAGATGACGGGACGGCGTTCGGCCAGGGCGACGGCCAGCGGGCAGTCGCGGGCGGAGACGCCATCGCAATCCCGGCAGGGCGCGGCCAGATTGACCGGTCCGGCAACGGCGGCCCGGCGCAAGGTTTTGCCATCGGCCTCGAGCAAGCAGGCGAGCACGCAGCGGTAGCCGCGGGTTTCTGCGAGGATGGCACAGGTGCGTTCCAAAAGAGGTTGGGGTGCCTCAATCTGGATGATCAGGCGGTTGATCTCGCGGACGGCGCGGATGAGGCGGCGCAGGCGGCGGTGCTCGGCGCGCACGGCGGCCAGCGCGCCGGAAGCGGGCTGATGGGTCAGCGCATGCAGCACGACTTCGCCGAGGCGCTGGGCGGCAGGGGTGCCTTTGACCAGATAGTCCTGCGCACCGCGGGCCAGGGCCTGGCGGCGCAGGTTGGGATCGTCATTGCCTGTCACCACCAGCACGGGCAGGTGCGGGGCGGTGTCGAGCACGCGCTCGACGGTGTCGAGGCCCCGGCTGTCGGGGAGGTCCAGGTCCAGCACCACGGCTTGGGGCGGGGGCTGGAGGGCCAGCCGGTCCAGGGCGGCGGCGAGGCGGTCAGCGTGGTGCAGGTCGAGCGCGCCGTTGATCTGCTGTTCGAGCAGGCGGCGGGCGGCTTGCGCTTGGATCGGGTCGTCCTCGACCAGCAGCACGGCGATGGACCGGGGTGGGGACGGATTTTGTTTTGCGTTCATATCAGGACTCTTTCTCAGGCCGTCAGTCTCCGGTGGTTTGGGCAAGCTCGCGTAGAAACTGAACGGCCTGCGAGAGGTCACGCGACTTGTCAAAAAAAGCATCGGCACCCAGGGCGAGGGCGCGGTTCCGGAATTCCGGGTTCGGGTCGAAAGTAAGCACCACCACCACGAGGGCGGGGAGCCGGTCGGCCAGTCCTTCCAGCACCTCGAGCGCGGTGCCGTCCGGGAAATGGAGATCCGTTACGAGCACCTGCGGCTGCAATTGCCAAGCCAGCCGGAGGGCGGCGGAAGCGGTGTCCGCCTCGCCGCAAATCATCAGGCCCGGAATTTCCGTGAACGCCTCGGCCAGCCGTCGGCGCAGGGGCGGAAAATCATCCGCAAGAAGCACGCGCAGGCGGGGGGCCAACACTTCGTTCATGCCCCGCACCATAAACGGGAGCGGGCGGGACCGACAGAGGGAGAGATTCGGGGAAGGGTGTCCGACGAATTCTGACACGGCCCCGGGAGGCCGGGGAATGATTATTCCACCAAACCCTGTTTCAAAGCGTAGCGGGCGATTTCCACATCGCTTTGTAGCCCAAGTTTTTCCAGCACCCGGGCGCGGTAGGTGAACACGGTCTTTTCACTCAGACACAGCGCGGCGGCAATGGCCTTCACGGATTCGCCCAGGGCCAGGCGGCGCATCACTTCAAATTCCCGTTCGGACAGCCGGTCATGGGGTGTGTCCTCGTCGCGGGCCAGTTCGGCGGCGAGGGTTTCGGCGAGCGAGGTGGTGAGGTAACGCCCGCCCGCGGCGACTTTGCGGACGGCGGCCACCAATTCCTCGGGGGCGGATTGTTTGGAGACGAAACCGGCCGCGCCGGCCTTGAAGGCGCGCCGGGCGTATTCGGATTCGGGGGCCATGGTCAGGATGATGACGGGCAGGCGGGGATGCTCGCGACGCAGTTCGGCCAGCACCTCGAGACCATTGCGGCCGGGAAGACTGAGATCCAGCAGCACCAGGTCCCACGGCTCGCGCCGGGCGGCGTCGAGGATTTCGCCGGCGTTGGCCGCCTGGCCGAATTGCGCCGACGGGAAGGCTTCGGCCAGCGTCTCCATGACGCCGCGCCGCACCACCGCATGGTCATCGGCAATCAACACCTTCATGGCCGGAAATTCGCAGGGTGGACCTCGCTGAGCGGACAGCCCTGCGTGCCACACGCGGCGGGCCGGGTCAAGGACTCAATCCGATCGGGCTGATTTTTCGGCGGCAGACACGGGAATCTCGAGTCGGACCCACGTTCCGTGGTTGGGTTGACCGCCCAGATGGAGCGTTGCTCCGATGCGGTGGGCGCGTTCGCGCATGCCCAGCAGTCCGAGGGCGGGGCCGGGCTGGCGTTTGGCTTCGTCCAGCCCGCGACCATTGTCCCGCACCTCCAAAACGACACGGTTCTGGTTGGCCGCGAGCCGGACGGACACCCGGCTGGCGTGGGCGTGGCGGGCAATGTTGGTGAGCACTTCCTGGAAGATGCGGAAGGCCTGGGTGGCGTGGTCCCGGGGCAAGGGCGGAATGTCGTTGGCGGTATCCACGTCACACACCAAGCCGGAGCGGCGGGCGAACCGGTCGGCCTCGAACCGCACCGCCGCCGGGAGGCCCAGCGTGTCGAGGACGCTGGGCCGCAGGTCGCTGCTGATTTGTTGGACGTTGCGGATGAGGGTGTCAGCCAGCTCGGTGGCCTCCTGCAACCGGGCGAGCAGGGGGGGGCGAAGTTCGGGAACCGGGATTTCCGCGCAGCGTCTGTGCAGCCAGCCGAGGTCGAGCTTCAGTCCGGTCAGCAACTGGCCCAGCACGTCATGCACTTCGCGGGCAATGCGGGTGCGTTCCTCCTCGCGGGCGGCCTCGACCTGCGCGGCGAGTTCGCGGAGGCGTTCGCGGGACTCCCGCAGTTCGGCCTCGGCCCGCTTGCGCGCGGTGACTTCCTGCACCACGCCGCGCATCCGGACGGCCCGGCCATCGGGTGCGAATTCGAACCGTCCGTAACTGGCAATCCAGTGCTCGGACTGGTCGGGCCAGATCACCCGAAATTCCAGGTCGAACAACGCGCGTTGTTGCTGGCACCGGGCCACCTCGGCCTCGATGGGTTCCCGGTCCGCCGGATGCAGGCGGGCGGCGAAGGCGGCGTAGTTGCCCGCGAATTCCCCCGGCCCGTAGCCCCACAATTCCTCGTGGCGCCGGTCCCAGACCAGCCGGTTGGACTCAATATTCCACTCGAAGGTGCCAAATTCCGCCGCTTCGATGGCCAGCCGCAGCCGCTCATCGCTCTCGCGCAGGGCGGCTTCGGCGGCCAGCCGCTCGGTGATGTCGTTGGCCAGCACCAGTTCAGCCCGCCGTCCGCGGAACTCGATGGCATGGGTGGTGATTTCTGCGAACAAAATCCGTCCGTCCCGGCAGCGGTGCCGCCAGACGCCGGCGCGGTCGAACCCCGTTGGCTGCCGCCCCACCGCCGCCACCAGCGCCGGAACATCCTGCGGCGGTCGGATGTCCTTGAGGGTCATGTTCAGAAATTCCTCCCGCGAGTAGCCGTAATGCATTACGGCGGCATCGTTGACCGCGAGGAAACGCAGGGTTTCGACATCGAACAGCCACATCGGCAGCGGGCTGGCGGTGAAGATGAGCCGGAATTCCTCCTCGGCCTGTCGCAACGCGGCGTGAACGCGCAGGGACGCCAGGCCGGTCCGGAGTTCCTCTGCCAGTCGGCGGAGCAGGACCTGCTCCGCCTCGTCAAACCCGGTGGGCGCGATGGTGGTGAGCAGCCACACCAGCCCTTCGCCGCCCGTTTCCCGGCCCGCCCCCAGAGGCACGGCCAGGAGTGCGCCCAGGCCCTGGCCGGGCTGCCGCACCACGACCCGCTGCTCTTCCAACGCGGCAAGCGCGACGGCGGCGGCGTGGGGTTCCAGGTCCAGACCGGTTTCCCCCGCCTGCGCCACCCATTCGATTGCGGTGGCCCCCCGCCGACCGATGCGGGCTGTGCGATAGCCGCCTCCCCCCACCGCCAGTGCGCAAAACTCGCGCAGCAAATCGCCGGGGGCCGGATTGCGGGTGATGGCCAGACGGCAGGATCCCACCAGTTCCCAGGCGCGGTTGACCCGTTCCAACTGGGCCTGCACGGCGTCCCGGCGCCGTAATTCCCGCCACAACAGCGCGCCAATCAGCCCCGCGCTGAAGAGCACAAAGACGGCACCCTTGAGATGCTGCCAGCGGACCGCTTCGGCGGGTGTTTGGGCGATGGCCTCCACGGCGAGATCGGAAAAATAGATCCACGCCAAAGCAAAGCCTGCATAGGCGGCGACCACGATCGCAATCGCCCGCCAGCTTCGGCGGGAGGCGGAAGTGTTCCGGGTGTCGGACATGAAATCCGAAATGCAGCCTAGGAGACCAAGCCGACTGAGGCGATTGGAATCTCTCGGGCCGCAGACGATGTCCTCTGGCCCGCACCGGTGTCCGGCTTTCGCGCATTTGGGTAAGGCATGACGAATGCTGATGCAGACTTACGAACCGATCAGGGAGGTGCGCGGAGCGCCTCCAGCCCGCGCCGCCGGGGCGCCACCATCCCACCCCGCGGTTCCCTCCGCACCGGCCGGAAGGCCCTGTCAGGAAAGTTTTGTTATGGCCGCGAAAAAAACCGTGGTGCAGGCGCTGGAGATCAATCCCGGCCTGATTGGCGCGTTGTTCACCGATCAGACGGACACGCATTTGCGCGTCTTCTGCTATTACCTCAGCGGGGCGACGAGCGAATTCACCGTGCCCCTGGACGAGAACCTCGACAGCCTGAATCACCTGTTCGCGCGGCTGGACATGCTGGGCAAATGCACCAGCGTCATTCTCGAAAAAGCGGTGCAAGGCCGCGTGTATGTCGAGCGCGAGGGCGCCCTGTTCAGTTACACGCTGCTGAACACCCCCGGCACCGCGCCCCTGCCCATTACGCCCGACCTCTGCGACCTGCCCTGGCGGCGGGTGTGGAGCAGCGGCGAGGCGGAAATTCTCGAACTGCGGGACACCCGCCATAACGCGCGCCGGTTTGCCGTGCGCAGCCCGGTGAATGATCTCGAGGCCGGTTCGATTTACCGCAGCTCCCACGCCTTCCTGCATCCTTTGGTTCCGCCGCACAAGAGCCTCGGGCTGCGGATCGCGCCCGTGGTGGCGCTGGCCGTGCTTGTCCTGCTGGGGGGCGCCGGGGCCGCCGCCTGGTGGAGCCAGCGCCCGGCCGCCGCACCCGCGCCAGTGCGCGCCCGTGCCCTGACGCCGCCGCCCGCCGCGCCTTCATGGCAGGCCCAGATGCTTCACGAGCGACGCATCACCGGCCCGTTCTCAGCGGCGGAACTGGAGCGCATGGCCGCAGCGGGTCAGCTCCCCGCCCAGGCCCTGTTCCGATGCGAAGGGGCGCAGGACTGGGTGCCCTATCATCAACTCACGAACACCAGCGTCCGCCCATGAAGGCTTTTGCTTGCACTCATTTCCGCGGAATCTGCGCCGCGGCGTTGCTGGCCACCGTCACCGGGCTGTCTGGACAGGCGGCCAAATCTGGTGTGGCCCGGTCCGACACGCCGAAATTGGAGTCCTCCGGCGCCGCAGCCTTGATTGCCCGGGGCCGGGAACTGGAAGCCGCAGGTCAGACCCAGTCCGCCGCGCAGTTCTACCGACAGGCGCTCCTGATGCAGGACGCGGAGGGTGCATTTCATCTGGGGCGGTTGGAATGGCGGAAAGCCGCCGGCGCCACAGGCCGCCTCCGTCTGCGCCGGGAGCGAACCGCGCTCGAATGGTGGTTCCGCGCGGCCACCAATGGGCACGCCGCCGCCTGCCAGCAACTGGCCGAATGCTTCCGTTCCGGTCTGGGCGTCGCGCCCGACCGGGCGCAGGCCTATGCCTGGCTGCGGCTGGCGCGCGAGTGGAATGCGGAACTGTCGTTGGAACAGTTGGATGAACTGGTGCTCGAACTTTCGCCCGCGGAAATTGAATACGCGCAGACCACCGTCCGCGCCTGGCGCGCCGGGCAATGGCCCGCCGCCATCGCCCCGGCGCTGGTCGAGAACGATCCCCGCTGGCGGCTCACGGGCATCACGACCGGATCCCGGACCACCATCATGGTCAACAAGGTCACCCTCACCCAAGGGGATGCGGCCCTCATCAGCCCATGGACAACGGTGGCGACCGGTCGCCCCGCGACGTCCGCGCCTCCCGTGGTGGTGCGTTGTGAAACCATCGGTCCTGATTTCGCCCTGCTGGTCGTGGCCGGAGAACCGGACCGCATTCTGATCCCGCTGGACGCGCGGTAAGCGCGCCCCGAAAACCGCAGTCCTCGGGAAAACCTGGGGAAATGACGGGCCAGCGGACCTCGTTTTTGGGGAATGCGACCAGCGTCCGCAGACGGGCGGCCAACCGGCAGAGCAGAGAAGTCCGGGCTGCCGCCGCTCAGTCGCGGTCGCCGCCGCCGTCGCCGCCGAGATTGTTCATCAGGTCAATCAGCGGGAGGAACATCGCGATGACGATGCTGCCGACGATGACGGCCAGGAAGATGATCATGATCGGCTCGAGCAGCGAGGTCATTGCCGCCACCGCGTTGTCCACTTCCTCGTCGTAGTTGTCGGCGATCTTCATCATCATCTCGGGCAGCGCGCCGGTCTGTTCGCCGACGTCCACCATCGAGATGACCATCGGCGGGAACACGCCGGAGGCCTCGAGCGGGGCGGTGATGGTCTCACCCTCCTTCACGCTCTCATGCACGGCGCCGACGGCATTCGCGACGATGACGTTGCCGGAGGTTTCCTTCACAATCGTGAGGGCTTGGAGGATGGGCACGCCGGAACTGACGAGTGTGCCCAAGGTGCGGGTGAACCGGGAGATGGCCACCTTGCTGATGACCGGGCCGAGCACCGGCATCTTGAGCTTGATCTTGTCCCAGACGCGCCGGCCGGCCTTGGTCTTGAGCACCAGGGTGAACACGATGATGACCGCCACGATGGTGATCGCCGTGGCGAGCATGTGGTCACGGACGGTGCGGCTGACGCCGAGCACAAACTGCGTGAACGCGGGCAGCGGACGACCCTCACCGAGGCCGGCAAACACCTCCTCGAACTTGGGAATGACGATGACGACGAGCACGCCGAGGATGGCCACGGCGACCACCAGCACGGCGACGGGATAGAACATGGCCGCGACGACCTTGCCCTTGATCTTCTGCGCCTTCTCCTGGAATTCCGCGAGGCGGTTGAGGACGACCTCGAGCACGCCGCCCAGCTCGCCGGCCTTGACCATGTTGACGTAGAGGCGGTTGAAAATCTTGGGGTGCTGGGCCAGCCCCTCGGAGAAGGTGCTGCCGCCCTCAATGGCGAGCGCCAGTTCGCCGATGGTGCGTTTGAGGGTGGGGTGGCGCTCCTGTTTCTCCAGCACGCGCAGACCGCGCAGCAGGGGCAGGCCGGCGTCCACGAGGGTGGCTAGCTGGCGGGTGAAGGTGGTGAGCACCTTCGATTTCACGCGCCCGCCGATGCCGGGGATTTTCAGGTTGATGTTGATGTCGAGGGCGCCCTTCTTTTTGGCGGGCTTGCCGCCGGCGGCGGGGGCGGCCTTGGCCTTGTCTCCCTTCTCCTTGGGCTTGTCCACCTCGACGATTTTCGTCGGGAACAGGCCCATGTCGCGGACGCGGGCGATGGCCTCGTTCTGGGAGGCGACTTCGAGGACGCCTTTCTGCTCCTTCCCCTTCTGATCCATCGCGACGTAGCTGAACTTGGGCATGCGGGCTTCCTCGGCTTAGGTGTATTTGACAACTTCCTCGATACTCGTATCACCCTCGAAAATGCTGCGCAAGCCGTCCTCGCGGAGGGTGACCATGCCCAGCTCGATGGCTTTCTGGCGGATGACCACGGTGGGGGCGCGCTCGTTGATGAGCGCGCGGATGGCTTCGCTGATGACGAGCAGCTCGTAGATGCCCTTCCGGCCCTTGTAGCCGGTGTCGTTGCAGTTGGAGCACCCGCGGCCGTAGTAGAACACCTTGTCGCCCAGGTCGTGGGGCGAGAGGTTGAGCAGGGCAAGCTGCGCCTCGGTCGGCTCGAAGGGCGTGCGGCAGTTCTTGCAGACGCGCCGGACCAGCCGCTGGCCGAGCACGGCCATCAGGGTGGAGGAAATCAGGAACGGCTCGACCCCCATGTCAATCAACCGGGTGACCGCGCCGGGGGCGTCGTTGGTGTGCAGCGTGCTGAGCACGAGGTGGCCGGTGAGGGAAGCCTGAATGGCGATTTGGGCGGTCTCCACGTCGCGCATTTCCCCCACCATGATGATGTCGGGGTCCTGGCGGAGGAAGGAGCGCAGCGCCTTGCCGAAGGTCATGCCAACGGCCTCGACGACGGCGACCTGCATGACGCCCTCGAGGTCGTATTCCACCGGGTCCTCGGCGGTGAGCAGCTTCGAGTCAATGGTGTTCACGCGGCGCAGGCAGGAATATAGCGTGGTGGTCTTGCCGGAGCCGGTGGGGCCGGTGACCACGAAGATGCCGTTGGGCCGCTGGATGACCTCGCTGACGTATTCGTGGACGTCCGGCGGGAAACCGAGGTTTTCCAGTTCGAGGTTGACGGCCGAGCGGTCGAGCACGCGGAGCACGACCGATTCGCCGAACTGGGTGGGCAGGCAGCTCACGCGGAGGTCAATGGACTTGTTGCCCATCATCATGTTGATGCGCCCGTCCTGCGGCACCCGCCGCTCGGAGATGTTCAGGTTGGCCATGACCTTGATGCGCGAAATCACGGGCAGGGCCAGGTGTTTGGGGGGCGGCGACATCTCGTAGAGCGCGCCGTCCACGCGGTAGCGGATGCGGAATTCGTGCTCGAACGGCTCGAAGTGGATGTCCGACGCCCGGTCCTTCACGGCCTGGAACAGGATCATGTTCACGAAGCGGACGATGGGGGCGGCATCCGCCAGTTGCGCGATGACGGTCTCGTCGTCCTGTTCCTCGAGATGCTGCACCTCCTGGGCGATGGATTCGTCGGCGCCGAGTTCCTTGAGGATTTCCGACAAATTGCCGCCGTCGTCCCCGGCGTAGTATTTCTCCAGGCCCGCCTTGATCTCGTCGGGATGCGCGATCACCACCTGCACGTCGCGCTTGCTGACGAAGCTGACCTCGTCCATGCGGGAGGGGTTGAGGGGATCGAGCAGGGCGACCTTCAGCACGCCGCCGTCCTGCTCAACGGGCAGGCATTCCAGGGCGCGCGCCTGGGCTGCCGGGATGGTGGCAATGACCTCGGGCGGGATGTCGCGACCACGCAGGGAAATGACCTCGGCCCCGAGATGATTGGCCATCGCCTGGAGGATGGCGTCGGCGTCGAGAATGCCGAAGTCCTGCAAAATCTGGAAGACGGAGTTGCCGGAGCGCTTGTGTTCGGCGGCCACCTCCTCGTATTGGAGGTCGTCCACCAACCCCTGCTCCTTGACGAGCTCCAGCAATGGCATGCCAAAGGACGACATGGCTCAGACCTTGCCTTTCATGAGGGATTGCTTGTCCGCGCCGACGGCCTGGGCGAGTTCCAGCTCCTGGAGCTTGGCTTGGATGGTGACGGGGTCCTGCGCCTTGGTGATGACCTCCTCGCGGGCGATCATCCCTTGGAGGTATTTGTCAATCAGGAACGAGTCGAGCGTCACCATGCCGTATTTCGCGCCGGTCTGGATGTCCGACTGGATGCGGAAGGTCTTGTTGTCGCGGATGAGCGCGGCGATGGAGGGGGTGTTGATCATCACCTCGAAGACGGCCACGCGCCCCGGCTTGTCCACGCGCGGGATGAGGAGTTGGGAGATGACCGCTTGCAGCACGGTGGAAAGCTGGATGCGGATCTGCTCCTGCTGGTTGACGGGGAAAGCGTTGACGAGACGATCAATGGTCTTGGCGGCGCCCGTGGTGTGCAGGGTGCCAAACACCAGGTGACCGGTTTCGGCGGCGGTGATGGCCGCCTCGATGGTCTCGAGGTCGCGCATTTCACCGACGAGGATCACGTCGGGGTCCTGGCGCAGCGCGCGGCGCAGGGCCTCGGCGAAGTTCGGCACGTCCACCCCGATCTCGCGCTGGGTGATGAGGGCTTTCTTGTGCTTGTGGTAATACTCGATGGGGTCCTCGATGGTGATGATGTGCGCCTCGTCCCGCTCCTCGTTGATGATGTTGATCATCGAGGCGAGGGTGGTGGTCTTGCCGGAGCCGGTGGGGCCGGTGACGAGCACGAGGCCGCGGGGCTTGTAGAGCAGTTCCTTGGTCGAGGGCGGGATGCCGATCTGCTCCATCGTGAGCAGCTTGTTGGGAATCTGCCGGAGCACGAGGCCGAAGTTGCCCTTCTCCTTGAAGACGCTGACGCGGAAGCGCGAGGCGTCGGCGAAGGCGAAGGCGAAGTCCGCGCCGCCGCGCTCGCGAACGTGCTGGATGTGGTCGTCGGAGGTGATGCTGCGCATCAGTTCCTCCGTGTCCTCCGGGGTGCAGGCGGGGCCTTCCACCCGGTGCAGGATGCCATGCACGCGGATGGTCGGGGCCGTGCCCACGCGGATGTGGAGGTCGGCGGCGCCCTCGGACACCACCAACTGCAACAGGTCGGACATCGAGTATGACATGCGAAATCAATTCGTTGGCGCCGGCGCCGGGCGGGGTCAATCCACGTCGCCCACCGTCGCGCGGATGACCTCCTCGGGGGTGGTCAGGCCGGCGAGCACCTTGCGGATGCCGTCTTCCCGCAGGGTGCGCATGCCCATCTCGCGCGCGCGCACGCGCAGCACCGAGGCGGGCACCTTGTCGTAAATCAGCTTCCGGACGTCGTCGTCAATCGTGAAAATCTCGAAGATGCCCATGCGGCCGCGGCAGCCGGTGTTGCTGCAGTCCGAGCATCCCTTCCCCTTCATGAAGGTGGCGGTCTGGAGCTGCTCCGGCTGCAGGCCGAGTTGGCGCACCTCCTGTTCGGTCGGCACATAGGGTGCCCCGCACCGCTTGCAAACCTTGCGCACCAGGCGCTGGGCCATCAGCGCGCGGGTCGAGGAGGCCACGAGGAAGGGCTTCACGCCGATGTCAATCAAGCGGGTCACCGCGCTCGGCGCGTCGTTCGTGTGCAGGGTGCTGAACACGAGGTGACCGGTGAGCGATGCGTTGATGGCGATGGACGCCGTTTCGAGATCGCGAATCTCACCGATCATGATGATGTTGGGCGCCTGGCGGAGGATGGAGCGCAGCGCCGCCGAGAATGTCAGCCCCACCACCTCGTTCACCTGCACCTGGTTGATGCCGGCGAGGATGTATTCCACGGGATCCTCGACGGTGATGATTTTGCGGTCGGGCCGGTTGATGTAATGCAGGCAGGAATAGAGCGTGGTGGTCTTGCCGGAGCCGGTCGGCCCGGTGACGAGGATGATACCGTCGGGCAGGCCGATGAGGCGCTCGAAGGTCTGCTGGTCGTCCGAGAAGAAGCCCAGTTCCGCCAGACCCAGGCGCAGCCCCTCCTTGTCCAGAATACGCATCACGATGCTCTCGCCGTGGTTGGTGGGCAGGCAGGAGACGCGGAGGTCAATGACCTTGTTGCCCACCTGGGTCTGGATGCGCCCGTCCTGCGGGATGCGGTGCTCCGCGATGGACATGTTGGACTGGATCTTGAGCCGGGCAATGACCGCCGCCTGGAGCCGTTTGGGCGGGCTTTTCATCTCATGCAACACGCCGTCAATCCGGTAGCGCACGCGGAACTTCTTTGCCATCGGCTCCAAATGAATGTCCGAGGCGCGCATCTTGAAGGCGTCAATGATGATCTGGTTGACCAGCTTGATCAGGGGGGCGTCCGCCTCGACCGTTTCCCCGGCGTCCATCGTGTCGGTCGGCGCCGCGAAACCCACGTCCTCCCGGGTCAGCTCCTGGATCGCCTTGTCCACCACCGAATCCCCGCCGCCCATCCGCCCGCCGTAATACTTGGTCAGCGCGTTCTCGATGTCCTGCTCGGAGGCCACCTGCACCTGCACCTCGGCGTTCAGCACGTGGCCGAGGGTGTCGATGGTGGCAATGTCCGACGGATCCGCGATGGCGAGGGTGATGCTGTGTTCGTCCCGGAAGACCGGCACCACGCGGTATTTGCGGGCCACATGCCGGGGGACGGCGGCGATGACCTCGTCGGGAATCCGCAGGTCGGCCAATTGCACCACCTCGGCCCCGAAGTGCGCCGCCTTGGCCTGGGTGACGTCCGCCGGGCGGATGACCTTGTTGGCCAGCAACAAATCCACCGCGCCGACGCCGGCGGCCTGCGCCTCCTGCCGCGCTTGCGCGACCTGGTCGGGCGTGACGAACCCGAGGTCCGTCAGCATGTCCAACAGATAATCGTCCTTCTCAGCCACAGGCTTTGGTGCGTTGCCAAATCAGTATCGTGAAGCTTCGGCAGACTATCGGCGAGGCACTCAATGTCAAACGCAGACCTTGTGCCCGCGGTGCTGCCACGCCACGTCAGGGCGCGCGCAGCGGCAATGCCCGCCGTTTGACAAGGCCTCCGCGTTCTGACTATCTCAGCCCGATGAGCGACGCCCTTCCGCGCGCGGACGAATCCGGGGACCGCCTGGCGGAACTATTTGAGGAATGCGCCGCGCTCGCCAACCGGCTCAAGTGCAACGCGCGCCGCCTGCACCGGCGCGACAACCTCTCCGCCAGCGGGCGCATCCTGCTCCAGCTCCTGCAACACCACGGCCCACAGACCGTGCCGCAACTGGCCGCGCTGCGGTCCACCTCCCGACAGAACATCCAAACGCTGGTCAACCGCCTCCTCGCCAGCGGCTGGATCGCGCTCCGTCCCAACCCGGGTCATCGCCGGTCCGGTCTCCTTGCCCTCACCCCGGACGGCGAGCGGCTCCTGGCCTCCGTGGATGCGCGGGAAGCGGCGCTGTTGCCCGAACTGCCCGCCGGACTCTCCCCGACCCAACTGGCCGCCAGCACCGCCGTCCTGCGGCAACTGCGCGCCGCCCTCGCGGCGGAAAAACCGCGCCGCCGTCGGGAGACGGAACCGCAGACCCCGGGCGCGGCTCCGGCAGCTCCCGCCGCCCCTCCGTCCCGCGTCGCCGACGCGGAACTACCGGTCAGCCTGCTCTGACTGGGTTTCCCCGCGACTCCGCCGTGGCCGGCCCTTTTCTCCAGATTTGCGAATTGCGGAAGAGTTTCCGCGCTGATCACGGCACCGCCGTTCCGGCGTTGGCGGGCGTTGATTTGGGCGTGGGAGAGGGCGAGTTGCTCGCGATGGTCGGCCCCTCGGGCAGCGGCAAAACCACGCTGTTGCGCCTGATCGCCGGGCTGGAGACGCCGGAAGGCGGCACGGTCAGGCTGGCGGGCCGCGACCTCGCCGGCGTGCCCCCCGCGGCGCGGGACGTGGCGATGGTTTTCCAGAATCTCGCCCTGTATCCGCACCTCACGGCGGGCGAGAATCTCGCGTTTGGCCTGCGCCTGCGCCATGTGCCATTCGAGGAAATCCGGGAACGGGTGCGGAGGATGGCGGAAAGGCTGGGTTTGACCGACTGCCTGCACCGCCGCCCGGGCGAGCTTTCCGGCGGCCAACGCCAACGCGTCGCCCTGGGCCGCGCGCTCATCCGCCGCCCGGCGGTGCTCCTGCTGGATGAACCGTTTGCCCAACTCGATGCCCCGTTGCGGCGCGAGCTGCGCGCCGAACTGCGCCGGCTCCACACTGAATGGCGCTGCGCCACGTTGCTGGTCACGCACGACCCTGGCGAGGCGCTGGCCTTGGGCGACCGCGTGGCGGTCCTCCGCGCGGGCCGGATCGTGCAACTGGCCGTGCCCGCCGAACTCCAGGCGTGCCCGGCGGATGACTTCGTGCGCGAGCTTTTTGAGGTTCGCGCCTTATGAGCATGTTTGCGCGAACGCCCGTTTGCCCGCCGGGGTGGCCTCGTTGACTTGGCTGCGGCCGTCTGTCACGCTCGCTTCGCCGCGCCGCCGATGAAACCGCCGACCCTGTTCGCCCGCCTCCTCGCCGACTTGCGCGAGATTCTGGGTGGCCGGACACCGCGCTGGGCCGACGATGGCCGCCCGTTGCCGCGGATGCACAAGTTCGCGCATTTCTGCGTGCTGCTTGGGCGCAGCTTCCTTCGCAACCGCTGCCCGGTCCGCGCCTCGGCGCTGGCTTATACCACATTGCTGGCGCTGGTGCCGTTGCTGGCGGTGGCCATCAGCGTCTCCACCCTGTTCCTCACCGAGGAGAATTCCAAACGCATGGTGGATCAGGCCATCAGCTACGTGGTCGAGCAGGTGGCCCCGCAACTGGGATTGATTCCGACCGACGCCTCCGGCGCCGACGCCCGGGAGCAGACCGCCGCGCGCATCCGCAACTTCATCGAGAACCTCAGTGCGGGCACGCTGGGCATCACCGGCACGGTGGCGCTGGTGTTCATCGCCATCAGCCTGCTGGCCACCATCGAAGCGGCGTTCAATGACATCTGGGGCGTCGAGCGCGGACGCAACTGGCTGACGCGCATTGTGCATTATTGGGCGGCCATCACGTTTGGACCGTTTCTGTTGTTGGCAGCGGTGCTGATGATCAGCGCACGGTTTGCGGCGGTGCAGGAATCGGCCTCGGCCCTGGGCTGGCTGGGCGAGACGGCGTTGAAAACCGCGCCGTTGTTCATGTTGAGCCTGGCCTTCATGCTTTTCTACCAAACCATGCCCAACACCAAGGTGCGCTGGCAGGCCTCGCTGGTCGGCGGTTTGGTTGGTGGACTGCTGTGGCATCTGAACGGGCACCTGAACATTTTCTTCGCCTCGAAAATCGTCACCACCAGCAAGCTCTACGGCAGCTTGAGCGCGGTGCCCGTCCTGCTGATCGGTTTGTATTTCTCCTGGCTCATCCTCCTGCTCGGCGCGCAAGTGGCGTATGCGTTCCAAAACCTCGACGCTTATCTTCAGGAACGCGCCACCGAGGGCGTCAACCAGCGCGGGCGCGAGTTCATTGCGTTCCGGCTGCTGACCGCGATTGGTCAGCGGTTTCAGGCCGGACTGCCGCCCGCTTCGCTCAACCGGCTGGCCAGCGAGTTGAGCATCCCCACCCGGCTGGTGCATCAGGTCTTGCAGACCCTGGTCGGCGCGCGCCTCCTCGTCGAGGTGGCCGGCCGCGAAACCGCCTTCGCCCCGGCGCGGCCCCTGGACCGCATCACCTGCCACGACATCCTCCAAGCCATGCGGTCCAGTCAGGGCCAGGAACCGGCCACCCGTGACGAGCCGGCACGGCGCGAGGTGTATGGCGAATTCCAGCGCATCTTCGAGGCGGAGCGCGCCGCCGCGGAAACGGTTTCCCTCGAGCAACTGGTCAACCGCACCCGCGCGCTGGAGGCTCCTGCCGACCGCAAGGAACTCAACTCCGGCCAGGCGTGACTCCCGCCGGATGTGCCCGGCGCAAACCGCTTTGCCAGCCGACCGGCTTCCCTGCAAACAGTGGTGGTCCTTGGCCGCTTTCCTCGGGCATGCCCGCCCCCGCAACTCGCCCCAAAGGCCAGAATCCGGGCAGCCTTTGGCAAAATCCGTGTGGTCAGCCGCTGACCGGGGTGAAAAACTGCAATGATGGCCCGGCAGCGCAATCCCGACCGCCGGTCCCGCAAAGAACCAAGCCATGAAAAGAATCCTCCTCCTGACTGCGACGCTCGGGGCGGGCGCCGCGTTGACCATCACCGCCGCCGACGGCAAGGCCGTTTACGCGAAAGAATGCGCCAAGTGCCATGGTGAAGACGGCAAGGGCC
>JBKBTZ010000059.1:0-20053 GCA_046290825.1 Limisphaerales bacterium
CTCCCTGCCCGTCAGCGCCAATGTCCGCCACAACCTCGTGCTGGCCTGCCGTGAGGCCGTCAACAACGTGGTCAAACATGCCGGCGCCACCGAACTGCGCATGCGCGTCCGGCTGGCTGACCATCAACTGACCGTGGAAATCTCCGACAACGGGCGGGGCTTCGATGTAGCCGTTGGGGAGACCAAACAAAGCGGCCTGCTCCACATGCGCCAGCGGCTGGCGGATTGCGGCGGAGAATGTCGTTTGACCAGCGCGCCTGGGCGCGGCACCCGCGTGGAATTCTCGCTGCCATTATCCCCGGAAGGCGGCCCGAAAGTCCCGCGCACACCGGGAACTCTGGACTCTTCCGCGCGCCAAACAAAGTAATGACCGTGCAGCGTGTGCCATACCCAGTTCTGGGAATGGCCCGGCCCCGCCTGTTCCCTAGCATGAAACCGAAGAAAACGAACATGCCGGTTGCCACGCCCACTCGCGAAACCACGGTGATCATCGTGGAGGACGACGCGGGCATTCGGGAATCGTTGACCGCCTATTTGGACGAGTCGCCCGATTGCCGTTGCCTCGCGGCGTTCCCGAATGCTGAAGCCGCGCTCGAGCCCATCGGGCGCGCGCAGCCGGACGTGGTCATCATGGACATCAACCTGCCCGGCATGTCCGGCATCGAGGCCACCCGCGAACTCAAGCGCCGCCATCCCGCGCTCCGCATCCTGATGCTCACCGTCTATGAGGAGGGCAAGGCACTCTTTGAATCCCTCAAGGCCGGCGCCTGCGGCTACCTGCTCAAGCGCACCGCACCCGAAAAAATCATCGAGGCCATCCATGACGCCAAGGCGGGCGGGGTGCCATTGAACCCGCAAATGGCGGCGAAGGTCGCGCAGTTCTTCCGGCAGGCCTCGCCCCTCGAGGCCGAACTGGGCACGCTCACCCAGCGGGAGCGCGAAACGCTGGAACTGCTGGCCGAAGGCTACCTTTACAAGGAAATCGCCCACCGCATGGGGGTGAGCACCGGCACCGTCCATCAGTTCATCAAACACATTTACGAAAAACTGCACGTCCACTCGCGCACCGAGGCCGTCCTCAAATACCTCGGCACCAACCCCGCCTCGCGCCGGTGACGATGGCTTGGCCCGCAGCGAAAACCCGCTTGCATTGGCCCGGCTGCGGCCTAACTTGGCGCCGCCGGCGCGACACAACATGCCCGGTTATCGCCTGCTAATCAAACACCCATGAGCCAGCCCGCCACCGCCGCCCCCGATGCCTTTGTCCGCCGTCACATCGGTCCCCGCCCTGCTGAAATCGAGGTCATGCTGCGCACCCTCGGGTTTACCAGCCTGGATGCGCTCGCCGATGCCGCGGTGCCCGCCGCCATTCGGCTCCCCGGGCCGCTGGATCTGCCCGCGCCCGTTTCCGAGTTCGAGGCGCTGGCCGAACTGCGCGCCATCGCGGCCAAGAACCAGGTGTTCCGCTCCTTCATCGGCCTCGGCTACCACGACACGATCACGCCGCCGGTCATCCAGCGGAACATCCTCGAAAACCCCGGCTGGTATACCCAATACACGCCCTATCAGTCGGAAATCTCGCAGGGCCGCCTGGAAATGCTGCTCAACTTCCAGACGATGATCTGCGACCTGACCGGCCTGGAAATCGCCAACGCCTCGATGCTGGACGAGGCCACCGCCGCCGCCGAGGCCATGATGCTGTGTCATCGCGTGAAGGCCGATGAAAACCGCAACACCTTCCTCATCGCCGACAACTGCCATCCGCAGAACATCGAAGTCGTCCAGACCCGCGCCCGCGCCCTGGGCATCGAAACCGTCGTGGGCAAACCCGAGGAGTTCACCTTCACCGCGCAGACCTGCGGCGTGCTGCTGCAATACCCGGACACGTTCGGCACCATCCACGATTACACCGCGCTCGCCGAAAAAGCTCACGCCGCCGGTGCGCTGGTCGTCGTCGCCGCTGATCTGCTTGCGCTGACGTTGATCAAGCCGCCGGGTGAGTTTGGCGCGGACGTCGCCGTTGGCAGCGCGCAACGCTTCGGCGTGCCGCTGGGTTTCGGCGGACCGCACGCGGCGTTCTTCGCCACGCGCGACGCCTTCAAACGCCAGATGCCCGGCCGGCTCGTGGGGGTCTCGAAGGATTCACGCGGGCGGCCTGCGCTGCGCCTTTCGCTCGGCACACGTGAGCAGCACATCCGCCGCGAGAAGGCCACCTCGAACATCTGCACCGCGCAGGCGCTGCTGGCGAACATGGCGGCGGCCTACGCGATTTACCACGGACCGGAAGGGCTGAAGGCCATTGCCGGGCGCATTCACGCCCAAACAATGCGCCTCGCAGCCGGACTGGAGAAACTCGGCTACACCACCAACGCGAACGCGGCTTTCGACACCCTGCGCGTCGAACTCGGCCCGGTGGCCAGCGCAGACATCGCCGGCATCGCCGCCAAGCATCGCGTCAACCTGCGCGTTATTGATGCCAAAACCGTCGGCATCGCCCTGGACGAAACCGTGACCAACGCCGACCTCGCCACGCTGCTGCAAATCTTCAACGGCGACCGTGCCCCGCAGTTCGCTCTTTCCGACCTCACGCCTCACGCCTCAAACATCCGGCTCCCGCGTTCCTCTCCCATCCTCACCCACGCCGTTTTCAACCGCTACCACTCCGAGACGGAAATGCAGCGTTACCTCCGCCGCCTGGAGAGCAAGGACCTCTCGCTCTGCCATGCGATGATTCCGCTCGGCTCCTGCACGATGAAGCTGAACGCGGCGAGCCAGATGTTCCCGGTCTCGTGGCCCGAGTTCAACCGGCTGCATCCGTTCGCGCCCGCCAGGCAGACGCAAGGCTACCAGGAACTGTTCCGCCAACTGGAAGGTTGGCTCGCCGAAATCACCGGCTTCGCTGGCGTGTCGCTCCAACCCAACGCCGGTTCCCAGGGCGAATATGCCGGCCTGCTCGTCATCCGCGCCTATCACGAATCCCGCGGCGACACGCAACGCAACGTCTGCCTCATCCCCACCAGCGCGCACGGCACCAATCCCGCCAGCGCCATCATGGCCGGCATGAAGGTCGTGGCCGTCGCGTGCGACAAGGACGGCAACATTGACATCGCGGACCTCCGCGCCAAGGCCGACGCGCATCGCGACACCTTGTCCTGCTTGATGGTCACCTACCCCAGCACGCACGGCGTCTTCGAGGCTGGCATCCGCGACATTTGCGCCATCGTCCATGACGCGGGCGGACAGGTTTATATGGACGGCGCGAACATGAACGCGCAGGTTGGCCTCACCTCCCCCGGCTTTATCGGCGCGGATGTCTGCCACCTCAACCTGCACAAGACTTTCTGCATCCCGCACGGCGGCGGGGGTCCGGGCATGGGGCCAATCGGCGTGGCGGAACACCTCGTGCCGTTCCTGCCCGGCCACAGCGTCGTCAACCTCGGCGGGGAAAGCCCCATCGGGGCCGTGTCCGCCGCGCCGTGGGGCAGCGCGAGCATCCTGCCCATCTCGTGGATGTATATCCGCACAATGGGGGCGGCCGGCTTAACCGAAGCCACCAAGGTGGCCATCCTCAACGCGAATTATATCGCCAAGCGCCTGGAAAACCACTTCCCCACCCTCTACCGCGCCAACGGCCTCGTCGCGCACGAGTGCATCCTGGATTTGCGCGGATTCAAAGCCACCACCGCCGAGGACGTGGCCAAGCGTCTGATGGATTTCGGCTTTCACGCGCCGACGTTAAGCTGGCCGGTGGCGGGCACGTTGATGGTGGAACCGACCGAGAGCGAACCGCTGGCCGAACTGGACCGTTTCTGCGAGGCGATGATCGCCATTCACGGCGAGATGCAGGCCGTCGAGTCCGGCGCGCTGGACAAGACCAACAATCCGCTCAAGCAGGCCCCGCACACGGGTGACATGATCGCCGCCGAAAACTGGAACCGGCCCTACTCCCGCGAACAGGCGGCGTTCCCGGTGGCGGGCTTGAAGGACTTCAAATTCTGGCCCGCCTGCGGCCGCGTGGACAACGTCTTCGGCGACCGCAACCTGGTCTGCTCTTGCGCGGGAATGGAGCATTACGGCGCGTAACCCGCGATCCGAATCTGCCAGCCTGCGCTCCCGTCCCTCGAATTCGGTTTGATGGGTGGACTGGACGGGCTTGAGGAAATTGGTTCCCCGACTTTTGTAATGGGTAAAGGGGTTTGAGGTTCTTCGACAGTGATGGTGGGTGAGTCGCCCTGGTGTCGCGCAGCGACCCCGGAAATGAGCCAGCCACGAAGTGGCTGGGACCAGGCACAGTGCGTTTACGTCCCGGAGGGACGACGGGATCAGTCCGTCTTGACCGGCGGCTCCACCCTCTCTGCCGGGACGTCTCGATGGTCGGCCAGCCAGGGACTTTGTCCCTGGCTAATTTCCCGGGTCGCTTCGCGACGAGCGCGAACGATTACCCACGACAACCGTCGAAGAAGCAGAAAATTACCCATCACGAGACTTGGGTAGCTTCACGGTCTCCGCACTTGCAACCGGAAGAAACGCGCTGAATCCGCGGCATTCAGTTGATTGGTGTAGGCCGAAAC
This sequence comes from Limisphaerales bacterium, assembly GCA_046290825.1. Lineage (GTDB taxonomy): Bacteria > Verrucomicrobiota > Verrucomicrobiia > Limisphaerales > DSYF01 > JBKBTZ01. The sequence goes on from JBKBTZ010000059.1 coordinate 4,572, forward strand.
GGACGCGGGCAGGTCCGTGGCGTCCGGCAGCGGCGCGAAGGGGCCGGGTTCATTCGTGGCCACCGTCAACGTGTAGAGCCGGCCCGCCACCGGGTTCCAGGTGAGCACCCATTCCCCGGCACTCGCGCCCGGCGCCGCATCGAGCCGCAACTGGCTGGCCGGGTCGGCAGGGTTGAGGCCCGCGACGTAGGACTGCCACAGCGCGTAACCGTTCGCCCCCACGAACTCCACGGCATTTTCAAAGTCGTTGGTGACGCCGTTTTCGGCCAGCCACCACAGCGGCGTTGGCCGGTTGGTGGTGAACAACTCGGCAAACTCCGCCTGGGCCGTGACGTTCGACTCCAACACCAGCGACACGGGATTGCTCGTGCCCGTCACGTCCCCCGTCCAGGCAACGAACGTGAAATAATCCGCCGGCTGGGCGAGCAATTCCAGCAGCGTGCCAACCGGATATGGCCCGTTGGCGGGAGCAACGCTTCCCCATCCCGGGTGGTTCACGGACAGGAACAGTTCGGCGGTCGCGGGCGGGGCGGATGTGACGGTCAAGGCGACCTCGCGCATCGTGGTGCCCAGCCCCGTGCTGGTGTTCGCGAAGAGAATCGTGTCGGAATAGTTGCCCGCGGGCAACGCCGCCGCCGCGCCGTTCAGGGAAACCGTTACGGTCGCGGTCGCGCCGGTGGCCAGACTTCCGCCAACCGCGCTCAAGTCCAGCCAGTCGGCGGCCTTGCTGGCCGTCCAGTGCAACGTCGCGCCGCCCGCGTTGGTCAACGTGTAAGTCAGGGCGGCGGGCGTGAACGGCCCACCGACGGCGCCCGTCGCCGTCAGTCCGTCCGCTGGCAGCACCGCGAGCACGCCAGGGGTGGCCGCGCTGATGGCCACCTCAAAAGAGCCGAGCGCCGTCTGGGGAACGGAGTTGTTCCAGATATCGCTGACCGTGCCGCCGAGCAGCGTGATGGTGTAGGTGCCGTTGTCCGCCGCATCCCAAAGCCCGCCCGGGGCGGGGATGGCGTAAGTGCCGGTCATGGGGGAACCATCGTCCGCGAGGTCGGCCCCGATGAACTCGCAAAGATTCGAGTAACCACCCGGCCCGGTGACGAGCAGGTTGCCGGACGAGAGGCTTGCCAGCCGCACGGCGGTGGCATCGGTGTAAGTCACGCTGCACGCATGACTGGGCGAACCGCCCTGAGTCAGGTTGGCGACACTCAAACTGGCGACCGGCGGATTGGCATCGAGCGCGCCCGTGGCCAGCAATTCGACGTCGTCAATGTTCCATCCGATGCGGGTGGGCCGTCCCCCTGATCCGCCGGAACTGAGCGCCCACCGCAACTGCACCGTCGTGCTGCCGGCCACGCCCGCGGGCAGCGGATGTTGGGCCAGTTGCCACGAGCCGTCCGAAATGTTTCCAGAGGAAGACCACACCGTGAGCCAGTGAACGCCGTTGGTGGAGACCTGGATCAGTGCGGAGTCAATGTCCCGCACCGCCAGCCAGCGGCGGAAGCGCACGGTCAGCGAGCTGGTCCCGGCGGTGTTGATGACGGGCGTGGTGGCGTAGCGGGCGCTGAGGCCGTTGGGATAGGTGCCGCTCAGATTGTAGCCGACGATCTGCGTGCCCGTGTAGCCGCCCGCCGGGCCGCTGCCGCCGTAGCTGGGCGTGCCGTATTGCCAGTCCGGTTCCAGCGTCCAGCCGGGGTTCTGGTTCATGTTGGCGGAATACACGACGAGCGGCACCGCCACATTGAACTGGCCCAACGGACCCGCCGCCACGAACGCGCCTTCCGTGTCCGCCACCTGGTTGCTCCGCATGAAGACCGTGTAGGTGCCGTTGTCGGCGGGCGACCAGAATCCGCCCGCGGCAGGCGTGAGGCCGTAAGTGGCCACGCGCGGCGTGCCGTTGCCGGGATTGTTCACCGCGACCAACTGCGCCAACTGGTCGTAGCCGTTCGGCCCGGTCACCCGCAGGTCGTTGCCGTCGAGCGTCGCAACGTTGATGGCCACATTATCCGAATAGGTGACCGTGAATTGCTGCATCGTCTGGCCCGGCTCCGTGAGATCGGCGGCGGACAGTTCGGCCACGGGTGGAATGACCAGGCCGGCGGGATCGGTGACGAAGCCGCTCAGGAAATACTGCCCGAGGCTCCCGTAGCTGGTGTAGCCGCTGGGCGAGGAGCTGAACGGATCGCCCGCGCCGGAATTGCGGACATGCAGGTAATACACCCCCGCCGTGAGGTTGGTCTGGATCAGCGCGCCGGTCTGGGTGGCAGGGTTGTTGGTGGCCAGCCGCACGCCGTTGGCGTCATACAATTCGATGAGCAGATCGAGGTTGCCCCCGCGCGTGCCAACCGGCTGCACCCAGGGATTGACCTGCAATCGCACGGCCCCGCTCCCGGTGACGAAGGAAAACACATCCACGTCCGTGGCCGGGGACAACACGCCTTTGTTGGCGGTGTTGGTATTGGCGGGATCGTTCTCGGGCGTGGTGGCGACGATGTTCGTGCCGCCGGACAACACCATGGCGGTGGCGGTGGCGGCAGTGTTGCCGTGATCGTCGGCGCGGTAGGCAATTTTCCCCGCGATGATGGCCAGATCATCCTGCGTGTTGTTGGCCAGGTAGTAGTCACCCCGGCTCCACTGGCTGACGTTCCGGTTGTAGCCGGTGCCCATGATCGGCCCCCACGAAATCTCGCCGCTGCCGTGCCCGCCGTAATATTCCATCCCATCCGTCCGGCCATCGTGACTGAGGCCCAGGTTGTGGCCAACTTCGTGGGACGCGGCCTCGGCAATGTAGGATTCGTCGTTGCCCAGGTTGTTGTGATAGACCCAGGCGGGCCGGTAATAGCCATAGTTGCTCAGGTTGAACACGTTCACGTAGGCCACGCCGCCAGACGAACTGTAAGGATTCGGCTGCCCGTTGGCGTCGGTGCTGCGGGTGATGAGCGCGATGGCCGTGCGATTGTTGATCACCGCGGGCCGTTCGGTGGTGACGTTGATGTTGAACGGCGCGTAATCCTCCGCCATGCGCTGCCAGATGCGTTTGATGGCCGCCTGCTCGGCGTCGTTGAACGTGTTGAAATTGCCGTCGGTGCTGAACGGCAGGGCCGGAATGCTCGTGCGTCCCACCTCGTTCGTCCACGCGCTGTTCGTAACCGTCATGCCCGAGAACTCCAGAAACAGGACGTTGGGCGCGCCGGGCCGGCTGTGAAAAATCAGGTGCGCGGGAAACGGGCTGATGGGCACCTCCGCCGCCGCCACCGTCGGCGGCTCATCCCCGGACGACGGTTCCGTCACCGCGGGCCGCGTGAAGGAACAGGCGTAGCAGATGCCCCCCTCGGCATCCACCTGCAGCGAGGGCAAATCTTGCGTGGTGAAGTGAAACCCGCGCAACCAGCCAAGCGCGCGTTCCCGGGCGGGAGCCGGGAGGCGTTCGAGGTCCGCGCGAAACCGCCCGGCGGGCAGGTCCGACAACCGCTCCAACGCACCGACGGGAAATTCCCGCGGGGGCGAAGGTGATTGTGGTTGGGCGGCCGCAACGCCCGCGCCGAACACCGCAAACGCAGCGCAGAACCCGGCCCATCGAACGAGAGCAAAACGACTCATGAAATGCCAGATGTTTGGCTTAGTCTAACCGGCGACCGTCAGACGGCAACCGCCGCCTGGCGTGAATTGTTGAACGAGCAGTCGCCGGGCCAGCCAACCAGATTCGCGTTTCTGCCACCACCCTGTTTCCGAACGGCGAGCGGCGGCCCGGCCATTCCGCGCCTGGACCGAAAATCCATGTTTTCGAGGCCCGTTGGCCAGCAACTCCGGCTGGCCTCCCGCGCGGGATTTGCCACACTGCTCAACATGAAACCTGCCGTCCTCACCTTCGCCCTGCTGGCCGCCTCCGTTGGGTGTCTCGCCGCCGAACCGTCCGTGCTTTGGTATCGCCAACCTGCCTCCCAATGGGTCGAGGCCCTGCCGGTGGGCAACGGCCACCTCGGTGCAATGGTCTTCGGCGGCGCGCCCAATGAGCGCATCCAGTTCAACGAAGCCACGCTCTGGGTCGGCGAACCGCGCGACTATTCCCGGCCCGGGGCCAGCGCGCATCTGGCCACCATCCGACAGTTGCTCTTCGAGGGAAAGCAACGCGAGGCCGAGGCCCTGGCCATGCGTGAATTCATGAGCGTGCCGCTCCGCCAGATGCCCTATCAGCCCTTCGCCGACCTGCGCCTGCACTTTCCCGGCCACGACACGTTCACGGATTACCACCGCGAGCTGAACCTCGACGAGGCCGTCGCCCGCACCACCTACCGCGTGGGAGCCGTGCGGTTCACCCGCGAAGTCATCGCCTCCGCGCCGGACCGGCTCATTGTGGTGCGGCTCACCGCCGATCGCCCGGGCCAGTTGTCCTTTCGCGCCGCCTTCACCTGTCCGCACACGAATCACACCGTCACCGTGCGCGCGCCCAACGAACTGCATCTCACCGGCCGCGTGCGTCACCAGCACAACCAGATCACCATCACCAACCCCCTTGCGTTTGCCGCGCAACTGCTCGTCCGTGCCGAGGGCGGCACGGTCACCGGCGCCAATGGCGAAATCACCGTGCAAAACGCCGATTCCGTGACGCTGCTCCTCGCCGCCGCCACCAGCTTCCGCAACTTCCGCGACGTGTCGGGCCACCCGGAACCGGCTTGCGCCCGCACGCTCCAAAACGCGCGGCGCAAAAGCTGGGACCGCCTCCGCGCCGCCCATGTCGCGGACCACCAAGCCCTGTATCGCCGGGTGGCCTTGAATCTCGGCCCCGGCCCGAAGCCGGAGTTGCCCACCGACGAACGACTCGCGCGCGCCGCTGAAACCGATGATCCGGCACTCGCCGCGCTCGTGTTTCAATACGGGCGTTATCTCCTCATCGCCAGCAGCCGCCCCGGTGGCCAGCCCGCCAACCTCCAGGGGATTTGGAATGACAGCCTCACCCCGCCGTGGGACAGCAAATACACCTGCAACATCAATGCCCAGATGAACTACTGGCCCGCCGAAACCGCCAACCTTGCCGAGTGCCACCAGCCGCTCTTCGACGTGTTGCGCGAACTGGTCATCTCGGGCCGGGCCACGGCCAGCAACCACTACGCCGCGCGCGGCTGGGTGCTCCACCACAACTTCGACCTCTGGCGCGGCACCGCCCCGATCAATGCCGCGGACCACGGCATCTGGGTCACCGGCGGCGCGTGGCTCTGCCAGCATTTGTGGTGGCATTACGAGTTCAGCGGCGACCGCGCCTTCCTCCGCCGCGCCTATCCCATCATGCGCGAGGCGGCGCTGTTCTTTGTCGATTTTCTCATCGAAGACCCGCGTCATCCGCAACGCTGGCTCATCAGCACGCCCAGCAACTCGCCGGAACAGGGCGGCCTTGTCGCCGGCCCCACCATGGACCACCAGATCATCCGCGACCTGTTCGCCAACGTCATCGAGGCCGCGACCATCCTGAAGGTGGACGCCAACCTGCGCCGCCAGTTGACCGAACTCCGCGCCCGCATCGCCCCGAACCAGATTGGCCGCCATGGCCAGTTGCAGGAATGGCTCGAGGACAAGGACGATCCCAAGAACAAGCATCGTCACGTCTCGCACCTGTGGGGCGTGCAGCCCGGCGCGGAAATCACCTGGCGCACGCCCGAACTTTTCCAGGCCGCCCAGCGCTCACTCGATTTTCGCGGTGACGAGGCCACCGGCTGGAGCATGGGGTGGAAGGTCAACCTCTGGGCGCGCTTCCTCGATGGCGACCGCGCCCACCGCATCCTCCGCAACCTGATCAAGCCCGCCATCCCGCCGGGCGGGGGTCGCGCCGGGGCCGGCCTCTACCCGAACCTTTTTGATTCGCATCCGCCGTTCCAAATTGACGGCAACTTTGGTGCGACGGCGGGCGTCATTGAAATGCTGCTGCAAAGCCACCTGCGCGAGCCCGATGGCACCTACCTGCTCCATCTGCTGCCCGCGCTGCCCTCCGCCTGGCCCGAGGGGGCCGCCACCGGCCTCCGCGCGCGCGGCGGCTTCGAGGTGGACCTCGCCTGGCGCGGCGGCAAACTCACCTCCGCCACCATCCGCAGCACTGGTGGCCGCACCGCCACGCTGCGCCTCGGTGAGCAGCAGAAAATCATCCGCCTCCGCCCGGGGCAGGCGGTGACGTGGAACGGTTTGCCGGATTGAAACCGTGATCCAACGGCGGGCGGTCCCGCGTTATCGTGGCGACCGGGCCTTCATGCTGCACACCACGTCGAACCGCGGTTCGGCGCGCGGTAATGCGGGGCCGGCCACGGGTGGCACTGCCGCAAGCGCGGCGGCTTCCAACGCGATGAAGGTGCGCGTCTCCCCGGCGGCCAAATTCACCGGAAAGAGCAGTTCGCCGTTCTCCCGCCGCGTCGGCAGGATGCGCGCGGAAAGCGCGTCCATCACCACCGGCTGCGCAAAGGGCGCGGGCAGTCGGACCGCCGCGCACACGCCGTCCCGGCGCTGGCCCGACAGATTCCGCACTTCGATGAAAACGTGGTCGTTCTGCCCCAACACAGCGAGCCGGTAAACCTCCGAGCCAGCCAGGAGGAACGCGCCCACGCCGTAAATCTCGGTGGCGTTCTCGTTGAACTTGCGCGGGTCCGCGCCGATGGGCTGCACATGCGTCAGGCGGCCCTGGGGCGTGACACATTCCACCAACGCGGGCCAGGCCCGGCGGATGGCCGGTTCGTAAGTGGCGCGGTCCAGCAGCCCCTGATTGACACCCCACGCCAGCGCATAGGTGAAGAAGCCTGACCCGCTGGTCTCGCGCATCGGAAAGCTGGCCGGATCCAGCAAACTCGCCCGCCACAGGCCGTCGGGCTGCTGACATTGCAACACGGCGGCGGCCATTTCTTTGAATTGGGTTTCCAGCCGGGCGCGTTCGGGATCGTTGGTGGGCAGGTATTGCAGCGAGCGGACCAGGCCACCCATCACCCAGCCGTTGCCGCGACTCCAGAAGATTTTCCGTCCGTTGGCCTCACGCTGATTGAAGAACTTGCTGTCGCGGAAATACAGCCGTTCCTCCCGGTCATACAGGTAATCCGAGGTGCGCCACCAGTTGGTGAGCGCGAACTCGCGGTAACGCGCATCGTCCGTGGCGGCATACAGGCGCAGCCAGGTTGGCGGCCCCATGAACAACGCGTCGCACCACGACCACAAATCCGTGATGCCGCGCTGGGTGAAATCCAGCGTCTCGAAATGGCGCGGCTGCGCGAGGATGGCATCGAACTGCGCGCGCAACGGGGCGATCATCGCCTCATCGCGCAACTGGAAGAACAACTCGAGATACGTCTGGCCCACGGTGTGGTCGTCGGCGAAATACTTGCGCGGGCCGGGCTTCCACTGGTTCCCCTGCCCCATTTTTACCATCGCCTCGCGGAAGCGCGGACTGCCCGAAAGGTCGGCCAGCGCCATGATCCCGGCGTAACCCGCCCCCTGCGTCCAGTCAGTGGGCGGATGCCGGCTCGGGTTGGCCAACTGCCAGTCGCCGACGCGCTCCATGGCGGTGAGGATCGCGGTGGGTTCGAGCGCGCCGGACAACGGCGGGGGCGGCGGCGGAACGTCAAACGTCACGCGCGCCGGGGCATCCATGACGATCGCGCACCGGTAGTCGGTGTAGTGAACGTAACGATCCGTGAGGCTCTGCCACAACACCGTCGGGCCGCCAGGCGCGTGATCCAGGACGACGTAGGGACGCACGTTGTCGTGTTTGGAACCACGGGTGACGGCCTCGGTGCGCCACGTTTTGCCGCCATCGGGCGTGGTCCATCTCTCGACCTCGCGAACGCCGTTCACGGGACGCGTCAAATAAACGACCGATGGGGCAGAGGAATCGAGGGCAAGCCCGCTCGAATAGTGCGGTTCGCGTTCGCGCGCGCCCGGCGGCGTCTGGGGGAACCAGCCGCCGCCCGCGCATAGTTCGGTGTCGAACCACTGCCGACCGTCCCACCGGGCGTAGTGATAGCGGTGGTCGTTCTCCGCCGGGAGCCGCGTGTAAACCACCACGGGCCGCTCCTCGGCATCAAACGCGACCCCCCAAATCCATGCGCGCACACCGGTGGCCCTGGCGTCATACACCTTGTCCGCCTGCTCGGGCCGGACCGGCAGGTCCTCCATTCCGCCCACCCGCGTCCCATTCGCCTTGTAAAACGCGCCGCCGCGGTAGCACAGGTAATAGACACTGTTGTGCGGCTCATTGCGCGGGTGGCCATCGGTAAACAGGAAGTGAATGCGGTCGCGGCCGTTGGAGGCGTATTTGGCGTAGGGCCGATTCCCGGGCGGCAGGCCGGGGGCCGAAAAGACCACCTGCGCGGGCGACCACGTTTTGCCGCCGTCCCGTGATTTCGCCATCGTCGGTTTCCACGACAAGCCGCGCCAGAAGAGATAGAGGGTGTTGTCCTCGGCAGAGAGCAGGAAGGGATTGACGTAGCTGATGCCCGCGCGTCCACCGGTGTCATCGCGCAGCGGGAGCGCCACTTCGGGTTCCCAATCGAGGAACGCGCCGGGCCGGCGCATGACGCGCGCGTGAATCGCGGGATTCGGGTTGCCGCCATGCTTCGTGTAAAATGCCATCAATCGTCCGTCCGGGAGGAACAGAAACGCCGGGTTGTCGTGGTCGTCCCGCTCGTATTGCGCATGCAGCGTGAAATGGCGGACGGTGGCCGTGGCATGGTCCAACTCGCCGGCCACGATGGAACCGTCCTCCGTGACCCAGCCAGTGTAGGTTTTTCCGTCGCGACTGACGGCGCGAGGATCGGAAAACCAGCACCAGCCACCGTCATCCGTAAAGCGGGCAAACTCCTCCGCAGGCCGGGCGGCCCGGGAAAAGGCGGGGGTCAAGAGGATGGCAACCCCGGTCAACCAGACGGGGAGTTTGTGGACGAGGCACCGAAACCTGGCTTGGGCAGCAAACTTTCGCATGGATTTCAATCGTGTGGTGATGGTTGGGGCAAAGGACGGGGCCAAACGCGCCGGGCTTCATCCCACGCCCCGCTTCCCGCGCCCGGTTGACCGGTCAAAACTGGTCTTCCTTTTCCTTGAACAGGAGGTTGAAGGTGGTCAGGGAACCGTAGCAGCGCGTGATGTATTGCTGCATTTCCACCTTGTCGCCGTCAGTGAGCTTTTCGTGGGCATTGATCTTCTGTTCGAGCACGCGAAGCTGGTTGCGAACCATGACGATCTTGTGAAAGAAAACCTCCAGCGGCACCTCCTTGGTCTGGAGCGCCGGGTCGGCCGGATGCAATACCAGCCGTCCGCCATGCCATCGGGCCCCCAACTGTCCAACCACCGCGTCCGGCTTGGCCACGCCCAGCTTGTCGAGCGCCGCCCCGACCGTCCGCTCGATGAACGCGCCCAGCGGCAGGGTCAATCCGTTGAAGGCACCGGTCGGCTCGGCGGGTTCAAGTCCGGCCATTTGCGGATCCACCGTGTGTTTGCCGGAATCAAAGCGCACCTCGGCGCTGTGTTCATTGAGCGCGACAACCGTGCCAACGCCATATTGGAGATGGCGAACGGCCTGGCCGATGTGGAGTTCGGAGATTTTCATCCCCCCGAACGTGCCAGAACGCGCCGGGCGGGTCACCGAAAAAGCGCGGTCAACGTTCCTTGCCGCCCGGCTGTTGCCGCGACTTCGTTGTCCGGTTGACTCCCACCTTGATTCCCGCAGATTGGGGCGGCCCGGCCCCGGCGGACTGCGCCCAACCAACGCGGCCCGCAGTCTGCCAAACATTTGAAATCGCAATTTTCGGAACGAAACAACGAAGCAATCCCATGTCCAGCATCGGCAAACTCATGAAACAGGCTGCGCGCATGCAGCAGCAGATGGAACAAATCCAGGCGGAACTCGCCCGGCGCACGGTGGAAACCTCCGCCGGCGGAGGCGCGGTCAAGGTCACCGCCAAATGCGACGGCACGCTGGCGGCCATCAAGGTGGACCCCCAGGCGCTGAATCCCGCCGACGCGCAGTTGCTCGAGGACATGCTGCTCTCCGCCGTCAATCAGGCACTGGCGCAGGCCAAGGAGATTTCCAACGCCGAGATGCAAAAGGTGACTGCCGGTTTCAGCCTGCCAGGCTTTGGCTGAGCCGACGGGATGCCGGATCAGCGGGCCGACAACGCCCTCCCGTCCGGTGCGTCATTGGCACTGGCCCCTCCCGCCGACCCAAACACGATGCCCCTGCCCGCCGCCATCACCGCCCTGACCGCCGCGTTGACCCAACTGCCCGGCATCGGGCCGCGGTCGGCCGAGCGCATCGCCCTGCACCTGGTGCAGAGCGATCCCGCGCAGGCGCGACAGCTTGCGGAGGCCATCCTGGCCGCGCGGGAAAAAGTGCATCTCTGCACCACCTGTGGCGGATTGACGGAAGTTTCCCCCTGCGAACTCTGCGCCAGTCCGCGCCGCGATGGGTCCGTGCTGTGCGTGGTCGAGCGGCCGGTGGACATTTTGAGCGTTGAAAAAGGCGGGCACTTTCACGGTCGTTATCATGTGCTGGGCGGGAAGATTTCCCCGCTGGACGGCGTGGAGCCGGAGGACCTGCGCATCGCTGAACTGGAGGAACGTCTGCAAAGCGGCCTCATCCACGAAGTAATCCTCGCGCTGGGGACCGATGTGGAAGGCGACGCCACCAGTTTCTACCTCGCCAAGCGTCTCGCCCGCCCCGGCCTCAAGATCACCCGCATCGCGCATGGGCTGCCCGCCGGCACGGGACTGGAATTTGCGGACGAACTGACCCTGGGGCGCGCCCTCGACGGCCGCCGGGAAATGCCATGACACCCGCGCCCCGTATGAATCCATGAAGCCCAAAGCCGTTGTCTTCGACCTCGGAAAAGTGCTGCTGCACTTCGACTGGCGCCGCGCGGCCCGGCGGTTTGCCACGCGCAGCCCCCTGCCCGCCGACGACATGCTGGCCGTGCTGAACTACACGGACACCGTCATCCAATACGAACTGGGAAACCTTTCCAGCGAGGCCTTTTTCGAGCATGCGCGGACGGCGCTGCAATTTGACGGCACCTTTGACGAGTTCGCGACGATGTTTGCCGACATTTTCACGGAGATCCCCGAGTTGATCGGACTGCACGCGGAACTGCGCCGGCGCGGCGTGCCCACGTTCATCTTCTCCAACACCAACGAACTGGCCGTGCGGCACGTCCGGGAGCGCTACCCGTTTTTTTCCGAATTCACCGGCCATGTGCTCTCCTATGAGCACCACGCAATGAAGCCGGATGCCCGCCTTTATGAAGTGGTCGAGCAGATGAGCGGCTGCCGCGGCCCGGAACTGCTCTACATTGACGACCTCGCCCCCAACATCGCCGCCGGCGAAGCGCGCGGATGGCGGGTCATTCTGCAGGAGGAACCGGCCAAAACTCTGGCCCTGGCCCGCGCGACCGGCGTGCTCGACTGAGCCGCCCCTTCCGGACGGCTTCAAGCCGCGACCCCCGCCATCGCCCGACCTGCAATCCAGCCGGTGGTCCAAGCGGCCTGAAAGTTGAAACCGCCGGTCACTCCGTCAATGTCCAGCACCTCGCCCGCGAAGAACAGGCCGGGACAGAGGCGGCTTTCCATGGTTTTGAAGTTCACCTCCCGCAACCGCACCCCGCCGCAGGTCACAAACTCGTCGCGATTCAGGGTCTTCCCCGCGACGGACAATTCGGTGCCCAACAGTTGGCGGATGAGCGCCGCCTGCGCCGGGCGCGACAACGCCGCCCATCGTTGTTCCCGCGCCACCCCGGCGGCCTGCACGAGCCGTTCCCAGAGGCGCGCCGGCAGCGGGGCGATGGGCAGGTTGGCCAAACTTTTGGCGCCCTGCGCCTGACGCCGCGCCTGGAACTCCGCCGCGAGGGCCTCCGGGTTGAGATGGGGCAGCCAGTTCACCCGCAGCGGAAACTGGTAATTGGCCTCGGCGCACCAACGCGCCCCCCACGCCGAGAGCCGCAACACCGCCGGACCGCTCACGCCCGTGTGCGTCACCAGCAAGGGCCCACGTTCCCGCAACGTCGTGCCGGGCACCCCCAATTCCACCGCTTCCACCGAAATGCCTGCCAGCCCGTCCAGCAAAGGTCCGCGAATTTCAAAGGTGAAAAGCGAGGGCACCGGGGGTTCCAGCGTGTGGCCCAGCGCGACCGCCAACGCACCCTGCGCCGCCGTGCGGCTGCCGCCGGTGGCCAGTAACAACTGATCGCAGTCGAGCCGTTCTCCGTTGGTGAGTTCCAGATGAAAGCCGCCGCCCACGCGGCGCTTTACCCCGGCCACGCCACACTGCGTCCGCAGTTGCACCCCCGCCTGCCGGGCGGCCAGGAGCAGGCAGTCCACAATCGTTTGCGAATCATCTGTGACCGGAAACATCCGCCCGTCCGGCTCGGTTTTGAGTTCGACTCCGCGCGCCGCGAACCATGCCACCGTGTCGCGGGGCTGAAATCGCTGGAACGGCCCGAGCAGTTCCCGGCTCCCGCGCGGGTAGCGGGTGACGAGTTCGCGCGGCTCGAAGCAGTGGTGCGTCACGTTGCAGCGCCCGCCGCCAGAAATGCGCACCTTGGCGAGAAATTGCGGCCCGCGTTCCAACAACAGCACCTCGCAGCCAGGCGCGGCCTCGGCACAGGCAATGGCCGCGAAGAAGCCCGCCGCTCCGCCCCCCACGACCACACTGCGTTGTTGCGTCATGGCCCGAGGCTAGAGACCGGGATGGACGGGCACAATCCGGGGCTGAAGGGCTGTCCCCGAGACGGCTTCGCGCCCGCCTCGTCAACCGGCCGGCTCCGGCTCGGTCATCACCGTATCCTCGTGCTCGTAAGCCGGCGCGCAGCAACAGAGCAGGCGCAGTTCGCCCGCCCCCGTGTTCCACAACTTGTGCCGCTGACCGGGCGGGATGGCGATGGCGTCGCCCACCCGCACGTCGCGGACCTCGCCCTCAATGCGGATGCGGCCGGTGCCGGCGGTGATGAAATAAATCTCCTCCGCCCGGGGATGATAATGCTCCCGGGTGGCCGCACCGACCGGCAGTCGCGCCTCGGCGAGGCTCTGATTGCGGATGGCGGAGTTGCGATGCGCGAGCAACTCGCGAATGACCGAGCCGTCCTTGGTGATGAAGGCCGGAACTTCGTCGAGATTCTTGATGTCCATGGCGGGGAAGGATCGCGGAGTCGAATGATGGAGAGCTTGCGGCACCGACCGGGGAAATCAAGCGGGCGGGCGGAGACGCCAGCTTTGCTGACCGAGCAGCACGCCCGCGACGATCAGAAGCATCGCCAGCCAGAACGTCGGTGTCACTGGCTCGGCAAGGGTGAAATGCGCCCACGCCATCGTGCTCAGGGGAATCAGGTTGTTGAACAGATACACCCGGCTGGTCGGCCAGCAGCGCAGGGCGACGCTCCAGATGGCATAGGCCACCACGCCGCCGCCCAGCACGCAATACGCCTGCACCGCCCACGGCCACGCGCCGCCCGGCCAGCCGGTTCCCAGCAGTTCTACCGCCGCCAGCGGCGTGAGCAGCAGCCCGGCCCGCCACATCGTATGGCCGGAAACCACAATGCCGCCGAGATCGCGCGTCAACACCCGACATTGTCGGCCATAACTCGTCCACAACACGCTCGCCGTCAGCCCCAGCGCCTCGCCGGGCAGGCTCACGCTGGAATGTCGCAACGCCGGCCACAGCAACGCGAGCACGCCGGTCAACGCCAACGCCGCCGCCGCATACCGCAACACCGCCGCCCGCAGATCATCCGGACGCCCCTCCCACAACACCGCCCACACCGGGGCCGCGCCGAGATAGAGTGCGACGTGCGATGCCGAAGTGAGCCGCAACGCCCAGTTGAACACGATGATGTAGGCGGCAAGACTCAGCCCGCCCCGCCACCACAAGGCCCGCGATTGTTCCGCAGAAAGCGCCGCCCGGCCCTCGCCGCGCAACCGCAACCAGCCCAGCAGTAGCAATCCCGCGCACAGGAAACGGGTGCCGCCCGTCCCGATGGGTGGCCAGCCCGCGGGCCCGACGAGGTATTTGGTGCCCGCATTGCTGGCGCCCCAGGCCACGATGGCGAAGAGCAGAAGGGCGGCGAGCCAGAGGTTTTGGCGGAAGGCCGGCACGCGGCGGGGTTAAAGCAAGCGGCTGGACGGCGCAACGGGAAACTGGTTCCATCCGCCCCCGAGACAATCGCAACGCATGGATCATTCGCCTGCCTTTCTCAAACTCGTCAACGACGAGCGCCTGTTCGTGAAGGAAATCACCGTGGCCGAAGCGCGCGCCCGGCTCGTTGCGAACCCCGCCGCGGTCCTGCTCGATGTGCGCGAGGACCACGAATGGCAACAAGGGCACGCCGTCGAGGCCCAGCACCTCGGCAAAGGCATCTTCGAGCGCGACCTGGAAAAGCGTTTTCCCAATCCCGACACGGAGATTTTGATGTATTGCGGCGGCGGTTACCGGTCGGTGTTGACGGCGTCCGCCGCGCGACGGATGGGCTATTGGAACTGCCATTCCATCATCGGCGGCTACAAGGGCATGGTCGCCGCGCAATGGCCGATGACGGCCGGCCGGTAACCCGGTCGCGTCCCCGATATTACTGACGTATGGATGCCGACGAACGCGCCATTTGCGACTACTTGAAAAGCTGGCCCAAGCAGTTTGTGGCAGCCCGCGAAATCGCCCGGCGCGCCGGGGGCAAGCGCCGGTTCCGCGAGGAGCCGCAGTGGGCCTATCCGGTCATCGCGCGGCTGTTGGAGGACGGCATCATCGAGACCGACGGCCTCGGCCATTACCGTCTGTGCCGACGGGACGAGCAGAAACAGAACAAGGGCCGCTGGCTTTCGCCGCAAATGCGCCGCATCCTCGAACGCAGCGAGAAGGACTTCTCCGAGGTGCTCCAGACGCCCGACCATCACGACCTCGGAGAGACGGAAACGGACGCTACCGCCGCCAACCCCAAGTGAATGCACCGTCTGACAGTTTGCCGAAAGCTGCTGCTGCATCCGAGGTGAGCGGAATGCGCCGCTTCATTTTTGGCCGGAATCTCCGCTTCACCCTGATCCGCGCCGCCACGTTGGCGGTGGTGTGTTTCATCCTGTTCAAGTTCATCCTCCTGCCCGTGCGGGTGACCGGCGGCTCGATGGAACCCAATTACCGGAATGGCCGCGTCAATTTCATCAACACCCTCGCCTACCGCAGCCACCCGCCCCGGCGCGGTGACGTGGTGGGTATCCGCTTCTCCGGCCCCAGCATCATGCTCCTCAAGCGGGTGGTCGGCCTGCCCGGCGAGCGCATCGGGTTTCGCGAGGGCCGCGTCACCGTTAATGGCATGCCCCTGGACGAACCCTGGCTCCGCCTTCCCTCGAACTGGAATCTGGACCCGGTGGAACTCGGCCCCGACGAATACTTCGTGGTGGGCGACAACCGCTCAATGCCCATGCACCTGCACACCTTTGGCCGCGCCGAACGGGCGCGCATTCTGGGAAAGGCCGTCCTGTGAAACTCGCCC